>JAYOYJ010000132.1:0-1810 GCA_038153485.1 Pontimonas sp. | reverse complement strand
CCATAGAACGCGGCACCACCAGGATCTGGCACGAGATCAAGACCCGACTTTTCCGCGACCGAGGCCAACGTGGCGGTCGCCCTCTCCCACAATTCGTCGGAGCCGACAAATTTTTCACTGTCACTATCCCTCGTGGAGAGCTCGAGATAGAAGTCGGTCAAACCGAAATCCGCGAGGAGGCCCAGCACAAAGTCAAGAAGCGCAGAGAGTTCCTGCTCCAGTTGCTCTGCGGTGACGAAAATGTGAGCGTCATCCATGGTGAGACCGCGCACTCTGGTCAAACCGTGAATGACACCGCTTTTTTCGTAGCGATAGACGGACCCAAATTCGAACATGCGTAGCGGCAACTCGCGGTAGGAGCGCTGCCTCGCGCGATAAATGAGAATGTGGAACGGGCAGTTCATGGGCTTGAGGTAGTAGTCAGCGCCCTGCTTGGTTACCTCACCCGCCTCATTGCGGTGCTCATCCATCCGCATGGGAGGGAACATTCCCTCCTTGTACCAAGAGAGATGGCCGGAGGTCTCAAAAAGCTCCGATTTTGTAATGTGCGGGGTGTAGACGAACTCATAGCCTGCCTCTTCGTGACGCCGCCTCGAGTAGTCCTCCATCTCACGTCGGATGACACCACCCTTGGGATGAAAGACTGCGAGCCCCGAGCCGATTTCGTCGGGAAAGGAGAAGAGGCCAAGATCCTGACCTAGTTTGCGGTGATCCCGGCGCGCAGCCTCCTCAAGACGCTCCAGGTGGGCTCGCAGATCTTCTTTACTCGCCCACGCAGTCCCATAGATTCGCTGTAGCTGAGGGTTCTTTTCATTGCCTCGCCAGTATGCGGCAGCGAGCCTGGTGAGCTTCCAGCCATTGCCGAGAACCTTGGTCGAGGGAACATGAGGGCCCCGACACAGGTCCTTCCATACGGTCTCACCCGTTTTCGCATCCACGTTGTCGTAGATGGTGAGTTCGCCGGCGCCCACCTCTACGCTCTCCCCCTGATCGCCTGAGGCCGCAGAATCCTTCAAACCGACCAGCTCACACTTATAGGGCTCGTGAGCCAACTCGGTCAGCGCTTCCTCAGCGCTCACGACGCGGCGCACGAAACGTTGACCGCTCTTGACGATGCGTTGCATTTCCTTTTCGAGCGCAGAAAGCTGTTCTGGAGAAAAAGGCTCGGCAACATCGAAGTCGTAATAGAACCCGTCGGTCACGGGAGGGCCAATTCCCAGCTTTGCGTCGGGGTTGAGTGTTTGCACCGCTTGAGCTAACACGTGAGCAGCCGAGTGACGAAGAATCTCCAATCCCTGGGCAGAATCCACCATCACGGGATCGGCGCTCTGTCCCGCGCCCACCGCCGAGTGCAGGTCTCGAATCTCGCCCTCCACGCACATCGCAATCACATTCGGCTGAGAGAAGAGCTCTGCGCCAGTTGTGCGCTCGCTCGCGACGACAGTGGCGATAGAGGGACTCTCAGAAGACACGGCAGATCACGCTTTCTTGGGGACAAGGCTTGATGTGTCAACCCTAGCGCCGGTCGAAGGGCACTCACGGAGCGTCGCTGCGATTGTCCTGGTTTCCCTTACCCGAGAGCAAAATGCCCACCAGGCCGGCGACGAGCAACAAGGCCACCACTCCAATCACCGCGAGATCATTCTCGGCGAAGGAGGGGTAGCTCACCACCACTATGGCGAAGAGTACGAGGAAGGCAACGGCGAGGAGAGAGTTGCGCATCGATATCCACCTCACCCCGGACTTCGCACAATCTGGTGGGCGATACTGGGTTCGAACCAGTGACCTCTTCCGTGTCAGGGAAGCGCGC
>JAYOYJ010000131.1:0-1846 GCA_038153485.1 Pontimonas sp. | reverse complement strand
CACGCACTTTGGAGTCTTCCGGGCTTCTGGCCCGGTGTAAGGCAACAATGCCTCCCGTCAGATTACGGTATGCAACCCGAGTAAACCCTGCAGCCCTTAGCCATTGGGAGAGAACTCTCTGCTCCGGCCAGTCATTAATCGACTCCATGAGGTAGCGATAAGCCTCTTTGTGACTACTCGAAAGTGCTGTCACTGCTGGCATCACATACTTCATATAGCCCTGGTAACCAGCCCGGACAATGGGTGCTGCCGGGTGGGAAAACTCACAAATCACGATGCGACCACCGGGTTTCAGCACCCGATACATTTCCCCGATGGCGACCTGGGGTTGGTTGACGTTGCGCAAACCAAAACTGATGGTCACCGCATCAAAGCTGGCGGAAGGGAAAGGGAGAGACTCCGCGTCACCCTCGACAAATTCGATGTCGGGGTTTCGTTTGCGACCCTCGGCAACCATTCCTGGGGAAAAATCCAGAGCCACTACTGTCGCACCAGTCTTCTGCAGAGCCCTCGATGAGGTTCCCGTTCCCGCCGCAACATCAAGAACTCGTTCGCCTGGTTTCAGATCCAAGGCTTTCACGGTAGCCATGCGCCAGAGCACCGAGTTTCCCCCAGAAAGCAAGGCGTTGGTGCGGTCGTAGCCTTTGGCGACCTCGTCGAACATGCCAGCAACTTCTTCTGGCTTTTTGCTCAAATCCGCGGTCGTCACGCTCCCTAGAGTACTCGGCAAAGGTGGCGAAAAGCCTTGAAAATTGCGCTCTAGGCATGTCCTCACCCAGCCGTACTACCCTGTGCGAGTGAGCACAACGACGACCTCTCTCGCAGTGCGAACCCGTGCGATGAGCCATGAGGGCCCCCTCACCGAATGGGTGAGCGCGGAGAACCCGCTGACGTTCCAGCGCCTGGGTCAAGGCTTTGTCGGGCTTGGCCAAGCCGTGCGCCTGAGCTTCCGCGGACCAGAGCGGTTCCGTGACGCGAGTGCTGCCTGGAGAGACCTTGTCCAGGGCGCGAGCGTTGATGACGCTGTCTCCAGGCCGGGAACGGGGCTGGTGTGTTTTGGTGCTTTCACCTTCAGCGACACCTCTTCGGAGGAAAGCGTCCTCATTGTTCCCCAGGTCGTGATTGGTCGACACGGCTCGACCTCATGGCGCACCGAAATCACGGTCGTCGGGGATGCTCCCTCGGCCCACAAGTCCATGGGCTCTATCCCGGAAGAATTTTCTCCCCTCGAGTGGAAGCCGGGCCTTGTGAGTGAGGAGGACTACCTCACCAGTGTCGAGACGATTCTTGGGGAAGTCCACGACGGTGTTGCCGACAAAGTGGTGCTCGCTAGAGATCTGGTGGTCCACGCGCCGGGTGTTCGGGATTGGCGGGGCGCTATCTCGAAGCTCACGGAGGCCTACCCGGACTGCCAAACGTTTGCCATCGACGGTTTCGTGGGCTCGACACCGGAGACCCTCGCTCGTGTCCAGCGCGGACGCCTCAATGTGAGGGTGCTGGCGGGATCTATCGGGCGCGGATCCAACCCCGGCGATGATCGTCACAAGGCTCAACAGCTCACGACATCCACGAAAGACAACGACGAGCACCGCTACGCGGTGAATAGTGTGATGGAGTCTTTGGGCTCACTGACCCCCCACGCTGTTGCCGATGAGCAGCCCTTCACCATCAAACTCGCCAACGTCTGGCACTTGGCGACAGATATTGAAGCCACGCTGCCGCCCACAGCCTCGAGTCTTGACGTTGTCGGCGCCCTGCACCCGAGTGCCGCTGTTGCAGGATCACCGACAGACGTCGCTCTCGAGCTCATTGCCTCCCACGAACCGTTTGACCGTGGTCGCTACGC
>JAYOYJ010000130.1:0-1908 GCA_038153485.1 Pontimonas sp. | reverse complement strand
TCAAAAGCCCGACCAAGGGTGACCTCGTCGGCATACTCCAAGTCACCGCCGACCGGAAGTCCACTCGCGAGACGTGTGACGGAAAGGCCGGGTTGAACCAGTAGCCGGCTCAAATAAGTGGCCGTGGCCTCCCCTTCGAGGTTCGGGTCAGTCGCGATAATAACCTCGGTCACCGAAGAATCAGCTAACCGTGCGAGTAGTTCTGAGATTCTCAAGTCATCAGGACCAATACCGTCGATAGGGCTTATTGCTCCGCCCAGCACGTGATACCGACCTCGATACTCCCTGGTCCGCTCGATGGCCAAGACATCCTTGGCTTCTTCCACTACACAAATAAGGGAGGGGTTTCGTTTCGGATCTGAGCAAAAACCACACGTCTCGCCGTCGGAAATCATTCCGCAAATGGTGCAGAACTTGACCTTCGTTCGAACGGTCTCTAAGAGGGCAGAGAGGTTATCCGGGTCATAGTTCGCGTTTTGAATGATGAAGAAAGCGATGCGCTGAGCGGATTTAGGTCCAATGCCCGGTAATTTCCCAAATTCGTCGATGAGATCCTGAACGATTCCCTCGTACATCGCTACCGCTCATCCTGCTCAGAAACTGGGTGTTCTTCCACCAGCTCGCCACCGAGTACTTCGCGAATCACAGCCTCACCAACCTGGGCTTGAGATGCTGTGGGGGCCGGGACTTCAGAAATCTCTTCGACCGATTCCTCGATCTTCTCCGGTTGATCGGCGGAGCCGGGTGGTGTCACGGTGGGCCACGAGGGTGGCTCTGGCTCTGCGGAGCCCCCGGCGTCTTGCTCTGCCTGTGCCGAAGGATTCCCTCCATCAGGTTCTCCACCGCTTCGAGAAATTTCTTGAACCTTGAACCGAACACGGTGCCCCGTGACGTCAAGAATCGCCTCTCTAACCAGTTCAGCGTTGACTGGTAGGCCAGGACCTTGCGGTTTCTTCAAAACCTCAGCAGCATGCAACGACGGAAACCCAATTGTCACCACATCGTCCACGAGTGCAATCACTTCTGTATCAGTCAAGGCGGTCCAGACCGCTCGCTTTTTTTCGGCAACTGACTCAATAACTGCGGGCCATGAAGTCGAGAGTAATTCCTGATTGAGCGCCTTTGTAGGAGAGCTCATAACCTTCAACTCAACCGACTCCTCTGAAACATCCTGCTGGGGAACTGAGGAAGATTGCTCTTTTGCCGGCGATGGAGAGGATGTTGTTCTTGCATCTCTATCGAGCAGCAGACTCGCGACTAGAAGCTCGAGGTGAAGTCTGGGTGAGGTTGCCCCAGTCATGGATTGAAGCGCTTCACTTACGACGTCGGCCATCTCGGAAAGCTTGTGGGCACCAAGTCTCGAAGCTAGTTGCTTCATGTGCTCCATCACGGGTCCACTTACGCCCGCGAGGATACTTGACGCATCTTGCCCAGCAGCCAAAACGACGATGAGGTCGCGAAGATACTCCAAGAGGTCCTCGCCAAATCTGCGCGGATCCTGACCGGTCTGCATCACTTTGTCGAGTGCGACAAAAGATTCAGAACCCTCTCCCGAAGCGATGGCGCCGACCACCTCCGCTAAGAGCTCGCCATGTGTGTAACCCAGCAGTCCTACAGCACGGTCATAGGACACGGACCCGTCACCCGACCCCGCAATCAGCTGGTCCAACACCGAAAGAGTGTCTCGAACGGACCCACCTCCAGCGCGGACCACTAGGGGTAGCACGCCATCCTCGACAGAGACTCCCTCTTGAGCGCAGACAGATTCCACATAAGAAAGGAGTTCGGCGGGAGGCACAAGACGAAAGGGGTAGTGATGAGTTCTCGATCGAATCGTTCCAATGACCTTGTCGGGCTCTGTCGTTGCGAAGATGAACTTCACGTGCTCGGGTGGCTCCTCAACTATCT
>JAYOYJ010000129.1:0-1935 GCA_038153485.1 Pontimonas sp. | reverse complement strand
TGATACCCGTTGCACTCCCCAGTGACGAGGGCTACGGATTGGCCACCGAGGACGAGGGCCGCAGGCCCACCACCACGATGGAGGCCCTGGCCGATTTGAAAACCCCGTTTAGACCACACGGCAAGGTCACCGCGGGTAATGCCTCACCGTTGACCGATGGGGCGACTGTCTCGGCACTGGCCTCCGAAGACGTGGCTCGCGAGTTAGGCCTTGGTATGAAGATGCGGATGGTGTCCTTTGGTTTTGCCGGCGTGGAACCAGAAGTCATGGGTATCGGTCCGATTCCCTCCACCGAGAAAGCCCTCGCCAAAGCTGGACTCAGCATCGACGATATTGGGCTGTTCGAGCTCAACGAGGCTTTCGCCGTTCAGGTGTTGAGCCTGCTCGACCATTTCGGGATTGACGATGAGGACCCCCGGGTAAACCCGTGGGGTGGAGCGATAGCGCTTGGCCATCCACTCGCAGCGTCGGGTGTTCGCCTCATGATTCAGCTTGCGCGCCAGTTCGAAATGCACCCCGAGGTGCGCTATGGACTCACCGCCATGTGTGTGGGCCTGGGTCAAGGGGGAAGCGTTATCTGGGAAAACCCGCACTACACAGGAGCGAAGTAATGGCTAAGAGCGCCGTCGCACAGTACGACTCTGTGGATGTTGCGCCGCTGCTGGCGCACGCGAAGGACGAGGTTGTCACCCACAGCTTTGTTCGCTACGTGCCTTTACCGAAGGCCGGTGGCACCTTGGCTCTGGTCACTCTCGATAACGGTAAAGACCACACCAGGCCAAATACTCTGGGTCCTCAGGGCCTAGTCGAGCTTCGCGAAACCCTGTGGGGGCTTCAAAAGGAAGCCGCGGCGGGATCCATTCAGGCTGTCGCCATCACGGGGAGCCCTTTCATTCTTGCCGCGGGTGCTGACCTGTCGAAGGTGGGAGATATTCCAGATCGCGCCACCGGCGTTCTCATGGTCAAGCTCGGGCACCAAACTTTGGGGCTCTTAGGGGAAATGGGAGTTCCCTCGTTCTGTTTCATCAACGGTCTGGCACTCGGGGGTGGTCTCGAGGTGGCCTTGAACGCGGACTATCGCACCGTCTCTCAGAGTGCGGCAGCCCTGGCTCTGCCGGAAGTGTTCTTGGGTTTGATTCCCGGCTGGGGTGGAGCGTGGCTGTTGCCCAACCTTGTGGGTATCAAGAACGCTCTCACGGTCATGTTGGAAAACCCACTCAAGATGAATCGGACACTCAAACCCGAGCAGGCGCTGAAGCTCGGCATCGCCGATGCGATGTTCCCTGCCGCACGCTTCCTGGAAGACTCGTTGGCCTTTGCCGACGAGGTTGTAGCAGGCAAGAGGAAGGTCAAGAGGCAGCATCAGCCCGGTGCGCTCGAGCGCAACACGGTGTGGCCCCTGGCGGTCAACACAGCGCGGAAGATGCTGCGCGAGCGCATCGGAACCGTCGCCAAGTCCCCTTATGCAGCGCTCGACCTTCTCGCTGGAGCAAAATCCTCGACCAAAGCGGCGGGTTTCGCAGCGGAAGACGAAGTGCTAGCGGAGCTCATCGCGGGTGACCAGTTCCGAGCGAGTGTGTATGCGTTCATGTTGACCCAAAAACGCGCAAAGGTCACCCCTGGAGCTCCCGACCGCGAGCACGCTCAGCCCATCACCAAAGTGGGGGTCGTGGGCGGTGGCCTTATGGCACGACAGTTTGCGTTCCAAATCCTGCGGCGTCTGGAAGTCCCCGTGGTAATCAGCGACATCTCGGAGGAGAGGGTCAACGATGCAACAACGTGGATGGAAGGTGAAATCCAGACTCTTCTTGACAAGGGTCGCCTCCACAGCGACACCGCAAACAAGTTGCGGGGACTGATTCACGGAACGACCTCGATGGCTGATTTTGCGGACTGCGACCTCGTCATCGAAGCTGTGTTCGAAGAAATTGGCGT
>JAYOYJ010000128.1:0-1984 GCA_038153485.1 Pontimonas sp. | reverse complement strand
CAGCAGGTTGAGAGTCCGGGTGCACAATTTCGATAGGGACACGGGAATTCCGCAGCTCGGACACCGCGTGCTCGTTACCCCCGAGTGCATCGAGAATCGGGTGTTGCAAGTTCTTAGCGTCATCGAGCATGGGCTCGGACAACTCGGCAAAGCTCGAAATCACAAGCCTGGCGTGGACGGTCACGTCACCGCGGTGAGCGGTGAGGTCACGGAGTCGATCGAGAGCTGGGTTGGGTTTGAACGCACCGCCATCATCGGTGAGTGCCACAAATGCGTGGGGGTCCAGACTGACCTGGAGCTGCTCAGCGAATGCTCTCTGAATGCCCGGGTTCAAGCGCACTCGAGAGCGCTTGAGCGTTATCTCGATATCCGTCCCGCGGCGGCGCAGGTGAACCGGACGCATGAGAAGAGGCCCGCGATAGTCGACTCCGTCGTGGCTCCACTCGACCAGACCGATTCCCAACTCCAACGATTCGATTCCCCGGGAGTGCTTGAGCTCTAGGGCATGATCTACCAGTCGCAGGGCAGCCTTGTGGGAAGGCCTCCTCGCGACGTCGTCTCGAATCAGGTTGGAGAGCAGGGTCGGCGAGCCCGCCAGGAACCTGGCTAGCCCGCCGGGGTGCCCACGCGAGATATCAACACGGTTTTCCGGGTAGTCCTGGAAGTGAATCAGGGGGCTCGGTCCGCCAAGCTCCGTGATTTCTGACCACCACCGCTCCCAGGCCATCGCAGCCTGGTTTACCGGGGTGGTGTCCGGGTCTCCGACACTGACCTGGTGCGCCAAATCACTCGACCACCAAGGTTGGCCATCGAGTGAGGAGCCCGGGGTGTCCGGGGTGTCGTAATTATCGGCACGCCACACCCCTCAAAACTACGTCTTTGCCCGGTTTTGAGCGGTTATCCCACGCCGAGGTGCCTGGGTGGGCCATACGGTGCCATGCCCGGTGTGACGCTACTTTTCCACCCAATCGGCAAGCTTCAGGAGGGGAATGTTCTCGAAATGACGGGTGTTGTGGGTGACGAGCGTAGAACCCGACACCAGAGCCTGAGCGGCAATCAGAATGTCGTAAGGCCCTGAAGGCAGGCCCTGTTCGGTGAGATAACGGGTGATTTCACCTGCTTTTCGAGCGTCCTCGCTACCAAAAGGCACCACAGGAATTGCCCGGAGGAAGTCATCGATGCGAGCCTTCCAGCTGTGGTCCGGGATTCGAGGACCCCGCACGCTTTCGAGCTCACATTCTGACACCGCTGAGATGGCCCAGGAATTTGTGGGATGGAGTGCACTGTTGCGCACCACAGCCGGGTGGTTCTTCAGAAGGAAACTGACGGTATCGGTGTCCAGTAGATACTTCACGGCGCGCCACCGTCGTCCAAGTCGGGGAAGCGCGCTGGAAGCGTTGTCCGCGCTGGCCACGGTTCCTGCCCATCGGCGGGGGTGGGTTCCTGGCTCCAGCGGCCTAAGAGTTGATCCAAGGTCTCGGGCTCGTCGTGAGGAACGATCTCGATAGTTCCCTGTGATGTGCCGCGTATTTCCACGGACTGAGTCGGGGGAACCAGGGCTGCGGGAATTCTGACAGCCCAGCTTCCGCCGTTTCGGAACAATTTCGTCACCACAGGATCAGTCATAACACTCAGCATAGTCTATATTTTATGTATATATATCTTGATGGTGAGAAGTAAGCAGCAGGAGCATCCTGAAGACAACCAAGAGTCGCGACTAGGTGTTCTAACCCGGTCACTCACGTCTGGTGCCCCTGGAGGGACTCGAACCCCCAACCCTTTCCTTAGGACGGAACTGCTCTTCCATTGAGCTACAGAGGCAACGCCCAAAGTCTAGCGAGCTGGTTTTGTCTCCGGTCATCACTACTCTGTGCACGTGAAGATTTACTTAGCAGCCTTCGGTTCACGAGGCGATAACGAACCATTCCGAGCACTCTCCCAGCGCGACCAGGTGAAGCGGGCCGCCGCCACCATGGCGCAAGAG
>JAYOYJ010000127.1:0-2088 GCA_038153485.1 Pontimonas sp. | reverse complement strand
ATCGAATTCAGAGAATTTGCTGCCTCATCAGCCATTTGAGTGAGGGTTTCCGCTCTAACCCACTGGGATTGTTCGGCCCAACGCGAGAAGGCTTCCGGAGATGCCCCGGGAAATAATCCTTCAACCTCACCAGAAGTCGCCTTGATGACGGTCAGGTCCCTGAGGTGGGAGAGGAGATCTTCAATCAAACGACGAGGCTCACGGCCTGTGCCCGCGAAACGCCCTAAGGTGCGAAAGACTTCCGCAGAATCGTGAGCTGTGAGGGCAGCCATCAGCTCATCAATCGTGCCTGTAGGCGTGTAGCCGAGAAGCGCCTGCGCATCGTCGAGGGTCAATTGTGCTGTCGACGAACCCGCGATGAGCTGGTCGAGAATTGACAGAGAATCTCGCACTGAGCCTCCGCCCGAGCGAATCACGAGGCCCAGAACACCCGGCTCAGCCGTAACGCCCTCAGCCTCAAGGACCCTTTCCAACATCGCAACCAAATCGTTGCCCGATACAAGTCGAAACGGATAGTGATGAGTCCGCGAACGGATGGTGGTCAAGACTTTCTCTGGCTCAGTGGTCGCAAAGATGAATTTCACGTGAGGCGGAGGTTCCTCCACAATCTTGAGCAAAGCATTGAACCCCTGTTGCGTGACCATATGGGCCTCATCCAGGATGAAAATCTTGTAACGATCACGAACGGGCGCGAAGAGTGCTCGTTCCCTCAACTCGCGTGCATCGTCGACCCCATTGTGACTTGCCGCGTCAATCTCGACGACGTCGAGTGACCCATCCCCATCCCGAGAAAGCTCGACACAACTCGGGCACACCTCACACGGCGTATCTGTAGGTCCTTCCGCGCAATTGAGACATCGGGCCAGAATTCGAGCCGAGGTCGTCTTCCCGCAGCCACGAGGGCCGCTGAAAAGATAGGCGTGAACAGACCTGTCTGCTCTCAACGCCTGCATCAGAGGCTCGGTGACATGTCGTTGCCCAATCACATCCCGAAAAGTGTGAGGACGGTAACGACGATAGAGGGCGAGCACACTCCGAGTGTAACGAGCAAACGCGCCACATCATTCGGGTCAAGAGAGTCCGAAAGGTGAGCGGTCCCCCGCGCACCCGCTAGAGCCCGGCGACCTTTGCTGCGTTTCCGCCCTGGAGGGTTGACCGAGATTGCGCCACACGGGGAACCTCTGCGAGCTTATCGCTAGACTGATGCCCGGCTGTGACGATGTTGCAGCCTCCGGAGGATTCGCCTAGTGGCCTATGGCGCACGCTTGGAAAGCGTGTTGGGTGCAAGCCCTCGGGGGTTCGAATCCCCCATCCTCCGCAGAGTGCCCAGAGTGCGATAGTTCAGGTCCGCACGTAATCCAATCAGAGTTTGACGTTTTCGGCCCATTTTGCCGAGATTTGGGGAAACTCTTGTTGAATGTAGGTGTACGTAGGTTGGTATTTCTCCATCAGCCTGAGGCGAGTCTCTCCATCGACGCTCAGGTTCTCACGCCCCGAATTCACCTTCTGGCGAAAACTCTCCTGAGCTAATTTGATGCCCAGAAAATCAGTGATCCGCTGAGCCTCAAGAGATTCGGGTATCGCCTCCAGCGCTCCGACGAGCACGCGGTCCGCGGGAAACGATTTCCTGAGATTCTCGATAGTCAGGTCATAGCGGGTCCTAAAGAAGCAACCCCAGGAATCTGCAAATTCCAGGAGCTGCTTTTGGAGCGACCGAGCATCAACGTCGTCCAGCGCTCTTGAGCGAGCTCGTCGCTGGTACATCGAAAAGGCTGAGACGATGCGGTCAACCGGCTCCCTGACCATGAAGATCACCCGATAATCCACCCGATGACAATCGAAACCCTCGCGAATCGTCATAAATGCCCCGCGAGAGAGTCCAGAGTAGGCCGGCGTGATGTCGGCTCGAATTTCTTTGCGGTTCAGCGGAATACCAAGAATCTTCCTTGTTCTCTTCACCCGTTCAAAATATGAATTGTGCTTCTCCAAAGATTGCTGGGTCGCGTCAGCAAAGTGCGCGAAACGAGCTTCGTCGGTTCTAAGCTCAAGACCGTCAAGAGGCGGCAGGCGATCCCAGTAATGCCACTC
>JAYOYJ010000126.1:0-2174 GCA_038153485.1 Pontimonas sp. | reverse complement strand
GAGGTCGAGGGACGACTCGTCATGGTCGAGAAATGGTCGAGCAGAGAACTGTGGCAACGCCATGGTGAACTCGAGCCCGTCGCTCGGATTAAGGCCGGTATTGAGGGTCGACTGGCTAAAGAGCTCGATGTGCAGGAGATGTATGGCGTTGCCGGCTCCTCATATCCCGAAGCTCTCTAGACCTCACAACTAAATTTTCCTATACGATATACGTCATGAACGCTTCCGAAATTGTCAACGTTGAGATTCGGGCGTGCAGGGGGGCCGATGAGCTGAACCAGCTTGATGCCGTCTCGGCTGTCCAACTCCCCGGCGGAAACCGGCCGGACTTCACCGTCATCACTCTCACGACTGCCGACGGAACGACCGGAACCTCATTTGGTTTCGGGGCATTAGATGCAGTGGCTGCCGCTCACGTCATGTCCCAAGTGAAACCCTTCTTCATCGGTCGCGATGCGTTTCACACCCAAGCGCATCTCAAAGAGTTCGAAATGTTCGATCGAAAATGGAATCTCACTCCGATTTACGCCTACGGACCTTTCGACAACGCATGCTGGGACATCGTGGGTAAACAATCTGGCCAGCCCGTGTATCGGCTGTTGGGTGCGGCCAAGACAGAGATTCCGCTCTATGTCAGTTCAATGTTCCTCCCCGGCCCAGCCGAGTACGTCGAGCAAGCGCTCGAGGTCAAGGGTCGCGGAATCAAGGGCTATAAGCTCCATCCGCCGGGAGACCCCCAAATCGACATCGAGTGCTATCGGGCGGTTCGCGAAGCGGTGGGCGATGACTTCACCTTGATGGCTGATCCGGTCATCAGCTACAACTACGAGCAGGCCCTCGTCGTCGGCCGAGAACTTGAAAATCTCGGATATCGCTGGCTCGAGGAACCCCTCCTCGATGTCAACTTCCATGGGCTCCGAAAACTGCGCGAGAAACTCGATCTCCCGATTTGTGGAACCGAAGTGCTCGCTGGGGGGCACTACTCGACGGCCCATTACATCCACGAGGGAATCGCCGACATTGTGCGAACTGACGTCTCCTGGCGAGGGGGAATCACCTCCGTGATGAAGACCGGACACATGGCTGAATCATTTGGCGTGCAGTGCGAGCTTCACACGACGATCTACCAAGCGCTCGAGCAGGTGCAAGTCCACGCATCGCTAGCGCTGCCCAACTCAGAATTCTTCGAAATGCTGTATCCCTTCGATGATTTTGCTTTCGGGACAAAATCCACCGTGGTCGTCGAAGATGGAATGGTCCAAGCACCACAAGGCGAGGGGCTCGGAATCGACTATGACTGGGACTTCATCGACAACCACACCGTATTAACCCTCTAGACAAACCCGCGAAAGCAAGGGCCTCACGATTGAGGAAAGGACGCCCGTGACCCTCCGACCGGTCGCAGAGTTAGCACGCGCTCGACGAGCATCGTTTGCCAGCTTTCTTCTGTTGGGTCACCTCGTCTTGTGCTCCATTGCGTGGGTGCCGGAATATATCGACAGGCTGGGAGTCAGCTTCGCACAGTGGGGAATCATTCTGGGACTCGCCCCGATTGGTGCACTTAGCGCCGTCATTACTGCTCCGTTCTTGATCAATCGCTTCGGCACATCTCCTGTGATGAGGGTTACCGCGCTTCTGGCAACAATCGCCCTTGTGCCTCTCGGATTTGTAACGAACGCCCCCTTGTGGACCGTCCTCAATACGTTGTTTAACTTCTTAGGGGGCCTTACCGGTGTCGCAGTAAATACCCACGGAGTACTTCTTCAAAAAAAGGTCAAAGAATCGATTCTCAGCGGACTACACGCAGGGTGGAGCATCGGAGCCGTTGCTGCGGCCGCATCAGGAGGAATTGCAACACTCCTGACGTCACTCGAGATTTACCTCATTACGGTTGCGCTATTCACGCTGGCCGGCTTCTTGATCATCCATCGGTTCCTGCTTAATCCCCACGAGGATGGACACCGCGAAGAGGGTTCCAAAAGTTCCCGTCGGCCTTTGCGGGAGCTCCCTCCTCGGATTTGGCTCCTCGCGTTTGGTCTACTCTGCGCTGTCGTACCCGAGATCGCTGTGTTCGAATGGTCTGCCGTGTTGTCTCGGTCCGCAGGAGCCGACGTCGCCTTACGCGCCCTGCCTTTCGCGACCTTCATGGTGGGCATGATTGTGGGCAGGCTTTC
>JAYOYJ010000125.1:0-2226 GCA_038153485.1 Pontimonas sp. | reverse complement strand
AGGAGCGCCTCACGAAAGGCTTTGGACCCATTTGCGTTGGTCCGCTCGCCAATCGCGAGGTAGGTGTTGTCCTGAGTGAGGGGGACGTGTTGATAGAGGCTCGCAACACCAGGTTCCGGTTGTGGTGCTCGATTGGCAGGTGTTTTTCCGTTCAACCTTTCGACCACTGCACTCAAGTGAGCGGGCGTTGTTCCGCAACATCCTCCGACCATCGAGAGACCAAACTCTTTGACGAACTGCTCGTGGGCGGTGGCCAGCTCTTCGGGACCGAGTGGGTAACTCGCACCGGTAGCGGTGAGGACGGGAAGACCGGCGTTGGGCATCACCATCACGGGAATTCGGGAGTGCTGGGAGAGCTGTCGTAGGTGCTCGCTCATCTCTTGCGGACCTGTCGCACAGTTCAGACCGACCATGTCAATACCGAGTGGTTCTAGTGCTGTGAGTGCCGCATTGATTTCTGAGCCCATCAGCATGGTGCCGGTTGTCTCGACCGTGACCTCCACAAACAAGGGCAGGCGTGTTCCTGACTCCAGCATGGCTGTCTTGCACCCATTGATGGCCGCTTTGGTCTGGAGCAAATCCTGGGAAGTCTCAATCATGAACGCGTCTGCCCCACCCTTGATGAGCCCCAATGCTTGAAGCGCAAAGGTGTCTTTCAGGTGCTGATACGTGGTGTGCCCGAGGGAGGGAAGTTTGGTACCTGGCCCCATGGAACCGAGGACCCAGCGCATTCGACCATCCTGGGCTTCAAACTTTTCGGCGGACTTTCTTCCCACAGCCGCGCCCGCTTCAGCCAGCTCCTCGATGCGATTGTCGATCTCGTAATCGGAGAGATTCGACCAGTTAGCTCCAAAAGTATTGGTCTCAATCGCATCGATACCGGTATCGAAGTAGGCATCGTGAATGGACTCGATGATGTCAGGGCGAGACACATTCAAGATTTCGTTGCACCCTTCGAGCCCTTGGAAATCCTCCAGGGAAGGGGCAGCGTCTTGGAGCATGGTGCCCATGGCGCCATCAGCGATGATCACTCGCTCGCCGAGCTCCTTCATCAGCTGCTCGGAGCGAGAAGGCATGGGTAGTGTCAAAATATCCATCGGTGCCTATCGAACCCCTGCTTGCTCTAGAGCCGAGAGTACCGTTTCGTGCTGGTTGAAGGCATAGAGATGAATACCGGGTGCTCCCGCATCAACGAGCTCTCGAATCATTCGTGCACACCATTCGATCCCGATAGAGTTCCACTCCTCTGGATTGCTGCTTGAGCGAAGTTGCTGGCTAAGTTCGCGAGGTTCTTCCTCTCCGGTGAGCGCCAACACGCGAGCGAGGCGACCCGGTGATGTAATCGGCATCAGGCCCGGAAGGACGGGGATGGTTACCCCCGCTTTCGACGCCTTGTCGACGAATCCCGCGTATTCCTCGGAATAAAAAAATAGTTGGGTGATGGCAAGAGTCGCCCCGGCATTTTGCTTTGCAAGAAGTGTTTCAATGTCCTCGTCGAGAGACCTTGATTCGGGGTGACCGTTGGGGAATGCTGCGACGGCTATCCGATCAATCGCCCGTGAATGATTGCGGTCATTTTTCATCAGATTCACCAGATCAATAGCGTGGTGTAGTTCGCCCCGGTGTTTGCCTTCGCCAGCAGGTAAATCACCTCGGAGAGCAAGAAACTCCGTGATCCCCTGTCTGACGAAGCTGCTAATCAGTTCTGATGCTTCCTGAGCAGTTGTTCCGACGCAGGTTAGGTGGGCAAGAGGTCGCGCGGACGTGTTGTCTTTGATGAAGGTCAACACATCAAGGGAGTCGCGCGTTGAAGATCCCCCAGCGCCAAAGGTGACTGAAATGAATTCCGGACTGGCAGTATCGAGAGCTCGAATTGACTCATGAAGCTGGGGGAGATTCTCCTGTGAGCGTGGGGGGTACACCTCGAAGGAGACGTTGACCGTGGATGTCACGTGGTCGCCTCCTGAGGAGCTCCTGCATTATTTTGGTGGTGGAGGCTTCCACGAGGCTCTGAGTCTACCTGTGGGAAGAGCGAAAGCTCTGAGAATGTATTCCGGAGGGGAATAGCTCAGGTTCTGCGCCTAGCATGGTCGGAGACGATTCCAACCAGATGACAAGGAGTTTCCATGGTCACAGCGTCCATTGCAGAAGGTTCGCTCGCGCCAGATTTCAGCCTGGCAGACAAAGATGGCAAATCACACTCTCTCTCGGACTACCGGGGTAGCA
>JAYOYJ010000124.1:0-2226 GCA_038153485.1 Pontimonas sp. | reverse complement strand
CGGTGCTCCCGGAGTTGTGCTCGAGGGAGCCAACAAGGAGACCGCTGAGAAGGCAAAGGCTGCTCTCGAAGAGGCTGGTGGGACCGTTACCCTCAAGTAGTCATCGGGAGAATCTTGTGGGCGTCCACCTAGGTGGGCGCCCACAGGCGTCAATGCGCACTTGTGTTGGGAAGGGTTGGCCCAACATCCCCCGAAAGAAGTGCGTCAACAATCGAGTCAAGCCCGTATTGAGCTTTCCAGCCGAGTTTTTCTCTCGCCTTCTGAGGATTCAGCGTGATGCTCTCGATTTCGGATGGTCGAGAAAGCGATGGATCATAAGTGATTACATCCTCGAGGATCAGCCCAAGCTTCTCGCAGGCTAACGACACAAGCTCGTGAAGTGTCGAGCTTTGTCCCGAAGCCACGATGTAATCCCCCGGGTGGGACACATTGGTAATTGCAGAAACTGCATTTGCGATATCGCCTGCCCATAACCAGTCTCTCGTAATTGAGGTTGAACCAAGGGAAAGTTTGTGACTTTCTCCAGCCGCGATGTCAATCAAACCCGTGATGATTTTCTGCGTAACAAAGTCAGGACCGCGGAGCGGCGATTCGTGGTTTGTTAAGATTCCGTTCGATGCATTTACGCCGAAAGAATCGCGGTAGTTCCTGACAGCCCAAAATGCTGCTGACTTTGCTACCGCATAGGGACTCAACGGTTGCAGAGCAGAGCTCTCATCCAAAACGGCACCTGGTTGGTTCCCAAAGCAGTCTGTACTGGCGGCATTAAAGAAATGTGCGGACGATTCTGTGTCTTTGAGAATCTCCAGGAAGGAAACAACCGGCTGAAAGATCTGGCCCATCGAGACCATGGGTTCTCTGAATGACGCGGCGACACTGCTGGGACCCGCGAGGTAGTAAATCTCGTCAGGCTGATAAGCCGCCAGTGTCTTTTGAATTGCTACGGTGTCGTGAAGGGATAGTGAAATTTTGTCAATGTCATTGTCGATAGATAATCGCTTGAGGCGCCATAGATTGGCTTCGCTGTGGTTCCTCGATGTTCCGACAACGCGGTAGCCCTTCCGGAGCAACGTGTGAGCCAAATAAGCACCAGTCTGACCGCTAACCCCACAAATCAACGCTGTCGTCATGTCGTCTCCTTTGGAGGAGCCGTGCTCGTTCGGATTTTTAGGTCGACCTGGAGCTCCAGATGAGAGTCATCCGATTCATCTGATGCTCCACCCAATTGGGCGAGTGCTTCAGAGACAGCCATGCTTCCTTGCCGTGAAGGATGCTGATTCATAGTGGTGAGACCAAAGGTCTCACCTAGTGGGTGACCATCAATACCGATGATGGAGAGCTGATCGGGTATGCGAATTCCTAATTCCCTGGCAGCTGTCATGACGCCAATCGCTATTTCATCAGATCCGGCCACAACAGCGGTGGGCCTGGAATCTGCATCTCTGAGAGCATTGAGTGCGCTTCGATAACCGCCAGAGATATCGAAGTCATCCGCAAAGAAGTCAGGAGATTGCTCTAGTCCCGCCTTTGACAGAGCTTGGCGGAAACCCTTCAGCCGATTTGAATGCACTTCGAAGTCGAGCGGCTTCTCTTGGTCGCCGCCCACATGGACGAGGCGTGTGTGACCCAACTCGATGAGATGTTCAGTCGCTCTTCGTGTGGTTGCTACGTCGTCGATGGAGAACGTAGGGATTCCAGGAATTTGGCCTCCGATACCTACGATTGGTTTTCCTAGCTTTCGCAGTTTCTGGACTTCATCATCGCCGATGAAGAGTGTCAGCGCTATCACGGCGTCCACCCCTTTTCGGACGAGGAAGTAGTCGAAGAGATTTTTCCTTTGGTCAGTCTCGTCGGTGAGTCGATAGAGGGTGAGGTCATAACCCGCGCCAATTAGAGCAGACTCAACACCGTCGATGACTTCCGCATAGAACCAACGGTTGATGAACGGCGTTACTACCGCAATATTTCGTGAGCGACCTGTCGCAAGACTTTCTGCGGCGCTGGATGGCACAAATCCCAATTCTTCAGCGGCCGAGGCAACTCTTGTCTGAGTTCGCGCAGAGACAGACCCTCTTCCTGAAAGAGCTCGAGAAGCCGTGGATTTTGATACACCAGCAAGTTTTGCGACGTCGGCGAGTGTACTCACGAGCTTCACCCTAGTAAGGATTCTGGCGGAGGATGGGGGATTCGAACCCCCGAGGGCTTGCACCCAACACGCTTTCCAAG
>JAYOYJ010000123.1:0-2271 GCA_038153485.1 Pontimonas sp. | reverse complement strand
TGGACTTAGGGGTCATAGGCGATGAGGCGAACCCCAAACCATGCGAGACGCTCTGCCACAAGCGCCCCGATTCGACCCACGCCAATAATCCCGATGGTTTTATCAAAGAGCTCCACACCGGTGAAGGAGGAACGCTTCCACTCCCCTGAAGCTAATGAGGCGTGAGCACGCGGAATATGCCGCGCAAGCGACAAAAGGTGCGCAATCGCGAGCTCGGCAGCACTCACAATGTTGGAGGTGGGAGCATTGACCACCATTACTCCGGCCTTAGTGGCAGCCTTGATATCAACGTTATCGAGTCCGACCCCAGCCCGGGCGATGACCTTGAGCCTTTTCGCAACACTCAAAGCCTCAGAATCCATGCGTGTCCCGGACCGAATCAAGACCGCATGAACATCGGCAAGAGCCTTTAGGAGATCAGCCCGGTTCGCCCCATCAACTCTCCGTATTTCAAAATCGGGTCCCAAAGCTTCCTCTGTTGCCTCGGAAAGTTCCTCGGCAATCAGCACTATCTTCGGCTCCACGCTTTGCCCCTCATCATGTTCCCTGGTCGCCTCATTCTCAGCACGACTGCCCCAGAATAGTCCACTCTCGCCGTGCTCTTCAGGCCAAATCTGAGTATTCGCGGACCGACAAGTTCTCCAGGGGGTAATTCAGCATCATGTCTCGCTGTTCGGGAGAATTTTGCCAGTTTCCAGCGAGCAAGAAGCGGGAATACTCTCCATCCGCGTCAGATATCTCAACGCGGCGAGCAATTGGGCGGCGCCGAAAATACACATGTGGTTCGTGAGAGAAGGAAATCCACGTGTCAAGGTGTGGTGACAGGAGGAGCAAAGACTCCGTCAGCGTTCCCTGTGCAGTAACGAGTGTTCGAGCGGCCAAGAGCACGCTGAGATCAGTCTCAAAGCTTTCGGACTGAAGCGAATAGTCGAGACCTTTGTCCTCCATGTGGTCAATGAGTCGACCAATCACCGGGTTACTCCGGTCCTCAAACACCAGTACAACTTTTTTTGGCCTCTCGAGCTCAATAGCTCTGAGGTAGAAGGAGAGAGGTGGCTGTCCAAGCCCCGGGTGCGGGTTGGGGTTGAACGCGTCACCACTCCTGAGGTGAATAACCAGAACGTGGGGCGACAGGGCCTCATGGTCCAGCAGTCGACCAGCGTCGGCGAGCGAAGAGCCGATAAGGTCAAAATCTACGTCACTCACATCGACGGGGAGCCTCGGTTTCACAAAGAAATCTCCACCCAGAACTAACTTCGGCTTGGCAATCATCCGTGAACGCAACAATGGATCATGGGTCAAAGCGACACCGTTGTCGAGAACCCATGTTCCTCGCGGGAAGTGAGGAAAGGATTTTACAATGACCTCTCGAATCCCAAGTTTTTCCGCGCTTGCTACTGCCAGCGAAACTTGGCGAACCATATTCCCGAAACGACCGTGTTGAGCAACAACGAGAACATCCGCTGGTGCCGAGCCTGGGGTTCTTTTCCTTCTACCTATCAAGGCTTGGTAGACCCGACTACTTATTTCCCACTCCGGGCTCGGCCTTGATTCAGAGAGCTTCGTGGTTAGGGCTCTGTCGACGATTCGAAGACGGTGCCCCAGTAGAACAAACCATCGATTGAAATTCCAGGTCTGCAGAACCTGGTTGATATTCAGGCTGTAGAGACCGAGAAACTCTTTCAGCTTCACCTGGTCCGACTTCCGGGAAAAGATACCCCCATCCATGAGGGGACGAGCCTCACTATCGAGAGGCCTTACCTTCTACGTAGTCAGAGTCGCTTTGCTTCCAGGAGAAGAGTGCACGAAGCTTACGGCCAGTTTCCTCGATGGGGTGGCCTTCGCCCTTAGCGCGCAACGCCTGGAATTCAGGTGCACCAGCATCTTGGTCAGCAATGAAGCGCTCTGCAAAAGCCCCAGACTGGATGTCCGCGAGGACACCCTTCATATTCTCTTTGACATCAGGTGAAATGACTCGGGGACCAGAGACGTAGTCGCCGTACTCAGCCGTGTCGGAAATGGACCAGCGTTGCTTCGCGATTCCACCCTCCCACATAAGATCCACAATCAACTTGAGTTCGTGAAGGACCTCAAAGTAGGCGATTTCTGGCTGGTAGCCGGCCTCGGTCAGAACTTCGAAACCGTATTGGACAAGCTGCGATGTGCCACCACAGAGAACAGCCTGTTCACCGAACAAATCGGTTTCAGTCTCCTCGGTGAAGGTCGTAGTGATTCCACAGTGGATATATTGACGAAGCGCTTCGTCGATCA
>JAYOYJ010000122.1:0-2304 GCA_038153485.1 Pontimonas sp. | reverse complement strand
CAAAGATTGTGAACGTGTCTTCGATGGGGTCTTATGCTCCTGTTCCGGGACAGACCCTTTATGGCGCTACTAAGGCAGCGATTAATCTCCTCAGCGAAGGGTTGCGCTCAGAGCTGACGGGATCCTCCGTCAGCGTCTGTGTCGTCTATCCCGGTGCCATTGGCACCAACATTGCTCATAACTCAGGGCTTGACATGAGTGGAGCGGACAGTGAAAGCTCGCGTAAAGTTGTCGCCCCTTCCGATGCGGGCGCAGCAATCGTGACCGCCATCTCTGAGGACAAGAAACGCATCTTTATCGGAGATGATGCGACGTTTATGTGGCGAGCTCATCGCCTCTCCCCCCGACCTAGCCTCAAGCCTGATTTACCGGGGGATGAAAGACCTCCTCCCTCCGGCGTAGGTCTTTTTTTCCCTCAGGCGGCTCTCGCGGCGCAGGTTAGGCTCGAGCGGTGGGACATCTGCTGGGCGCGAAGGCTGTTCATGTGGAGTTTCCTACTCAGGTTGTCCTCGGTGGCCTCACCGTAGGAATCAACGATGGGGACCGCATCGGGGTCGTCGGGCGCAACGGTGAAGGCAAATCCACCCTGATTCGGGTGCTCTCTGGGGCGCTGACTCCTGATTCGGGCGAGGTTATCTCTCGCGGCGGAGTGCGCATAGGAATGCTGGACCAAGGTGATGACATTCCTGATGACACCACAATCAAGCACGCCGTCGTGGGTCAGAGTGCAAACCACGAATGGGCGCGAGATCCCAAGATTCGAGACGTTATTGCCGGCCTTCTCTCCGATGTAGATTGGGAGGCTCGAGTCGGCGATCTCAGTGGCGGTCAGCGCCGACGAGTGTCGCTTGCGGCGCTGCTAGTGGACGAGTGGGACGTCATTTTCCTCGATGAGCCCACCAACCACCTCGATGTCATGGGGGTGTCCTGGTTAGCTCAGCACCTCGCCTCGCGCTGGGCTAAGAACTCTGGAGCGCTTGTGGTGGTCACACACGACCGGTGGTTCCTCGATGCCGCCACCGATACCACCTGGGAAGTCCACGATGGCATCGTCGATGCCTACGAAGGTGGTTACGCGGCATACATCCTGCAGCGCGTTGAGCGTCAGCGCAGTGCCGCTGTCGCGGAGGCTAAGAGACAAAACCTCCTCAAGAAGGAGCTTGCCTGGCTTCGCCGGGGAGCTCCCGCCAGGACCTCAAAACCGAAGTTTCGCATTGATGCTGCCACCGCACTCATCAATGACGTTTCAGAAATCAGGGATCCCGTGAGCCTCACCAGGGTCGCCACTGCGCGCCTGGGAAAGAAAGTTATTGAGCTAGAAGACGTCTCGCTCTCCTATGGCGAGAACGAGATCCTGAAACCTTTCACCTGGCGCTTGGCGCCAGGTGAGCGAACCGGAATTCTGGGGGCGAATGGCGCCGGGAAATCAAGCCTGTTGGGGTTGATTGCAGGAACCATCCAACCGACATCGGGAGCGGTATCGACGGGATCCACGGTCAAGCTGAGCAGTCTGGACCAGCGGTTGGAGTCCCTCGATGAGGTAATGAATGACCGGGTGAGTGAGGTGATTGCCCGCAAGAAGACCACTTACAGAGCGGACGGAGTCGAGATGACTCCCGGCCAACTGCTGGAGCGTCTGGGTTTTAGCTCGGCCCATCTCTCAGCACGAGTATTCGAACTCAGTGGTGGGCAACGCAGGCGTCTCCAGTTTCTCCTAGAGCTCCTCGAAGAGCCGAACGTTCTCCTGCTGGATGAGCCCACCAATGATCTCGACACGGACATGCTCCGAGCCATGGAAGATCTCCTCGACACGTGGCCTGGAACTCTCATTGTCGTCTCCCACGACCGCTACTTATTAGAGAGAATCACGGACCAGCAATACGCGGTGCTGGATAATCACGTGCGCCATATACCTGGCGGGATTGAAGAGTATCTGCGCCTCGAGAATTCACTCAAGGCAACAGGTTTTCCTCAACATTCAACACCGCTCCAACCAGCGGCGGACAATGCGGAGAAACCTCGCGCAGGCAGCAAAGAACATCGGGAGCTGGAAAAGGAACGCAGGGCCATCGATAAGAGGATCCGCGAGCTTACGGCACAAATCGAGGATATTGATGGCGCTCTAGCTCGGGCCAACCAAGCCGACTACGAGAGCCTTTCTGAACTAACTCGAGCACGCCAGGAGGTCCAGGAAGAACTGGATACGTGCGAAGAAAGGTGGCTCGAGTTGGAAGAGTTTTTGAGCTGAAGCGCCCTCGGCAGGAATCGAACCTGCGACCAAAAGATTAGAAGTCTTCTGCTCTA
>JAYOYJ010000121.1:0-2325 GCA_038153485.1 Pontimonas sp. | reverse complement strand
CTGCCCCGTTGTCGCCAGTAATCACTACCGACTCTCCTCGGAAAATCTCAAGACTCACACGTCCGAAAACCTCGTGGCCGCCTCGCGACGCTGTGAGAGTATCGAGAGACAACACCGCATCCTTCTCGGGGGCCCTTGTAGCTACCTGAGTGGCAGTCTCGAGGGCCGGAGGAACGAATAGTCCGGGCCTCATCCCCTCGGAGCCGAGATGAAGTATCTCACCTACCCAAGTCGCAGGCGACACATGCCCATGATCTGTCATGAGCACGGAACCGCCTTTTTTGTTGACGAACAGCTCCAGAGCCGACAGAACCTGCTTTCTCCTCTGACGACCCAAGACTGCAAGCGGTTCATCCAGCAGAACGAGACGAGGAGAAGAAACCAATGCCGAGACCACCGCAATGAGTGCAGCCTCGCCGTCAGAAAGATCATCCGGATGCCGGTCGGACAAGTGGGAGAGGTCCCATCGCGCTAGCTCCTGACCCGCAACTGCCAGCGCCTGCTTTCTCGAGACCCCTCGAGGAACCAAACCCAACGCGATTTCATCGCAAACCCGTGAGGCAAGGAAGAGAGACTTCGGGTCATGAGGGACGTAAGCAATCTGGACTGGGTCGCAGCTGACGTCAAGAGACCCAGTTGTGCAGACGGGATGGGGATAATTCACTACTCCTGCTATCGCCTCCAACACAGAAGTTTTGCCCGCTCCAGTTTGACCCGATAAGAGCAACAAAGAACCTGGCCCCATGGTCCACGAAATCGCAGCCACCCCTCGGGAAGGAATCGCAAACTCCGCCATTCTTAAGAGCTGGTCAGGGTGACTTATGTGTAAGTGCTCCTTCGCCACGAACCCGCGAGTGTGCAGCGCTTTTGCCATCCCGACGGCCCGCTCCAGGGTTTTCTCCAAGAAGGGAACAAACAAATCCCTCCTCTTCGAGATTCCTCGAACGCGTGCAAAATAGTGAGTACGCTTCGCTGTCTCCAGTAGAGCAGGCAACGTGGATAACGCAATCAAGAATGCAACAAAAATCGCTGTCCCCCACCTGATTCGAGAAAGCAGAAACACTAGGGAGCGAAGGTCGACCACGGCGACAAGGATCCCGGTGACGAGGATTGCTAGTGCAAAAGGCAGGGCGGACCAGGCAGCCGTGAGAAGCCCTTCCGCGGTCACGGGTCCGAAAAGGACAATATGGCTAAACGGCCCTGATAGTCGAATACGGGGGATGCTCCACACCAGAATCTCTCCCGAAGAAGCACCCCCAAAGACGGCACGGTAGAAAACTCTCAGAAGAATGAAGCCCAGCGCGCCCGCAAAAGCAATCGCGACAAGAGATAGCGGTTTCGGACGCGTCATGGCTCAGGGGTCGGAAGGGACTGGGGTTTCTCCGCCCGCAGAGAAGGCTAAGCCAATCGTCATACCCGGTTCGACAGGGAGCGTTGAAATGCCCTCCTCGGCGTAAGCCCATTCGGCCTCGGCGGACTGCTTCACCCACAGAGCCCAGTAGCCATAGCCAGGGGGCATATCTTCGCAACTCTCCAGGTGTGGCTCTTGACCCTCGACGACGAAAGGCTCGGTTTCCGAGGGCACCCCATTGACTCGACAGACAACCTGGTCCCCAAAGGTCTCGGTGCCCTCTGTCGTGATTCCTGCAAACTGCAATACATCGTTCGCCACGATGTCAGACTCAGTGAACTCCACGCAAGAAATCTCGCGCTCTGTCGAGAGAATCCCATAGTTCACGATTACTGCGACTCCATCACACTTTGCGGGATCGCCGAGAGTAAAGGCTTCTGCTGGGGAAGCCGCACACCCGGCAATCACAAGAACAGAAGAGCAAGCGGTAGCAAGAGCAGAGGCGCGCATGTGTGTTTCCTCCGGAGATGATGTCATCCGGGGCTCCGGTTGTCCTAGCCTAACGGTCGCCTACAGTCGGGCTCTCAGCAAGTGAACTTCGCCCAGCTTTCGGGCGCCCGGCACGGGTCAACAGAATAAAGAGCGGAACCACCACAAGCCCCACAAGGTTGTTTGCTCCCCATTCAATGGGGCCAGAGACAAACAGTGCATCTGCTGGTAGTGCTCCACCCTCATAACCGACGACCAAAGCGGCGAAGAGATTGTTGGCCATATGCGCGCCTATGGCAATTTCGAGTGAACGATCGCGAACAGTGACCCAGGCAAGGGCGAAACCAACTGCGAAATAACCCAGGAATGCGCCGACAAAGTCCCCCGCTACCTCGGGATTGAGTAGATGGGGTATCGAGAACGCGGCACCACTGATGATGGACAGAACCAGGATGTTTCCCATTCGCTTACCAGCCCATTGGAGC
>JAYOYJ010000120.1:0-2643 GCA_038153485.1 Pontimonas sp. | reverse complement strand
CTTGGTCGAGCGTTTGAAGGCCGAAGGTCATTTTCTTAGACCACCAGAGACGGGGCGTATCTCGGGGCGATAGAATCGCGTGATGCGCGACCGCTCTCGCGGTCTATCTGGGCTTGGAGTACACCGTGAGTTTGATTGTGCAGAAGTATGGCGGCTCGTCTGTCGCTGATGCGGAAAGCATCAGACGCGTGGCATCAAAGATCGCCCAAACTAAAGAAGCTGGCTTCGACGTAGTGGTCACTGTGTCCGCCATGGGAGACACCACGGACGATCTCATTGATCTCGCTCAGCAGGTCAGTGGTATGCCACATGCCCGGGAGATGGACATGCTTCTCACTACGGGTGAGCGCATCTCCATGGCTTTGCTGGCTATGGCCATTAGAGACTTGGGCTTTGATGCCCGGTCTTTTACTGGTTCCCAGGCGGGAATGATGACGGATGCGCAACATGGTCGGGCTCGTATAGTCGATGTGACACCCACTCGCGTGCGTCAAGCACTGGATGATGGTGCCATCGCCATAGTTGCGGGTTTTCAAGGCTTCAACCATGATTCGCGAGACATCACAACCCTGGGGCGCGGTGGTTCTGACACGACTGCTGTGGCTCTTGCGGCTGCACTCGAAGCGGAAGTCTGCGAGATATATACCGACGTTGATGGCGTTTTTAGTGCCGACCCCAGGGTTGTTCCGAAGGCTCGCAAGCTCGATCGGGTTTCCTATGAAGAGATGCTTGAACTTGCAGCGGCGGGAGCGAAAGTCATCAACATCCGCGCAGTCGAGTTTGCGAGGCGCCACGGAGTTACCCTCCATGTGCGCTCGTCGTTTACGGAAGAATGGGGAACCTGGGTGGGTGCCCCAGAAGAAGGGAAAAACGTGGAAGAGCCAATCATCGCCGGTGTTACCGGAGATACGAGTGAGGCAAAGATTACTGTTGTCGGTGTTCCCGATATTCCCGGAAAAGCTGCCGAAATCTTCACCATCGTGGCCGGCGCTGGGGCCAATATCGACATGATCGTGCAAAACGTCTCCGTTCATGACACGGGTCGTACCGATATTTCTTTCACCCTGCCCAAAGAAGATGGACAGAGAGCTGTCGATGCGCTCACTGCAGCTCAGAGTGACTCCGGCTTCGAGTCACTCATCTATGACGACAATATTGGCCGGCTATCCGTCGTCGGCGCGGGGATGCGGACCAACGCGGGCGTCTCAGCTCAGCTTTTCACTGCCCTGTCGCAGGCTGGAATCAACATAGAGATGATTTCCACGAGTGAGATTCGGATTTCCGTCATCATGCGCGAGGAGATTCTCGGAGATGCTGTCAAAGTCGTCCACACTGCTTTTGGTCTCGACGGAGATGTGGATGCCACCGTCTACGCGGGGACCGGCCGCTAATGGTGTCGCTCGGTGTGGTCGGCGCTACCGGCCAGGTTGGTCAAGTGGTGCGGCAGTTGTTGCTCGAAAGGGAGTTTCCCCTCGACTCCGTGCGCTTCTTCGCTTCGGCGAGGAGCGCCGGCACCACACTTGCCTTTGGTGACCAGAGCATAGTTGTCGAGGATGTAGCGACTGCTGACCCGACCGGATTGGATATTGCGATCTTTAGTGCCGGTGCGACGCTCTCCAAGGAGCAAGCTCCGAGGTTCGCCGAGGCCGGGGTCATCGTTGTCGATAACTCCAGTGGTTGGCGGATGGACCCTGATGTTCCTCTCGTCGTCTCGGAGGTAAACCCGGAAGAGACGGTGAGCCCGCCCAAGGGAATCATTGCCAACCCCAATTGCACGACGATGGCTGCGATGCCCGCACTCAAAGCTCTCCACGGTGAAGCGGTGCTAAAGCGCCTGATTGTCTCGACGTATCAGGCGGTTTCCGGAGCGGGTCTGAAGGGTGGTGAAGAGCTTTCGGGCCAAGTTAGTTCAGCGCAGGACCACGACCTCATGGGCCTCGTTCACGATGGAGCGGCGGTTCCGTTTCCTCGTCCACAAGTCTTTCCGGAAACTATCGCGTTTAACGTAGTCCCGATGGCGGGAAGCATCGTGGAGGACGGCTTGGGAGAAACGGATGAAGAAAAGAAGCTCCGCAACGAAAGTCGCAAGATTCTCGGTATTCCGGATCTTCTGGTGAGTGGAACCTGCGTTCGAGTACCCGTCTTTACGGGGCACTCACTACAGGTCAATGCTGAGTTTGAAAATTCACTCACGGCCGCGAGGGCGAGGGAAATTCTCGACACAGCCCCTGGAGTTCAGCTCGAAGACGTTCCCACACCACTCAAAGCCGCTGGTGCCGACCCAAGTCTGGTGGGACGCATCCGGCAAGATGAGGGAGTGCCCGAGAACCGTGGTCTTGCGATGTTCATCAGTAACGACAATTTGCGCAAGGGTGCTGCTCTCAACGCAGTCCAGATTGCTGAAATTGTTGCAGCCAGGCTCTAAGGCTTTTTACGGTCTTTGAGAGCTCGATAAATCAAGCTCACCGCGACAAACAAGGTAAGCGCGCCGAACAGGATTGCAGCTGCCTGGGCACTGAGGCCAAACGCAACGAGAGCGCCCAGCGGCGTGGTCGCGATTGCTCCGAGTGACACCCACGCTCCATCGCGCAATGATGCCGTTTTATATCGGAGGTGCGACACACTGCCACTTATTGATCCTGG
>JAYOYJ010000119.1:0-2770 GCA_038153485.1 Pontimonas sp. | reverse complement strand
AGTTTTGTCTGGGGAGCGGATAACGTCGGGTACCTGAAGAAGCGCTACGAGGCTCTCAAAGATCACCCTCTTTTTCCGAATATGGAGTACACCGAAGATCCTCGAGTCATCGCGCAGTGGGCGCCGCTCTTGATTGATGGGCGTAGGAAGGGAGAGCCACTTGCGGCCACCAGGTTCCTCTCCGGTAGTGACGTTGATTTTGGATCGCTCACACGGAAACTAGTCGAGCGGCTTCAGTCGCGCGGAATGAAATCGTTGACTGAGCATCGAGTTGTGGGGTTGAAGAAGAGTTCGCAGGGGTGGAAGCTCAAGATTCAGTCAGAGATTGGCGCTACTCCTGCCTGGGTAGATGCATCGTTTGTGTTCGTGGGAGCCGGCGGAATGTCGCTGAATCTTCTCCAGAAGTCTGGAATACCGGAGATTCGAGGGTACGGCGGCTTCCCGGTGAGTGGTGTCTGGTTGCGCTGCGATAACGCGGAAATCGCAGCTCTTCACAAAGCAAAGGTTTATGGAAAGGCGAGCGTAGGAGCTCCTCCTATGTCCGTTCCACATTTGGATACTCGGGTAGTTGAGGGTCAGACAAGCCTCCTCTTTGGTCCCTACGCCGGCTTCACACCCAAATTTCTCAAGCAGGGATCATGGTTGGATTTCTTCCAGTCCATTAGGTGGCACAACATCATTCCCATGCTGGGTGTGGCAATCGGTAATTTCTCTCTCGTCACGTACCTGGTGAAAGAAGTCTTGGCGACACGAGCGAAGAGACTTCAAGCCCTGTGGGATTTCTATCCCTCAGCGGATCCAGATGATTGGTATGAGCTCACAGCTGGGCAGCGAGTGCAGGTCATCAAGCCTGATTCACAGAGGGGCGGTGTCCTTCAATTTGGGACAGAAGTCGTAGCGAGCGCTGATGGCAGTATTGCTGGTCTGTTGGGAGCATCTCCCGGGGCATCTACGGCGGCACCCATCATGATCGATGTGCTGGAGACCTGTTTTCCGAACAAGATTGATCAGTGGCGACCCACGCTGAAGAGAATGGTGGCGAGTTATGGCACTTCGCTCTCTGATGATTCGGCGAAGGCACTGAAGTCCGTGACGGCAACCGCGAAGAAGCTCGGACTTAGTGTCTAAGGGCTCCCCTCGAGGGCCCCACCACGTATGTTGCCGGTGCTTGGAAACCGTGCTCGGAAAAAGCTCCATCGAGTCCGACCAAAATGCGAGAAATGCTCTCGTCGTCTACTAACGCGTAGACAGTGCCCGAGTTACCTAAACCAATCATGCGAGCACCGAGTGCTCCGTTACTGAGAGCAGTCTCCACCGCGAGGTCAATTTCCGAACACGAGGCGTCGTAATCATCCCGGAGAGAGCTCTGTGATGCTTGGATAATGTCTCCCACAGCGTAAATACCGTCGTGCCTGAGGGCCTTCACCGCATCAAGGACTCGGTGATTCTCATTCACAATGTGTTGAGCTCGCCGGTACACAGTCTCCGTCAGGGAGTCGCGATGGCTTTGCAAGGTTTTCGCGGAGAGGTCTCGAAGGGATGGGACACCGATGGTGTCCACGGCTTCTTCTCGCTCACTAAACCGTTTCGCGTCGAGCGGTTCCACACGCTCGATTCCTGTATCAATGACCACGATGCTCAATTCGGCGCTGGTCATATTCAGTTTGACGGGGTCATAATCCAAAGATCGACTGTCAAACAAGATGGCGCTGTCGTCTTCTGCAACAAACGAAGGAATGTGATCTCCGAGACCTGTGGTTCGGCCCACAACAGATTTCTCTGCACGCTGGGTAACCCTTGCCAACGTTGTGGTATCGAGCGAGAGCTGCCATGCGTCATTGAGCGCAACGGCAATGGCTGTTTCGAGGGCTGCGGAGGAACCTAAACCAACACCGACCGGCACATCCGAGTCCACAAACAGATCGAGGCCTGGAACCCCGGCGATGTCGGCACCAAATTGACCAAGAGCCCAGGCCACTCCCATGGGATAGCCAGCCCAACCATGGACAGCGTCAGGTTCGAGTGAATCCAGGGAGATTTCCGCAATCTCATCAGCCTCAGTGCTGGCGACTCGCAGCTTCCGGTCCTTTCGAACACCTGCCGCGACCGCAGTCCGTCGATTAATTGCGATGGAGAGAACGTACCCGTCGGCATAGTCTGAGTCGTCACCCAAAAGAGCCAATTCGCCCGGTGCTGACCATAGACCGTGCGCCTCGTAGCCAAAAATCTGGTGAAAACCAGACAGCGTATCGTCGCGAATATCGCTCATCTCGATGGTGCGCCTCACGGGAGAATCGGGGACCAGGAAGTCTCTATTCTGGCCTAGATTGCTGTGTCACTTGGACCGAGTCCACTATTCAGGCTTTATTGCCACAATGTGGGCATGAGAAAGAGTGAGGGCTATCGCCTTCCCCGGTACACGACGCAAAGCCCCGTGCGCGAATGGCGATGGTTGGTCGGCACCATAGCAATCTTGATTTTATGGCTTGTGGGGGGATCTCTCCTCGGTCTTGTCTTTCTTCCCTTCACAGGCGTCGACCCCTCCATCCTTGTGGAGGGCGGTGATGTTCTGGGTGCAATGCCAGGGTGGGGCTATCTCTTTTTTGCACTCATCACTTTTGTTCCCCTCTTTATGGGCGTGCTCATCGCCTACCGGTGGATTCTCGGGGTGAAGCTTCGCTATCTCTTTTCCACCATTCAGGAGTTCCGCTGGTGGCGGGTGGGTCTGGGATTCTGGAACAGGATATCAGAACATCACTTTTTCAGGAGC
>JAYOYJ010000118.1:0-2859 GCA_038153485.1 Pontimonas sp. | reverse complement strand
CGGAGAGTGGTTGCTGAGGAACCAGGGCGTAGCAAAGAACCTCATCCACACGAGTCTCCGATACTTCAATGTTGTCGGGTCGGGGGACCATGCCGTTCCGGATGTCAGTCCGCATAACCTCCTTTCGATGGTTTTCGCGGGCTTAGAGAACAATCGACGCCCCGTTATTTTCGGAAATGATTACGACACTCCAGATGGAACCTGTATCCGTGATTACATACATGTTTCTGACCTGGCTCGCGCCCATGTAAATGCAGCGCAGAGAATGGACGCAGGAAAGAGTGTTGAGCACGCGTATAACTTGGGAAGCGGTGTGGGTACTTCGGTCGCTGAAATGATGGCCACAGTTTCTCGGGTGACCGGGATCGATTTCACCCCCGAGATTGGGCCGCGTCGCCCTGGAGATCCGGCGCGAGTCGTGGCATCCGGAGTAAAGGCATCCAGCGATATCGGCTGGCGGATGACACATTCGTTAGATGACATGATCTCGTCCACGTTTGAGGCCAGAAAGCACCGTCCTTCTGCTTGATAACTCACCGCTCGATAGGCTTGCTTGACCACGTAGTTGCACTCTCAGGAAATGACATGACTATGAAAAAATCCACTCTTCTTGTGACAGGTGGAACGGGCTCCTTCGGGCACGCCTTCGTCCCGAAGGCCCTCGAGAAGTTCGACCCCGAGCGCATCATTGTGTACTCCAGGGACGAGATGAAGCAATGGGAAATGGCCAAACTCTTCGAGGGTGACCCTCGCGTTCGGTTCTTCATTGGTGATGTCAGGGACCGAGATCGCCTGTACCGAGCTGTGGACGGCGTTGACTATGTGGTTCACGCAGCCGCAACAAAGATTGTGCCTACTGCCGAGTACAACCCTTTTGAAGCTGTGAAAACCAACATTTTGGGCGCGATGAACTTGATTGACGCTTGCATTGACAAAGGGGTGAAGAAGGTTGTCGCCTTATCGACAGACAAAGCAAGTAGTCCAGTGAATTAGTATGGTGCGACAAAACTCGCGTCGGACAAACTCTTCGTTGCAGGGAATGCTTATGCCGGTTCGAAGGGAACACGATTCTCGGTCGTCCGATATGGCAACGTCATGGGCTCCAGAGGTTCCGTCCTCCCGTACTTTTTCGAAGCGGCCAAGAAGGGTGAGCCCCTCAGCATCACCGATTCACGGATGACGAGATTCATGATCACCCTGGACGAAGGTGTTGAGCTGGTTTGGACCGCTTTTGAGGACATGGTAGGCGGGGAAATTTATGTCAAGAAAATACCTTCAATGACCATTACTGACATAGCCGAAGCTGTTGCGCCAGGTAAAGCCACCAAGATAGTAGGAATACGCCCAGGGGAGAAGCTCCACGAACAGATGATTGGGGTCGAAGATTCCCCCACAACCTACGAGTACGACGGGTACTTCAAGATTCTTCCCGCAATTCACCTATGGGACCGCGGCGCAGACATGGTCAAGTCCGGGCGTCTTGTATCTGAGGATTTCGTATACACAAGTGACCAGAATTCTGAATGGATGACCATTCCCGAGTTGCAGGACTGGATCGAGGCGAACCTCAAAACAAAAGCCGCTGGCGCTGCCCCCTCTGCTCGCAATTAGGAGGCTGTCTTGGCTCACGAGGTTGTAGCGGTGATTCCGGCTAGGAGTGGGAGTAAGCGAATTCCTGGTAAGAACACACGGGAATTCAACGGCCGACCCATGATCGCATGGCCAATCGTCGCGTGCCAGGATAGCGAGTCCGTTGCGAGAATAATCGTGTCAACCGATAGCCCCGAAATCGCAAACATTGCGCGGGAATTAGGCGCAGAAACTCCTTTTCTTCGACCGGAAGAGCTGTCGAACGATACCGCAGGTACAGCTCCCGTAATCCGCCATGCCATCGAGACTCTGGGCCTAGACGACAAAGTCGGGGTCCTTTGTGTATATCCCACTGCTGCAATTCAGCCACTTTTCATCGATGAGGCGGTGGCTTTGCTTGATAAGTCTGGAATGGCGAATCGTTTTTTAGTCTCTGTCGGACGACATCGTTCACCCCTTGACCGAGCGTTGGGCCCCACTGAGGATGGTCTGCTTCAGCTGTTGAACCCGAAGGCCCTATTGTCTCGAACGCAGGACCTCCCGCAGGCGTATTTTGATGCCGGGAAATTTTACCTGGCTTCTGCAGGTACGTGGATGGAGCACGAGACGATGATGGCGCACCCATTCGTTCCATTCCTCATGCCAGACTGGGCATCTGTTGATATCGATGAAGAGGGCGATTGGGTGATTGCAGAAACTCTTCATCGTGCGTTCACTGTGGATTAGCCTCTAGCAGTTCGCAAGAACTAGGGAAGAAAAGGCGATGATGGAGAGCTCATGAAAATTGGCAACGCCACGATTAGCGAATCTGGACCCTCGTACTTTATCGCCGATGTCGCCGCAAATCACGACGGCGAGTTGGACCGCGCGCTTGAGCTAATGACGCTCGCTAAGGAGGCGGGTGCTGATGCGGCCAAGTTCCAGCACTTCAGAGCAGATCACATTGTTAGTGACAAAGGATTTCGTGAACTCGGGGGACACCAGTCGCATCAATCGACCTGGTCGAAGAGTGTCTACGAGGTGTACCGGGATGCGTCTCTGCCGTGGGAGTGGACACAAACACTCGCGGATCACGCGAAATCAATCGGAATTGACTTCTTCACTAGCCCTTACGACATTGACGCAATTGATTTTGTCGACGAGTATGTGCCCGCATACAAGATTGGGTCGGGTGACATTACGTGGCTCGAGGCCATCGACCACATGGCCTCGAAGGGTAAGCCGGTCATTCTCGCTACCGGTGCCGCAACCTTGCCCGAAGTGGAAAAT
>JAYOYJ010000117.1:0-2921 GCA_038153485.1 Pontimonas sp. | reverse complement strand
CTACTGAGATTCAGAGTCGAGGCCACCGACAGATCAATCTCCCCCGAAATGATGAGGAAGGTCATCGCCAAAGCAATGATGGCGAACTCGGTGACATCACGTAGAACGAAGCTCAAGTTGCTGGCGTTCGCAAAATTATCGGAGAGCAGGGAGCCCAGCAGAACGGCAAAAATCAGAAAGAGCCCGACGCCTTTATCCCAGGTTAGATTCCACCTAATCATTTTGAGACCCCATAATCGTCGTCGTCTTCACCCGGCTATTGAGGTACTTATCGAAAGCGATCGCCAAGATGATGAGTCCTCCGTTGAAGGCCTGCTGCCAGAACTGCGGGATACCCAAGGCACCAATGGTGCGCGTAATGGCCTGGAGCAAGATGGCACCGAGGAAAGCTCCCCACACCGATCCGGACCCTCCCGCGATGGTGACCCCGCCCACAACGCAAGCGGCGATCACAATCAGCTCGAGCGCGAGGCCCGAGTTTGCGTTGGCCGCGTTGAACCGACCGAGCATCACAGCTCCCGCGAGACCGGTAATGGCTCCGTTGAGCACAAAAGCTCCAAATACTCGTCGAGCAACGGGAATACCCGCCAGCTCCGCGGCCGCTGGGTTGGACCCAATCGCATACAGGTCACGAGCGGCTTTCACTCTCCTCATCACCAGACCGCTCACAATGACGAGAGCGAGGCCAATGAGGAACAGGTAGGGGATTCCTCCGAGTCGGTTCAGGCCAATCCACGCCACCTCGGGTGGAACCATCGCCGCGGTAATGGTGCGTCCGAAGGCGTAGTCATTGAAGACTCCTCGGACGATATAGAGGGCGCCGAGCGTCACCACGAGGCTGGGCAACTTGAGATAGGCGACCAAAAATCCATTGGCGGCTCCGACAATCAGACCGACACCCAAAGCAGCTGCCAGGCCACCCCATAGGCCATGGCCCTGCGCGTAGAGATCACCGATGAGAAACGAAGTAAATCCGATGAGGGAACCCACCGAGAGATCGATATGCCGCATCACAATCACAAAGGTTTGCCCCACCGCGAGGATGGCGACAATGGCCACTCCCAAGAGAATGTCGATTGCTCCAGCAGCGCTGAGGAACGCGGGGTTCGCAATTCCCGCAATCGCCACGACTAAGACGAGTGCGAGGAACACCGGCATCTCGCGGGCGCGGAACACGTTGGTGATGGCTCTCATCGGGCTACCACCCCACCAGTTGCCAACGTGATGATTTTCTCGGGGTCAGCCTCATCGCGATCCAGGGTGCCCATGTGCATTCCTTCACGCATAACAAAGATGCGATCCGCCATTCCCAACACCTCGGGCAACTCCGAGGACACCATCAACACGGCCATTCCCTGCTGTGCTTTCTGCGAGAGAAGTCGGTGAACCTCGGCCTTTGTTCCCACATCGATACCGCGGGTGGGCTCATCCACAATCAACACTTGTGGTTCGGTGGCAAGCCATTTTGAGAGCACCACTTTTTGCTGGTTACCTCCCGAAAGTCGCTCTACAGGATCGGCAAGAGTGGCAAACTTCAGCTGCAGGGTCTCGGCCCAGGTCTGGGCAGTGGACTCTTCCCGCTTCTTGCGCAACAGAATCCAGGAGCTCAGTTTCTTCAACAGGGTCACCGCGACGTTGCGCGCAATCGATGAGGCCATAAACAAACCCTGTTGGCGGCGGTCCTCCGGAACAAGAGCGATACCTGAGGACATCGACACAGCCGGTTTTCCCGCGGGGAGAGGCTGGCCATTGAGTACAACCGAGCCGGAGTCGTAACGGTCTATGCCAAATACCGCTCTGATAACTTCGGAGCGACCCGATCCGACCAAGCCCGCGAGCGCAAAAATTTCTCCGGCGCGAACTTCGAACGAAATGTCAGAGAACTGGCCTTCGAGGCTCAGGTCTTTGACCTCGAGCACGACATCGCCGATTTTGGGCGGAAGCTTGGGGAAGAGTTCTGATACTTCGCGACCCACCATCATCCGAACAACCTCGACCTCCGAGGTGTCGGCTATCAACGCTGAACCCACTGTCGAGCCATCACGCATTACCGTCATTCGATCGCAGAGCGCAAAGACCTCATCCAAACGGTGGCTGACGAACACCACAGCACTACCCTGCTCCCGCAGATTTCTCACCACCGAAAACAGTCGCTCCACTTCCTTGGACGACAGTGCGGCGGTCGGTTCGTCCATCACGATCACGCGAGCATCGGTGGACAGCGCCTTGGCGATCTCCACAATCTGCTGATCCGCAATGGAGATACCCCGAGCTTTTTGATGGGGATCCAGGTTTACTCCCAAACGGGCGAAGAGTTCGCGGGATTCGCGCTCCATGGCGGGCCAATCGACAAGCCCACCGGAGGTCAGTTGCCTCCCAATGAATACGTTCTCAGCGAGAGTGAGGTCCGGAAAAAGGCTGGGTTCCTGATAGATGACCGCAATGCCTTGCTCGATCGAATCTTTGGTGCTGCCCTGCTCGAAAGGCTTGCCATGAAGAGTTATCTCACCCGAGTCTGCTCGGTGAACACCGGCAAGGGCCTTGAGCAACGTCGACTTGCCTGCTCCGTTCTCTCCGAGGAGTGCGTGCGCCTCGCCGGCATACAGAGTGAGGCTTGCATCGACGAGAGCCTTGACGCCACCGAAGGACTTGGCGACGTGCGACATCTCCAGGACGGGACGTCCCGTGTCGGGGCTAGAGAGCACCATTGCACTTACCTCGTTTTTTGAATCGTTTCAATAAAGATAACACTAATTGATTCCTAGGGTCTTTGTCACACCGGGGCGTAGTTGTATGTGAATCGTTACAATTCCCGACGTCGTCGAGCGAGCTGGCATACCTCTAACCCCGCTCGATCAACCGGCGCAGCTGCTTGACGTGTCCGGGTTCGAGTTCCTCCAAAGAAGACACCCCTAACAACC
>JAYOYJ010000116.1:0-2941 GCA_038153485.1 Pontimonas sp. | reverse complement strand
CGATTGGCGAGCGGACCAACGCAAATGGGTCCAAAGCCTTTCGTGAGGCGCTCCTAGAGGGGCGCATTGACGACTGTGTCGACATTGCCAAGAAACAAGTTCGAGACGGGGCCCATCTTCTCGACGTGTGTGTGGATTATGTCGGTCGCGACGGGGTCGCCGACATCCAAAATATTGTGACGAGGCTTGCTCAAGCCTCCACCCTTCCTCTCGTAATCGACTCAACAGAGCCTGCCGTCATCAAAGCCGGAATGGAACTGATTGGTGGACGTCCTGTCGTCAACTCAGTGAACTTTGAAGATGGCGAGGGGCCTGGTTCGAGGTTCGACACCATCATGCCGTTGGTGGTAGAACACGGTGCCGCGGTTATCGCTCTGACTATCGACGAGGAGGGTCAAGCTCGAACCCAAGCAGACAAGGTGCGTATCGCAAGTCGACTGATTGACACCCTGATTGATAAGTGGGGTCTGCGAATCGAGGACATCATCGTGGACTGCCTCACATTTCCGATCGCAACAGGGCAAGAAGAGACCAGGCGCGATGCCATCGAAACCATCGAGGCTATTCGAGAAATCACGACCACGTATCCAGGCGTACACACGACACTGGGGGTCTCAAACGTGTCCTTTGGCCTGAATCCAGCCTCGCGTGCCGTCTTGAACTCAGTTTTCCTGCACGAAGCGACCGAGGCAGGTCTCGATACAGCCATCATCGACGCGGCCAAGATCATGCCCCTTGCTTCCATCCCTGAAGATCAGAAGAAAGTCGCTCTGGACATGATTTGGGATCGACGAGAATACGACGCCGAGGGCAACCTCACCTACGATCCACTTGCCACCATGTTGGAAATGTTCGAAGGTGTTGACTCGGCAGCTCTCAAGGACCAGCGCCAAGCGGAGCTCGCAGCCCTGAGTGTCACGGAGCGCCTCGAGCGTCGCATCATCGATGGCGAGGCAAAAGGTCTTGAAGCAGATCTAGAGCAAGCGCGAAGGGAGGGTACCGCACCGCTAGACATCATTAACGACCATCTGTTGGCCGGGATGCAGGTGGTGGGCCAGCGTTTTGCCACCGGTGAGATGCAGCTTCCTTTTGTCCTTCAGTCAGCAGAGGTCATGAAAGCAGCTGTTGCTCTCCTCGAACCTCACATGGAGAAGTCTAATGAGGCCGGTAAGGGGACAATGGTGCTGGCAACCGTGCGAGGAGACGTTCACGACATCGGCAAGAACCTCGTGGACATCATCCTCACCAACAATGGCTACAACGTTGTAAACATTGGAATCAAACAAACCATCAACGAGATCATTGCGGCCGCAGAGGAGCACGAGGCCGATGTAATCGGCATGAGTGGGCTTCTCGTGAAGTCCACGGTGGTGATGAAGGAAAACCTCGAGGAAATCGCCTCGCGCGGGCTTGCATCCAAATGGCCCATCATTCTGGGTGGTGCCGCCCTGACCCGAGCCTTTGTGGAAGAAGACCTAGCAGGGTCCTTCGATGGTGTCGTTCGATACGCGAAAGACGCCTTCGAAGGTCTCGACCTTATGGAGCCGCTTGTTGCCATCTCTCGCGGAGCTGACCCCAACAGCGTTGGCCTCCCGCCGCTGAAGAAACGCATTTACCCGAAGAGTAGCCTCGTCGTGACAGAGCCCGAAAATATGCCGGAACGCTCGGACGTTGCACTGGACAATCCCATCCCGGCTCCGCCCTTCTGGGGAACGCGCATCGTCAAAGGTTTTCCACTGTCGGACTACGCTGCCTTTCTCGATGAGCGCGCAACATTTACGGGCCAGTGGGGTTTGAAACCAGGACGCGGTCAGGATGGAGCGAGCTACGAAGAACTCGTGGAATCTGAGGGTAAACCACGCCTTCGCTATTGGATGGACAGACTCCTCTCGGAGAAGATCATGGATCCCGCTGTCGTCTATGGGTACTTCCCTGTCGTGTCCGAGGGTGACGACGTTATCGTCCTCCACCACGGAACCGACGATTCTGGAGCGCTGGGAACCAGCGGACTCTTGGCGCCAGATGGTGGCTCTGGCGGAGAAATCGGAACTGAACGTCTTCGATTCACCTTCCCGCGCCAGCGACGAGACCGTCACCTGTGTCTCGCTGACTTTGTCAAACCCCACGACTCGGGGCAGGTAGACGTGATGGCGTTCCAACTCGTCACTGCGGGAGCAAGCATCGACTCCTTTGCTCAAAAACTTTTTGCAGGTGATTCCTACCGTGACTATCTCGAACTCAACGGACTGGCTATGCAACTTACAGAAGCGCTGGCAGAGTATTGGCACTCACAAGTCCGAGCAGAGTGGGGTTTCGGTGATGAAGACCCGGCAGAACTCTCTGAAATCTTGGGAGTCAAATATCGCGGAGCCCGTTTCTCGCTTGGATACCCCGCCTGCCCTGACATGGAGGACCGCAAGAAAGTTGTGGAGCTACTCAGGCCCGAGAGCATTGGAGTCGAGCTTTCCGACGAACTCCAGCTCCATCCCGAGCAATCAACTGACGCTTTTGTCTTTCACCATCCCGAAGCCAAGTACTTCTCGGTCTAGTCGTTCCCTGTCATAGACGCGTCGGATTGCGCGCAACGCCGGTCCCCCCACGAGTAGCAACGTCACCACTGTCGTAATGGCTCGGACAGTGTCCCAGGTGAGCGTCGATGTGGCCAAGCTGTAGAGAACGAAGCTCGACACGTTCTCTGCCAGAGTCTGAGAACTATCGAGCGAAAGGGAAGTGTCGGGCCCGACTGCGATGGGCCAGAACCACAGGTTCATCAGTAGCCCAAATAGATAGGAGACAACAAACCCATAAGCTGCAAGCACGAGGGTTTCTGCCCTGACAGAACTCGCAGAGTTGCGGCACCAAGATGAAGGAATGATGCCAGCGCCCAGACCTACCCATCCGAGCGCAATCATTTGATAGGCAGTCCACGGTCCGAAGCCTC
>JAYOYJ010000115.1:0-3041 GCA_038153485.1 Pontimonas sp. | reverse complement strand
CATCGCACTCCGCCCACATGGGAGTGGGCCCCTGGCCCCACCCCCCACCAGTCCTCTGAGGTCCAGTAAGCGAGGTTGTGGCGAGACACGTGTTGGGGGGTTCTTGCCCAGTTGCTGACCTCGTACCAGGAGTAGCCAGCGTCGACTAAGAACTCGTCCGTCAGCGCATACATTTCAGCCTGAACATCATCTTCTGGCTCAGCCAGCTCACCTCGAGAGATGCGCGTAGCAAGCGCAGTACCGGTCTCCACGATGAGGGCGTAAGCCGACACATGATCGGGCTCCAACTCAAGAGCTGACTCCAGCGTCGAGCGCCAACGCTCCACGCTTTCCCCCGGGGTTCCATAGATGAGGTCCACGGAGACCTGCAATCCAGCCTGTTGGGCGGAATGAACCACAGAGGGAACACGATGCGGGTCGTGGGTGCGATCGAGAGTGGCGAGAACATCAGGGTCGAAGGATTGGACTCCGAAGGACACACGGGTGACCCCCGCTGAGGCCAACGCCTCAAGATCCTCGGCGCTCACACTGTCAGGGTTAGCCTCCATGGTGATCTCTGCATCATCGGTCGTCCCCAGGACGCCTCTCGCATGATGGAGCATGTCGATAAGCGGTTCTGGCCCCAGAAGAGTCGGGGTTCCACCGCCAAAGAAAATTGTTGAGAGCGGTCGGGAAGGGACTCCCGATTCGCTCAGAACACGTGCGGCGAAATCCACCTCAGCTTTGGCGTGAGAGGGGTAGTCCCGCTGCGAGGCACCCTCGAGCTCGGTGGCGGTGTAGGTGTTGAAATCGCAATACCCACAACGCACCGCACAGAAGGGCACGTGGATATAGAGCCCGAAATCCCGAGACTCTGCCTGGTGTGCTGCCGAAGCAGGGAGTGTGCCCTCTGGCGGGGCACTCTCCCCCTCAGGAAGCGCACTAGGTGCCATTGACCGTCCAAATCACATCCATGCGAACCAACATGACGGCGATGGAGCCCGCGAGTAGACCGAGCATGACATTGGACATCATGGAACGCTCGACAAGCGCCCAGACTGCCCCGGCGATCACCATCAAGAAGGCAGTCACCAAATACATCCAGAACTCCAGCAGGCTTCCGGTGGGTGAATTTCCCAGTGCCGGTTGAACAGCCGCAACAATCATCTGCACCAGGAGCAGTACCCCGAGTAGCACTATCGAACCCAACGTGTAGTCATTCGGTGTTCGTTTGGCGATAGCAAATCCCACCGCGAGAAGACCTGCCATGATCGCGACACCGAGTTGGAGCCAGTACAACCACTCAATCACCGGTCACACCTCGTTATCGCTCAGAGTCGGGAACTCCCATCAGAATACGGCTGCGACCCTGCGAAGATTCCAGAATTGCGACCAGCTTGCCACTGTCTTGCGCGATGGCCGCCATGGGACCGCTCTGTGACCAGGCTTCTGTGCGGATAGGCCGCCCGTGGCTAATGTCGAGAGCCTCGTGGGGAGTCAGGGTCACCACGGGCATCACCCTGCCAGCCGCCTCGGCAAGTCCCATGATGTGAGATTCTGCGGCATCCTCGGGTGCCGATGCATTCTGAACGTCGAAGGGCCCCACCCGCGTTCGGTGCAGAGCTATCAAGTGTCCGCCCACGCCGAGAGCTCGTCCGATATCCCGCGCCAGAGCGCGAATGTACGTTCCAGACGAGCAGTCCACGGCCAGTTCAACGTCGCAGTGCCCCTCCCCCCTGGTAATGGACCCCGCCTCGAGGCGGGAAATGGATACTCGGCGACTTGCCAGCTCGACGTCATGGCCGGATCGAGCAAGGTCGTAGGCGCGCTTTCCCTCCACCTTGATTGCGCTATAGGTGCTCGGAACCTGGTCGATTTCACCTCGAAACCGATCGAGTACCTCCAGAATGCTGTGGTCCGTGAGCGATTCGAGCGACGGTGATTCCTCGCCGATTTTCTCTCCCTCGGCATCATCAGTGGTTGTCTCGAATCCCAAGCGCATCACCGCGGTGTAGGACTTGTCGAGTCCCACGAGATAGGTCAAAAGCCTGGTGCCGGCATTGATCCCTAAAACCAGGAGTCCGGTTGCCGCAGGATCGAGTGTTCCCGCATGGCCCACTTTCTTGGTCCTGAGTGCCTTTCTCACGCGGGCGACCGCGCCGTGCGAGCTCAAACCCCAGGGCTTATCGACGAGGACAATCCCCGATGTCACGAGTTATCCCAGCGCCTTGGTGTGCCACACCGTCTTCGTCTCAGTAAACGCAACAATGCGCTCGAGGCTACGTGCCGGAATTCCCACAGTGGGAGGCACGACGCGTTTCAGAGTTTCAGCGGCATCGTTCTGCCATGCAACCCAGTCCGATTCAGAGCCTCCCGCGAGATCGAGTGCGTTGACATCGGCGTGAGCAGCCAACCACGGCATCAGGGGCTCGGGGTCGCCGGTCAGGATGTTCACAACACCCGCCGGAACATCGCTGGTGGCAAGAACTTCAGCAAAACTAATGGCAGACAGAGGCTGAGTCGGATGCGCAAGAAGCACCGTCGCATTACCGCTGGTCATGATCGGTGCGAGAACAGCACTCAGGCCCGCGAGGCTTTCACCCTTAGCTCCCGATGGGGCTAGTGCCACCACTACCCCAGTTGCTTCCGGCGTGGAGAGGTTGAAATAGGGGCCAGCGACCGGGTTACCGTTCCCAGCCACCTGGGCATACTTGTCCGCAAAACCCGCGTACCACACCCAGGTGTCGATGGCGTGCTCGATCTGGCGAGTTGCAGCTTGAGCAGTGACACCCTCGCTGGCTCGGATTTCCTCAACAAACTGGTCGCGTCGACCTTCGAGCACCTCCGCGATGCGATACAGAATCTGACCGCGATTGTAGGCAGTAAGGCCCGCAAATCCAGACTGTGCAGAGCGCGCAGCCGCGACCGCGTCTCGGGAGTCTTTTCGGCTCGCCTTGGCAGCATTGGCCAGGAATCTACCTTGGGCGGTTACAACCTCATAGGTGTGGCCGCTCTCGGAGCGGGGAAACTTCCCGCCGATGTAGAGCTTGTAGGTCTTGGGA
>JAYOYJ010000114.1:0-3103 GCA_038153485.1 Pontimonas sp. | reverse complement strand
GGTTTCGCCAAACAACCTCCACATCGCAGCATCAGAGCGTCGCCGGTTTGTCTGAATCGTTTCTCTCTTTGCCATCAAATCCGGCAATGCGTCAACAAACTGATCCATTGCAAAGAGAGGGGTAAGTGCGTCTGAGGCCACCTCTGTTGTGCCAGAACTTGTCGAGCCTTGGGCCAGGTCAAATTGCGACGTATCGACTCCAGATTCCACCACTGCGCGCTTCACCGACGCCAACAACGCTCCAGGCAGGATTCTTTGGAGCTGATTGTCTTCGAGATTCTTGTAGAGGCAGTAGAGAGCGTTTCGCTCGAGGAGGAACTGCTCTCGATGATGAGGAATACCGCCCATGGACGCGTGATAGCGGTGAAATGCAATCGATTCGGGTTGATAGAGGAAGGTATATCCAGCGAGATTTAGGCGCCACCCAAAATCAACATCCTCGAAAAACATGAAGAAGGATTCGTCGAAGCCTCCGAGAGTTTCGAAAACACTCCGCCTAACAAACATCGCGGAGCCCGTACCAAACAAGACAGGAGTTGCGCGCTGAGCCTTCGTGCTGACTTTCCTGCCCGTCAGGGGGCGGTATCCCATTCCGTACCAGGTCATTGCGGCGCCACTGAAGTCGATATGTGTACCTTCCCAAGTGAGAACCTGGCTCGCTACAGCGCCGACGTTCTCGTAAGAATCGAAAGACTCTAGGGCCGAAGAAATCCATAGAGTGTCTGGTTTGGCGTCGTTGTTCAAGAAAGCCAGAATCTCACCTGACGCACTCTTCACACCGCGATTACATCCACCAGCAAAACCTGAATTAGTGGCAGATGGGACGAGAACAATGTCTTCTTCTCGCTCTCGCAGTCGCTCGAGGCTTCCATCCTGGGACGCGTTGTCGACAACAACAATTTCGAGTTCTTCAGGGTATTCGGGAAGCGCAGTAAGTGCGTCAATTGCGAGAAGCGTGTCCTCAGCACCTTGATAATTGACGAGGATGACGCTTACACGGGGTGATCCGGACATAGAAACTCCCCTAACCTGCCTCACGATGGCGACCTGCCATAATTAGCCTACGGTCTTAGGCGTCCAGGTGGATGAAGGGTCTTCCCCATGTTTGCTCCCCGCGGTTGGCTCAGCCGAAAAATCCATCGAGAAATGTATAGGACCCTCTCTGCCTCGGAGCTTTTCGATCGAGCTCGCTATCGGCAGATCAATCTCCGGGGTTTAGCGAAACTTCAAGACCCCATATGGCATTTCATCGCGAAAGGATGGAAGGAAAGACTTTCACCAAGCGCACGTTTCGATATCGACTATTACATTATGAAGAACGACGATGTCCGAACCGCGCGACTAACTCCACTTTTTCATTTCGAGAGTTACGGTCGGGCAGAACGTCGGCTCCCTGTTCGATCACCCCTCGAAGCCCAGCACGTTGCGATTCCCGAAGCGACACCGTTGCGATTTTTCATCACCCCGTTAGTAGGTCAGAACAGGGTGTCGATCCTGCTCGACTCGGCAACCCACCTCAACTTTGGATACCAAGCAGAAGAATTATTGAAGCTCGCCTCCCAACGCGCCGACAAGGAGTCTTCATCCCTTCGCATCCTGTATCGAGGCAACGTTATGGGTGATCTAGGGGTTAGCAAGGCAATGGAGAGTCTCCCACCTCGGCTCCTCAATTCGCTTGAGATTACGCAGGTTCCATCCGATTTGACGTACTCCGACATACCCTTCTTCGATCAAGAGATCTCCATATCAACCTCATGGTCAAGTTCACTCGCTCTTCGCTATGCGACTGGCGAAGGGTGCTCGTTTGCAATCACCGCTGAAGGTCAAGAGATGTCACTCGTTGTGAACAACGACCTTCATCGTCAAGGACTTCTTCGTCAGCACGCGACGATTCCGGAGGCTTTGCCCCACACTTTTGTCGACGCCCTGAGCAAGAGAGCTACCTCAACTACCCCGTGGATACTCGCCTTTGTCGATATCGAGTTATTTCCGCTTGCATACTCGGTTGTTTTGGAAGCCCTAAGTCACTTCATCTTGGCCCAACCCGCGAATTCACAACTCCCCGCTGTGACACTTGTAGGAAAACCCGGTCCATCCTTCTCTTTTGCCGAGGAATTGGAACCACAGCTTGAGACGTTGCATGAGTTTGCTGTTGGAGCCTCTACCGCATCGTGTGTGCTCGTTGTCAGTCGCCACGATGACACCAGCGTCGAGTTGCTCGAGAACTCCGGTTTCACAGTAGTTCACGCGACTCACCCCGAACCACGCATCGCCATGGTCAAAAGGGCCAAAAACCAACGCACCTTTAGATGCTCCGTGTCAGCTGATTCGATACAAGTGGCGCTTAGTGAGGCACTCTCATGAGCTTGGTTGAACCCTGGAACAAGACACTCAGGGAGAGATTAGCGATGCTCCGCCACGAAACTCATCGCGTCGCCTACTTCGCTCCCAAACCCGACTCGGGAAGTTTTCGCTACCGCTGCTACAACACAAGTCAGGCCCTGAATTCTCATTCAACAGAGGTCTCCGCCTCTTACTTCTACCTGAGTGATCTCGCCAACATCAGAGATTTGAGCTTGTATGCAGATTCCTTCGTCTTATTCCGGACCCCATACGACACGGATATCCACCGGGTAATCAGCCAGTTCACACGCGCGGGCAAGAAGGTTTATTTCGACATTGATGACCTTGTCTTCGATGTGTCCTTTGCTCCCCTGGTTACCTCTAATTTGAACTACAAATTATGGGGCAAAGACATAGACCAATGGTTTGCTTTCATAGCAAATATCGGGGCTTCCATGAAATTGGCAGATCATGTCATCACGACAAACGCGTACATACGGGATAGAGCAGCTGAATTCTCTGGCCTTCCTGTCTCTGTTATTCCAAACTTTCTCAACAACGAGCAACTCGCGGCTTCCGAGATTGCGTTTGCACAAAAGTCGACGGGGAGGCAATCCTCCGGCCTATCGTTGGGCTACTTCAGTGGTAGTCACTCCCACGCAAAAGATTTTGCGGTGGCCAGCCCAGAGATCGCTGAATTCCTGTCATCCTCCCCCGACTCCAGCCTCACTCTGCTGGGCCACTTAGACCTGCCTAGAGA
>JAYOYJ010000113.1:445-3109 GCA_038153485.1 Pontimonas sp. | reverse complement strand
GCGCTGAGGAGTACGGATTTGCCACAGCTCCAATGGTGGTGAGTGGCTGCATTCTGATGCGGGTGTGCCACCTGGATACCTGCCCGGTGGGGGTCGCGACCCAAAATCCGATGCTTCGCAAGCGCTTCACGGGCAAACCCGAATTCGTCAAAACCTTCTTCGAGTTCTTAGCCGAAGAAGTTCGCGAGTATCTTGCGCAACTGGGCTTCCGTTCTCTGGATGAAGCCATCGGTCGCGTGGAGCTTCTCGACGTCGAGCGCGCTATCTCCCATTGGAAGGCTGATGGACTGGATCTCTCTCCCATCCTCTCTTCCGAACATATCGCCGAAGGAATTGCTCCGCGCAGAGTGGAAGAGCAGGACCACGAGATTTCCCAACACTTTGACAATCAGGTCATCCGCGATGCGCAACCCGCGCTCACCGAAGGAAGCTCTGTGTCGCTGGAGTATGACATTCGCAACACCGAACGAGCGGTCGGCACGATGCTGGGTCACGAAGTAACGAAGGCCCACGGTGAACATGGACTTCGTGCCGACACCATTTCGGTGACACTCCGCGGTGCGGCTGGACAGTCTTTGGGTGCCTTTGTTCCTGGCGGTATCACCTTGACCCTGTGGGGCGACGCTAATGATTACGTCGGAAAGGGACTTTCCGGCGGCTCGGTGGTGGTTCGACCTCCCGAGGGATCCCTGTTCCCGCCGGAGCGTAACGTCATTGCCGGGAACGTGATCGGCTATGGCGCGACCTCAGGTTCCCTCTTCATCTCTGGCGTGGCGGGTGAGCGTTTCCTCGTCCGAAATTCGGGTGCGACAGCGGTTGTCGAGGGTGTGGGGGATCACGCCCTTGAATACATGACAGGTGGGTTGGCCATAATCCTCGGCGAGACGGGTCGTAACCTCGGTGCGGGAATGTCCGGTGGTACGGCGTATGTGTGGAAGCTCAGGACGGAGCGCATCAACCGTGAGGCAGTAGCGTCGGGGGAGCTCGAAATTGGACCCTTAGGAAGCGCCGACAAGGAAATCCTTGTGGATCTGCTGCGTCAGCACGAGCGCCTTACCGGCTCACCCTTGGCGGGCCGGATGCTCGCCGATGTGGAGGCCACGGTCGAGAGTTTCGTGAAAGTTACTCCCCGTGATTACCAGGCGATTCTCCGCACACGGGAGGAGGCCGAGCGTGAGGGCCTTGATCCGAACGGCGACGAAGTCTGGACTCGAATCCTGGAGGTGACCGGTGGCTGATCCTCGTGGGTTTATGAAGTTCCCGGAGCGCGAACTCCCTGAGCGTCGCCCGGTGGAGGTTCGCATTGGGGACTGGAAAGAGGTGTATGGGCCTCGTGACCCCGGTGCGCTTACCCGTCAGGCGTCTCGGTGCATGGACTGTGGTGTTCCCTTCTGTCACCACGGTTGCCCACTGGGCAACCTGATTCCCGAATGGAATGACCTTGTCCGACGGGGCGATGGTCGTGGGGCTATCGAAAGATTGCACGAGACTAACAATTTTCCCGAATTCACGGGACGATTGTGTCCGGCTCCCTGTGAATCGTCGTGCGTTTTGGGAATCAACCAACCGCCCGTCACGATCAAACAAATCGAGGTCTCCATCATCGATAAGGCGTGGGATGAGGGTTGGGTACACCCTGTCACCCCCGAGCGCCTGACGGGAAAAACTGTCGCAGTCGTCGGAAGTGGGCCCGCCGGTTTGGCGGCCGCGCAGCAACTCACGCGAGTGGGGCACACGTTAGCGGTGTTTGAGCGCGATGACCGCATTGGTGGTCTCCTGCGCTATGGCATCCCTGATTTCAAGATGGAGAAGAAACACCTCGATCAGCGATTGGCGCAGATGCAGGCAGAAGGAACAAGGTTCCGCGCCGGTGTTGAGGTCGGGGTGGATATTTCGTGGAGCGATCTTCGTGATCGCTACGACGCTGTGATTGTTGCAACGGGTGCGAGCGTTCCGCGTGACATCGATATTCCAGGAAGAAACCTTCTCGGAATCCATCACGCCATGGAGTACCTGACACCGTCGAATAAGGTGCAAGCTGGCGATAGCCCCACCGATTTCATCAGCGCGGAGGGGCGCCACGTGGTCATCCTCGGTGGTGGGGATACCGGGGCAGACTGTTTGGGCACGGCCCACAGGCAGAACGCACTTTCCACCACCATGCTCGCGATTGGCAAACAGCCACCGAGCGAGCGCCCTTCGGAACGTCCGTGGCCTCTGGATCCCATCCTCTTCGAGGTTCAAAGCGCGCATGAAGAGGGCGGGGCACGGGAATACCTTGCCTCGACCGTCGAGTTCTTAGGTAACGAGGCCGGTGAGGTTCGAGCAGTCGTCGTCTGTGAGACCGAGTATCGCGACGGGGGTCGATTCCCCAAGCCAGGTACTGAACGCGAAATCCCAGCGGACCTCGTCCTCCTAGCTCTGGGCTACCGAGGTGCGGAACATGACAGTGCACGGGAGCAAATCAGCCTCAACGTCGATGACAAGGGAAACCTCGCGAGAGATGCCTTCTATGCCACTGAGGTCCCTGGTCTCTTTGTTGCCGGGGATGCAGGGCGTGGTGCGTCGCTGATCGTATGGGCAATTGCGGAGGGTCGGGCCGTTGCGGCAGAGGTCGATCGGTTCCTCGAAGGCAGTACGCTATTACCGGCACCTGTCAAAGCC
>JAYOYJ010000113.1:0-435 GCA_038153485.1 Pontimonas sp. | reverse complement strand
TCCCTCCACGTCTAGCTGCCAAAGGAATTCATGAGACGCGCCAAAATCGTGGCCACCCTCGGGCCTGCTACCTCGACCTACGACGACATCATGTCGGTGCTGGAAGCCGGGGCGAATATTTTTCGGATGAATCTGTCTCACGGTTCTAAAGAGGTTCACGAGGAAATCTACGGAAACGTGAGGTGTGCCGCAGCGGATGCCGACAAACCCATTGGTGTCCTCGTGGACCTCCAAGGACCCAAGATTCGTCTCGAAAAATTTAGCAACGGGCCCCACGAGCTCGCTCCAGGTGACACGTTCACCATTACCACCCGCGATGTTGAAGGCACGAAGGACATCGTCGGGACGACGTATAAAGGACTTCCCGGCGATGTCAAGGCTGGCGACACTCTGCTCATCGATGACGGGAAAGTTCGACTGGAGGCGGTGTCTACC
>JAYOYJ010000112.1:0-3110 GCA_038153485.1 Pontimonas sp. | reverse complement strand
CCTCAACCAGCTAGTAGTGCGGGGGCTTATCCGCCTTCAGTCGCTCATCGTTCTCGCCGGAGTGGCTCTCATCGCGCCCCACGTCAGGCTCCTCGAGTTGTCCCTCGCGGGGTGCGGTTCTGACCCGGCGAGGACCGACTTTCTTCACCTCAGGCTGTCCCGAACGGTCTGGGTTAGTCGGCATCACGATTAGATGTTGATTCACTGGTGAGACCCACCAGAACACCAATCTTTTCGGCTACTGCATCGGGGGTCGTGAACAACTCCATGGCGTAGGCGCGAACGTAGTGCCAGCCCGAGCGAGCCAGAGCTGCCGGGCGCGCACGCAAGGCTTCTCGCACCGGCATCGACATCAACGACTGATCGGTGTCTAAGGCGATGCAGTAGCCGCCATAGTGGGCAACAAGCGGAATCACGCCTCGATACCCGAGCTCCACACTCATACCCATCGCCTCCAGGCGTTTACCCAGATCAACCAGGAGCGGGTCTGGCTCCATCGCGGTTTCCGGCGTCAAAGGAGGTGACTCCAGCAAATGCAACACATCACCCAACGCCCTGGTCGTGGGGGTGAGCCGATCATCACGAAGGTCCACCGGTGCTACACAGGTAATCACTCGGAGATGACGCCTCGCACTCGTGAAAACGCCCGCAAGGAGCCGCTCGCCACCCTCCCTCGACAGCGGACCCAAATCACTCAACACTCGTCCGTGGGGGGTGCGGCCAAAGCCGAGCGAGAAGATTACTCGGTCCCTGGTGAAGCCCCTCGCCTGTTGCAGTGTTGCCACGACAAACGGCTCTGGTGAATCAGACGTGAGGAACTGAGCAAGCTCGCTCCGGCTTTGCGCCTGGGTCGAAATAGCTTCATGGACCACGGTCGCGTGCTTCGCACTCGCGGTCAACACCATCAAAGATTCTTGCGGTCTCGTCACGACGTGATCAATCACGTAATCAACGGCGGCTCGCACCTCCGCGTCGACGCCCTCGACTACCCCGGTTTGGGGGTCTGGCATCCCGTGACCATCCTCCAGGTGGGTGACGACCAAGGAGGGGTGGCCGAGCAGACTTCCCGCCCACGGCATAGTCGAGATCAGACCGCCATAAAAAGCTGTGTTGACAACCCGGGAGAGTTCATCCCCACTGGCTCGATAGCTCTTGGTCAACGACAGGGTCGGCACCAGCGGCCCGAGTGCCGCGAACAGAGAATCTTCGTGGCGTGTGTCGCCATCGTCCTGTGAACTCTCACGCTCATCACGCAGTGCGAGCGAGAACGCGGAGGGTGTCTGAGCGACCGGGTCCCCGACCGCCACCACTTGGGGCGCTCGGCGAAGCGCACCCACCGATTCGGCCACGCTGAGTGCACCAGCATCCATCACAATCGCCACATCAAAGCGCTGCGAGTCCGGGAGGCGGTGGACTTCATAGGGGGTCGCCATCCACACAGGGGCGAGAGCTTTCGTGAGGTGCGGAGCAAGAGCGCTCACGCTGTGGACGCTTGCCGTGCGGTTGGTGAGGATCTTCTTGAGCTCTTTGGCCTCATCGGGCCAATCCATCAAACCCAGCGACCAACGCTCAGCCAATTGCCACGCGAGGTGCTGCGCGTTGCCACCCGCGTGGGCTTCATCGACGAGTCGGAAGTCTGCTTCGAGACGCACCAGAACATCCTTGTCAGAGCCCAGCAGTGCCTCTTCTTTCTCAAGAATGGTTTCGAGTGCTCCCCGCCACCACGCCAACTCCAACTCGGAGGCCACTTCATCGCCATCGATGTGACGGGTCGCAAGGTCCTCTACCAGGGGTCCCAGATGCATCTGCTCGAGGTGGTCTTGGACCTCTCGGCGGTTCTCGAGACTCTGCAATATCTCGGATTCTTTGGCGAGCTCTTCGAGCAGAGCCAACATTTGAAGCGAGGGCATATCCGCCAGCCGCTCACCCTTGCCTGTTCGACCCAGGACCCGATCGAGCTCGTGGAGGTCTTGCTCGATCTCGGTCACCAGTACGTGAACATCAGCCAGACCCGACGGGACACTCGGTTGGTGGCCCGTGTCGACGTAGCGATTCCACAGCTCGCGCTGGGCTTGAATTTTCACGAGAGACTCGTGGAGGTCAGACACCGATACGCCCGGTCGGACGTGCTCTTTAGCGAGGCCCTTCAGCCGTTGGCGTTGAATCCTCGGCATCGACTTGGCGAGCTCTTTGGGACCGGTCGCCGTGATGAGGTCTTTGAGCGAGCGGTCATAGACGCTCGGTTGGAAACGATCCAGGGTGTCGCGCATGTCCATCAGAAGGTGAACATAGACCGCCATCTGGCCCACAGTGGTCACCGAGGGAAGCGGTGTTTGCTCGAGAAGCGGGGGAAACTTTTCGAGAAGTCGAGGAACGCTTTCTGTGGCGAGACGCCTCGCGCGCTCTTGGGACTTCCTGGCGTCCTCCACATTCTCGAACGTCACTCCATACCAGGGGCTATCTGCGGGGCCGTATTTGAATTCCCCGAGCTCAGCAGCCCGTCGCAACAGCTCTGCTGCCTGACCCAATCCGGGTGCGAGGGCCACGAGGGCTTGGTGATCCAACCTCGCGGTCGTCTCCGGGGGTGATTCACGCAGCGAAAGCGTTCCCAAGCGGGAGAAACACTCCATGGCGCTCACGCCCAGTTCCGCATCCTTCTTCGCCAAAGCTTCTCGGTATTTGAGGATGACTTTGCGCAGGCGCTCATAGGCTTGGTCGACTTCGGTGAGGGAAGGCTTCTTAGCCTTCTCGTTGCGCCCAATCGACGTGATCAAATCTCTGCCAGGTCGCGAAAGCTCAGCCGCCATACCGCCCAGACCCGCCTCGGCAAGGCGATTCTTAATCGCGTCGGTCGTGGCCTTCCGTGGTGTGACGACGAGAACTCTCTTGTGCTTGGCCACGAGCGCACCCACCGCGTTGACGACTGTTTGCGTTGCCCCGGTTCCGGGCAGGGCCCGAACCACGAGGGAGTTACCCGCGACGATGTTCTGAACAATTGCGTCTTGTTCACGGTCAGAATCCACTATCGAGCGATCGGCATCAGCAGGTTGAGAGTCCGGGTGCACAATTTCGATAGGGACACGGGAATTCCGCAACTCGGACACCGCGTG
>JAYOYJ010000111.1:0-3337 GCA_038153485.1 Pontimonas sp. | reverse complement strand
TGGAGGCCCTTGAGAGTTCCCCCGATGAGGAAGCCGACGCGGTTGTCGAGGATGCACTCGACATTGATTCGCCGGAAGAAGCGAACGCCGCTGCAGAGGCAACTGAGGACGAAGCGGACTCCACCAACCGTGGCGATCTGACAGAGGCAGAAGATCCCTACGCTGACTTCCGTCGTGAGCTTCGCCGTAAGCCCGGCAAATGGTATGTTGTTCATTCTTACGCGGGGTTCGAAAAGCGTGTGAAGTCGAATATCGAGAACCGTCGCACATCACTGGCCATGGAGGACTTCATCTTCGAAGTCCAGGTCCCGATGGAGGACGTGGTGGAGATCAAGAACGGCCAGCGAAAGCTGGTGACGAGGGTTCGTATCCCCAGCTACGTCTTGGTGCGCATGGACCTCAACGAGGACAGCTGGTCAACCGTTCGCCACACCCCCGGTGTAACCGGCTTCGTGGGTAACGCCCACAACCCCACCCCGTTGCGCTTCGAGGAAGCGTTCGACATGTTGAAGTCGACAGTTCAGGTCGCTGAGGCCGCGCCGGTCAAGGGACAGACAGTGAGCGTTGGTGGTGGAGTATCCCGCATGCTTCCCGCCGAAGTGGACTTCGAGGTGGGTGAGACCATCACCATTAAGGAAGGATCCTTTGCGGGACTTCCTGGAACCATTAGCGAAATCAAGCCGGAGAGCGGTAAGCTCACGGTGCTTGTTTCGTTGTTCGAGCGTGAGACTCCTGTCGAACTCGGATTCGACCAGGTCACCAAGCTCTAAACACTGGTACCACGGCGTGGACATGCCACGAACGTGGGAGCGCACGGCACAGCGTCGTGTTCGATAAAGAAAAGGAAAAGCAATGGCAAAGAAAGTTGTGGGCCTCATCAAGCTCCAAATTCAGGCTGGTGCTGCCAACCCGGCTCCCCCCGTGGGTCCGGCCCTAGGTCAGCACGGCGTGAACATCATGGAGTTCTGCAACGCATACAACCAGGCAACGCAGGATCAGCGCGGAAACGTCATTCCCGTCGAAATCTCTGTATACGAGGATCGGTCCTTCACCTTTGTGTTGAAGACTCCTCCCGCTGCGGAGCTCATCAAGAAAGCTGCTGGTGTTAAGAAGGGTTCAGGAACCCCTCACACCGACAAAGTGGCCAACATCACCCCGGAGCAGGTTCGACAAATCGCTGAGCAAAAGCAGGCTGATTTGAACGCGAACGACATCGAGGCCGCCGCCAAAATCATCGAAGGTACTGCCCGCAGCATGGGCATCACCGTCGGCTAAACCTTTTTTCTAGCGGGAGAGCGAGCCACGCTCACATACCGCGACCTCACTTACAGGAGACACAAGAATGGCACACAAATCCAAGGCATATCAGGCCGCGAAAGCCCTCGTGCAAGAAGGACACTTCTATGCACCCAGTGAGGCTCTCTCGCTGGCAAAGAAGACCACATCCCAAAAGTTTGATTCCACCGTCGAGGTTGCCATCAAGCTCGGTGTCGATCAAAGGAAGGCTGACCAGATGGTTCGAGGAACCGTCAGCCTCCCGCACGGAACAGGGAAGACCGCTCGTGTCCTCGTCTTTGCGACGGGTCCCGCAGCTGAAGCCGCGCTTGCCGCTGGAGCTGACGAAGTGGGCGGCGATGAGCTCATCGAGAAGGTCGCCGGTGGTTACACCAACTTCGACGCCGCTGTCTCCACCCCAGAGCTGATGGGCAAGGTCGGGACGCTCGGTAAAGTGCTGGGTCCTCGCGGTCTCATGCCCAACCCCAAAACCGGAACTGTCACCCCCGATGTGGGCAAAGCGGTCTCCGACATCAAGGGCGGAAAGATTGAATTCAAGCTCGACAAGCACGCCAACATGCACTTCGTGATTGGGAAGGCAAGCTTCAGCGAAGACCAGCTCCTAGCGAACTTCACTGCGGCCTTCGAGGAGATTCAGCGACTCAAGCCCAGCGCTTCCAAGGGACGCTATATCCAGAAGGCGGCCGTCTCGACCACGTTTGGTCCTGGCATTCCTTTGGACGTCAACGCGCTCTAAATCAGTGTCACGGGTGATCATCAGTCGGGCGGTGCCCGCTGATGCTCACCGTGTTTCTGCGCTTGCTGTTGAAACGTTTCCCCTGGCCTGCCCGCCCGGAACCACACGGCAGAATATTGACCTTTTTTGCTCAACGAAGCTCTCCCCGCACGCGTTTGAGGAGTATCTCCGGGATCCGAGAATTCGAATCTGGGTGGCAAGCTTGGGAGATGAGCTTGCTGGTTATGTGATGACCGTGTCTGGTGAACCCGATGATCCAGGTATCGCGCAAGCGGTAACGAAGCGCCCCACTATTGAGATTTCCAAGATTTATGTGCGAGCTAAGGCTCACGGGGGTGGTGTTGCCCAAGAGCTCATGGATGTCGCAGTCGATGATGCAAGGAATGAGGGCGTACGGTCGGTGTGGCTGGGGGTTAACCAACAGAATCTCCGCGCCAACTCCTTCTATGAACGAAATGGCTTCTTCGTGGTGGGGGAGAGAAGCTTCGAGGTTGGAGACAGCCTCGAGGAAGATTTTGTTCGTGAAAAGGTCTTCTAGGGCTCGCGCTTAGGTTTTTCATAGGTAACACCAAGACTCCGGTGGGACCCTAATCTGATGAATGACTACGCAGGTATCGAGCAGGCCCCTCAGAAACTCTCCCATCCCGATGGGTCCCCCATGAGGGCCCTCGTGGTCGATGATGAGGAGAGCCTCGCCGATCTTGTTGCAATGTCACTGCGGTACGAGGGATGGGATGTTAAGACCGCTCACTCTGTGAGTGAAGCAGTGAGCCAAGCAAAGTCCTTTTCTCCCGATATCGCTGTACTCGACATCATGCTCCCCGACGGCGATGGGCTTGCACTCATGAAGAGCTTGCGGGGCATCCACGCAGGGCTCCCCGTGTTGTTTCTTACCGCGAAGGATGCCGTGGATGACAGGGTGGCGGGACTGACCGCCGGAGGCGACGACTACGTCACCAAGCCCTTCAGTCTCGAAGAACTTGTCGCCAGGCTGAGGGGAATACTTCGCAGAGCTGGAGCGGGGGTCGCGGAAGACGAGCAGGCCGAGTTGAGGGTGGGCGATCTCGTTCTCAACGAAGACAGCTACGAAGTTCATCGCGCTGGAGTCCCTATTGAGCTGACGAGCACTGAGTTTGAATTGCTCCGATACTTGATGAGAAATCCCAAGCGGGTTCTCTCCAAAGCCAATATCTTGGACCGCGTGTGGGATTACGACTTTGGGGGTAAGGCGAGCCTTGTCGAAATCTATATCTCGTACCTGCGGAAAAAGATAGACACCCTGGGCCCGCCCCTCATCCACACCGT
>JAYOYJ010000110.1:0-3504 GCA_038153485.1 Pontimonas sp. | reverse complement strand
TACTCATCCGCTTTGGTGAAGACTTCGATCTGCGCGAGCACCTGGTTGGTGAAGGAGTTACTCATCACGAAGCTCGGGTGTCCGGTCGCATTCCCCAGGTTCATTAGCCGTCCCTCACTCAACATCAGAATGCTGCGACCATTGGGCATAATCCATTCGTGAACCTGAGGCTTGATTTCCACGCGGGTTGCGCCGGGGAGTGATTCAAGCCCCGCCATATCGATTTCGTTATCAAAATGTCCGACATTGGCCACAATCGCTTGATGCTTCAGCGCGAGCAAGTGGTCAACTGTCACCACATCGAGGTTTCCGGTCGCAGTGATCAGCACATCGATGGAGTCGATGACAGACTCCAGTCGAGCGACCTGATAACCATCCATGGCTGCCTGGAGCGCAAGGATGGGGTCGATCTCCGAGACGATAACCCTTGCGCCCTGGCCGCGGAGAGACTCTGCAGAGCCTTTACCCACATCTCCGTATCCGCAAACAAAAGCAACCTTGCCGCTCATGAAGGTGTCGGTGGCGCGGTTGAGGCCATCAATCAGCGAGTGTCGAACACCGTACTTGTTGTCGAACTTCGACTTGGTGACGGAGTCGTTGACGTTGATCGCCGGAAACAGGAGCTTTCCCTCTTTGAAGAACTCGTACAAGCGGTGCACACCCGTGGTGGTCTCCTCGGTCACACCCTTAATGCCTGCAGCAATCTCCGTGAATTTCCCGGGACTCTCGGCGAGATTTCGACGGAGAACCTCGAGAATGACTTTCCACTCTGCGGGGTCTCCTGCTTCAGCCTGGGGAACAGCGCCAGCCTTTTCGTACTCGACGCCCTTGTGGACAAGGAGCGTGGCGTCGCCACCATCATCGAGAATCATGTTGGGGCCAGAGTGTCCGTGAGCACTCCAATCGAAGATCTGCTCGGTGCACCACCAATACTCTTCGAGGGTTTCACCCTTCCAGGCAAAGACCGGAGTTCCCTGGGGCTCCTCAGGGGTGCCGCGACCCACAACAATGGCGGCTGCGGCGTCATCCTGGGTGGAGAAAATGTTGCAGCTCGCCCACCGCACATCAGCACCCAGAGCGACGAGGGTCTCGATAAGCACCGCGGTTTGCACGGTCATGTGCAAAGAGCCGGCGATTCGAGCTCCCTTCAGGGGCTGGTGGGGTCCAAATTCCTCGCGAATAGCCATAAGTCCTGGCATCTCATGCTCGGCAAGTCGAATCTGGTGGCGACCTGCCTTAGCGAGGGAGAGATCGGCAACACGGTATTGAAGTGGGGTGGCTGTCAGCATTGCTCTATTGTGGCAGGTATTTCCCTGGAGGTATGCAGGGAATCGGGAGATCTAGCCCCGAATAATCTCCAAGACCTCATCTCGGATGGTCTCCATCAATGCTGTAGTCTTCGCCTCCACATTGAGTCGTAGTAGCGGCTCCGTATTGGACGCTCTGACATTGAACCACCAGAAGAGACCCTCAGTTTCTCCCCGGACGGTGACCCCATCCAACTCATCCATCTCACCTCGACTGCCAAATTGCTCGGTGACAGCGGCCACCGTGGTCGCCTGGTTGCTGACGACGGAATTAATCTCGCCTGACTCGGCATACCGCGAATACTCAGACACCAATTCGGACAGTGGCAAATCAGAGTGACCCAACTCTGAAAGGACGTGCAGAGCCGCGAGCATCCCGTTATCCGCCCCCCAAAAATCCCGGAAATAGTAGTGAGCGGAGTGCTCGCCACCAAACACTGCACCAGAATCGCGCATGGTGTCTTTGATAAAGGAGTGGCCCACTTGAGTTCGAAGAGGCTGCGCGCCGTTTTCGACAATCACCTCGGTCACCGTCTGAGAGCAAATGAGATTGTGAATGATGGTGATCTCTCCGGTCTCCCCGGCCTCGCGCACCCTCAGAATCTCTCGTTTCGCCACCATCGCGGCCACAGCGCTCGGTGACACTGGATTGCCACAGTCGTCAACCACGAAGCACCGATCAGCGTCCCCATCGAACGCCAAACCGATATCTGCCTCGTTCTCGAGCACCGCTCGTTGAAGGTCGACCAGGTTGGATGGCTCGAGCGGGTTCGCCTCGTGATTAGGGAAGGTTCCATCCAGTTCGAAATAGAGTGGAATAATCTCCAGAGGTAGCGAGTCGAGTCCTGCAGCATTCTGAAGCACAGCCGGGACCGTGTAGCCAGCCATGCCGTTAGCCGCGTCCACCACGATCCGCAGCGGTCGAATTGTCTCCAGAGGCACGAGCGACGAAAGGTATGCGGCGTAGTCCGCGAGAAGGTCCTCATGGATGATGTCTCCTTCGACATCACCAAAGGTGGCTTCCCCAGAAAGGTATTGGAGAGCCCGATCTCGAATGTCTGCCAGCCCTGTGTTTATACTGACCCCTTGAGCCCGCGGTCGGGAAAATTTGAGCCCGTTATAAGTCGCAGGGTTGTGGCTTGCCGTGAACATGACAGACGCAACATCTCTCGTTCCCGAAGCGAAGTAGACCATGTCAGTAGAACACAGCCCGATGGATATCGGTGTTGCCCCCGCCGATTGAGCACCGTTCATGAAGGCCTCGGCCAGCTTCGGAGAAGACTCTCTCATGTCCCACCCGATAACAAACTGGTTCTCAGAACCGACAATCACGTCCACAAAAGCCGCACCCAGTGCGGTGACAACCTCGGGTGTCAGTTCTGAATCAACGAGACCCCGGACGTCATACGACTTGACGATAGAGGCCAGGGCATCAGCTGACATGCCCCCAGCCTAGTGAGCACTAAACGGCATCAGGGTAAGGGTGATACCGAACAACCCTCCACCCCACCGGAGCCGTTAGTCGGTCCGAATGAGCCTGGCACAAGTCATAAGTATGGGGCTCTCGCACCGCCGACAAGGGGCCCACTACCGCCTCCTGATCTGCGTATGCATAGGTTAACGTCGCCGAAGCCGGGACCGCGCAGGAACTCTTTGAACAAAGCCTCGGCGGGGGTTCACGATGGGGCATAGTTTCTCCAGAGTAGAGGCACTCTGGCGGACTACCCTCGAGACATGGCAGGCCATCGGATTTCGAGGCACCGTGATTCCTCGAACCACGTGATCGGTCCTATTGCACAGTCTCGGGTTCGCCGGGGTGATGACTTTACTCAGGTAGTCGCCGCAACAGTCACTTACCTGGAGAGAAAATGGCCCACCGAGCTTTCAACCCTTCGGGTTGAGGTGTGGGGGATGCCTGAGAGTCACGATGCCTCTCGGTTACCCCGATGGAATCTGAATCGAGAGAAACGCACGATTCGTATCTATCGCCACCCAATCGAGCGACTCACGAAGCTCCACCGCAGAGATCGATGGCACAAACGCGTCCTCATTGACAGCGTGGTTTTCTCTGCCGTTGCGGACATGCTTGGCACAGATCCATGGCAACTAGCTCCTGACCGATTCCATCCGCACTAACGAACCACGACTCGAACAGCCTCCTGAGCCGGAGGCGTGGGGAGGACTTGGAGATTGCCGA
>JAYOYJ010000109.1:0-3538 GCA_038153485.1 Pontimonas sp. | reverse complement strand
TCTGCTGAGAATGTTCATGGCGATGGCGTCGGTGGCCTGTCTATGGAAAACGACGGGCTATCGGTTGAGGACGAGCACGCGGTGGATGCCATGTTGCGCCTTACCCGTGAAGAGCCGGGGACACTCAATCTTGTTGCAATTGGACCGCTGACCAACATTGCGATGGCTGTGGTGAAGGACCCCGACTTTCCCTCCCGAGTGAAACATCTCTACATCATGGGTGGGTCGAACAACGCCAGAGGCAATATCACCGCCGCTGCTGAGTTCAACTTTTATGTAGATCCCGATGCGGCGAAAATTGTCTTCCAAGCGGGTTTCGATATCACCGTTGTTCCGTGGGAGCCTCTGACTGTTCGTGACGCCATTTTCTCGAGGGATCAGATGGCTGAGATTGGTAATCAAGCAACACCTGTAGCGAAGTTCTTCCAACGTGTGTGTGAAACAACTCTCGAGTTTGATGAAAGCGTGGGGATTCCAGGTTCTTCGCATCCAGATTCGCTCACCGTTGCACTGATGCTTCATCCAGAACTGGTTCAGGAGAGTGCGCCTTATGCAGTCGATATCGAGGCCGATTCTGACCTTACTCGAGGATATTCGGCGATGTCTTGGGGTATTCACGGGGCTAAGCCCAATGCTCGTGTTATCGAGCGGGTCGATGCTGACATGTTCTATACCTGCATCAAATCCACAATGGCAACGTCGACCGTTCCATCCCGTCCCATTATCGGACTCGCCGCTACCTGAGAGAGCTTCAAGCGGAGCTTGAGGCACATCTGAGCGCCATGCTCCGGAGTTAAATTCCGGTGAACATCCGCACTCTAAGATTGAACCTATCTGAGCTATCTTCTCGGGCATCCCCGCTGGAACGTGAGGTGTTGAGGGGGACTCCAGGAGATAGCGGAAATATCCAAATGAGAGGACACATTAGTGAAAGCAATCACTGCAAAGCGTACCTTCGCTGGTATCGCCGCCTTTGGTGCTGCAGCTCTGGTTCTGGCAGGTTGTGCTGCGGACACCGTTGAAGAGGAAGCAGCAGTAGAAGAGGAAGCTGTTGAGACAGTAGAGGCAGCTCCCGAGCTTGACTTCCTGGCTTGCGCAGTTTCTGACGAAGGAAGTTGGCAGGACAACTCCTTCAATGAGGCCGTCTATGACGGGCTGGTTCGTGCTGAGTCTGAGCTCGGTGTTCAGATCTCTGAGGCTGAGTCCAACAGTGCGGAAGACTTTGCCCCGAACCTTCAGGCCATGGTTGACGCCAGCTGTGACGTCATCTTCGCCGTGGGATTCAACTTGGTGGCTGATGTCAACATTGCTGCAGCCGCCAACCCTGACGTTTCCTTCGTCACGGTTGATGGTTGGAGTGAAGGCAACGACAACCTGAAGCCGGTTGGTTACAAGATGAACCAGTCCAGCTACCTCGCTGGTTACCTCGCCGCTGCACACTCCACCAGCAAGGTGGTAGGCACCTACGGTGGTCTCCAGATTGACGCAGTGACCGACTTTATGTCTGGTTTCTACTACGGTGCAAAGGCCTACGAGACCGAGACCGGAACAGCAGTGACCGTTCTGGGTTGGGACCCCATTGCCGCTGAGGGTCAGTTCTGGGGTGGCTTTGCTCCGAACGACCCGGTCGGTAAGAGCATCGCAGCATCGATGCTTGAGCAGGGCGCTGACGTACTCTTCCCCGTGGGTGGAGACCAGTTCGGTGCTGGTATCGAAGCCATTAAGGAAGCCGGCGACAACGGAGTCATGATTGGTGTCGACAAGGACATCGCTCTGACCTCGCCTGAGTACGCCGACTACATCCTCACCTCTGCCGAGAAGCGCATGGGCGCTGCGACCTTCGACATCATCGAAGACTACGCAGTGAACGGCAACTTCACCGGCGACTACTACATGGGTGACCTGGCTAACGAAGGAACGGACATTTCCCCCTTCTACGCCTTTGATGACGCCATCGACCAGTCCATCAAGGACCGCCTCGCCGAGCTCAAGGCAGGCATCATTGACGGATCGATTGACCCGCTCGCCTAGGCAGCCGGGTTACGTCGTAACGTGATCGACTGTGGGGCCCTAGACATCGTCTAGGGCCCCACAGCTTTCAGTCCTCTATTCTGGCTATACCCGGAGAAAGGGATCAGGCAATGAAGCTTGAACTTCAGGGAATGACCAAACGTTTTGGTCCCGTCGTCGCCAATAACAACATTTCTCTGACCGTCGAACCCGGTCAGATTCATGCCCTTCTGGGCGAAAACGGCGCTGGGAAATCTACGCTCATGAATCTTCTCTACGGGCTCTACCAGCCCGACGAAGGGCGCATCGTTCTCGACGGTCTGGAGCAATCGTTCTCAGGCCCGGGGGACGCTATGGACGCCGGAATCGGTATGGTCCACCAGCACTTCATGTTGGTTCCCGTTTTCAGTGTTGCGGAAAACGTCGTGCTCGGAAACGAGCCCTCGACGAAATGGGGCTCCCTCGATTTGGCCACCGCTCGCGAGAGAGTGACAGAAATTTCCGCTCGCTTCGGTTTTGATATCGACCCCGATGCCATCATCGAAAATCTTCCCGTGGGAATCCAGCAGCGAGTCGAAATCGTGAAGGCACTCGCTCGAGAAGCGAAGATCCTCATTCTTGACGAACCGACAGCGGTCCTGACGCCGCAAGAGACCGACGAGTTGATGGCCATCATGCGGCAGCTCGCTGACGAGGGAACGTCGATTGTCTTCATCACACACAAGCTTCGAGAGGTCAAAGCCGTTGCCGACCTTGTCACCGTCATTCGAGGTGGCACAGTCATCGATTCAGTGTCACCAGAGACATCGCTCGGGGAACTGGCCTCTCTGATGGTCGGCCGTGAGGTGGATCTCACGGTTAACAAGAACGAGCCGAAATTAGGCGACGTCGTGCTTCAGATTGAGAACTTGGTAGTCGTTGATGAACGTCAGCAGAAGGTGCTCGATGGGGTCTCCTTCGATGTTCGAGCTGGGGAGGTTCTTTGTCTCGCGGGGGTCGAAGGGAACGGCCAAACAGCTCTCGCAGAGACCCTTCTGGGTCTTCGAGAAGTCGCCTCCGGGACAATCACCTTGGGCGGGAGGGACATTACCGACTCCAGTGTGAGAGACGTTCTCGAAGAGGGTGTGGGGTACATCCCCGAGGATCGGAAGAAAGATGGTCTGGTCGGAGATTTCACACTGGAGGAGAACTTCATGACCGACGGGTCTTATTCCCGCCCGTGGACAAAGGGTCTTTCGATTGATTTCTCTTCCCGAGGAGCGACGAGTGCCGATCTCATCGAACGCTTCGATATTCGCACGCCCTCGGCTACGACTTTGGCCAAGAAACTCTCGGGGGGAAACCAACAGAAAGTTGTCGTGGCACGGGAATTGACTCGAGATCTGAAGCTTTTTGTAGCGGCTCAGCCGACCCGCGGAGTTGACGTGGGTTCTATCGAGTTCATTCATGAACAGATCATCGCCACAAGAGACCGTGGTATTCCCGTGGTGATTATCTCGACAGAGCTTGATGAGGTTTACGGGCTCGC
>JAYOYJ010000108.1:0-3582 GCA_038153485.1 Pontimonas sp. | reverse complement strand
CGGCGCCCTCGAGATTCGCGAGGTCTCGAGGAATTAGGTGTGGGTCAAAGTTTGCGGGCGGAGCGCCAAGATGGGGCTGTGGAAACCATGTATCGAGCACAGTATTGGTGTCGGTGCTGATGGTGGCAACACCATGCCCCCACGCCTGTGTCGGTACGACTTTCATACGACCAGGGTACCTTCATCCGAAACTCAGGCTGGGGGGCCCAAGGTCTTGGCTCTTGTGGCGCCGAGAAGTCAGTAGTGTCGTAAAGGTGAACTTGCGAAAATTGCTCGACTGGCTCTATCGGCAATGGATTGAAGTCAGAAAACCCAAGAGGGATACATACGACGGAGTCGACCCAGAGGGTTACTACTTCATTGACAATCCGATTGGTGAACGCAGAGTGTTTGTGTCGCACCCACGTCGCCTCGGCTACTACCGGGATGGCATCGAAGTTCGTCTCAACAATCTGGCTCGAGAGTACTGCGTTAATGACTTGGTCTTTACGAACTCAGACCGGTTGGTGGACGTGGGAGCCCATAGTGGTGAAATTGGGTTGTGGGCACAGCAGTTTGGAGTCAACTATCTGGGAATTGAGCCCGATCCGGTGGCTTTTGGAGCCCTAGCGAGAAATATGCCCGGAGCTTTGCTCGAGCGAGTCGCCGTGGGGGCTGAGGACGGATCGGCGGAGTTTTCCCTTGCCACGTCAACTGGTGATAGCTCGCTGACGGTAGGAAGAGGCAAGACAATTTCGGTCAAGATCGAAAAGCTTGATGACGTCGTATCCCGGTTTTTTCCGGAAGGAAAAATTGACCTGCTAAAAATTGAGGCCGAAGGCTTTGAACCTGAGGTGCTGTGTGGTGCAACGGAAACTCTGAAGAGAACAAAACTAGTCACAGTGGATGCAGGGGAGGAAAGGTTAGGCAAATCGACCGCGCCGGCCTGCGTCAATCTCCTTATTGCTTCGGGGTTCACGCTTCGCAGAGTCTTTTTGCGAAGGGGAATTTGTCTCTGCAGTTCAGACCTCTTTACGGGAGTCTTGTAGCAGAGGGAGAATTTGGTTCGCCCGCTACCATTGAGCGCATGTCTGGCCATGTTCTCACTCTTAACCTTTCTGCTCCCGTTGCCGACATTGCGGCCTCGCTTATTGGCATATCAAGCCCCTCGGGTTACGAGTCAGGCCTCGCGGACGCTCTTGAAACGGGGTTACGAAAGGCCTCACACCTGGAGGTCATCCGACACGGAAACACTGTGGCTGCGAGGACCATGAGAGGCCTTGGCTCGCGAGTGGTGTGGGCAGGACATATTGATACCGTTCCCGCAAACGGTAACGAACAATCCAGTGTCGCCGGCGGCGTCCTTGCCGGTCGAGGTGCTGTCGACATGAAATCAGGCGTTGCCCTGGGGTCGAAACTTGCCGTCGAACTCTCCGAACCCTTGATTGATGTGACCTGGATTTTTTATGACAACGAGGAAGTTGAAAGTGCAAAGAACGGGTTAGGGCTCTTTGGCTCTGCCCATCCCGACTGGATTCAGGGCGATTTCGCAATTGTGGGGGAGCCAACCAACGCCATGGTGGAGGGTGGCTGTAACGGAACGATTCGCGTTGAGGTGAGTACGGCCGGGAGACAAGCCCACTCCGCGAGGTCTTGGAGGGGAGAGAATGCAATCCACCTCGCCCACGAGATTCTCCAGCGTCTCGCGTCGTATGAGCCGGCCACTGTTGAGGTTGAGGGTTTGTCCTACCGAGAGGGCATGAATGCCGTGGGTATCGCAGGTGGGGTGGCCGGAAATATCATTCCCGATCGATGCACAGTCACGGTGAATTATCGTTTCGCTCCCAACAAGAGCGTGTCGGAAGCGGTTGGTCACGTGCAAGAACTGTTTTCCGGGTTTGATGTGGTCGTCGTCGACGAAGCTTCTGGCGCTCGCCCTGGGTTGACGAACCCGCTTGTGCAGGATTTTGTGGCAGCGCTTGGTCTCGAAGTATCTGCAAAATACGGCTGGACCGATGTCGCACGTTTTGGGGAATGGGGAATACCCGCTCTCAATTACGGTCCGGGTGACCCTTCACTCGCTCACTCTGATGATGAGCGGGTCGATATTGCCCAAATTGAAGCCTGCTATCGCGCTCTGAAGAGCTGGCTTAGTCCACAGTAACCCCCGCCGGATTTTCGTTGGCTAGGTTTTTCCGGGATAATGGGGCAAGCGAATATCTATGAGGAGACCCCATTCATGGCAGCAATGAAGCCCAGAACCGGTGATGGACCCATGGAGGCTGTCAAAGAAGGCCGTCTCATCATCGTGAAAGTCCCACTAGAAGGCGGCGGTCGCCTTGTGGTATCCGTGAACGATGAGGAAGCTAGGGAACTTCACGACCAGCTCGCAGGAGCCCTCGGGGGCTAATCCCGCTGGGGCAGGCGGACGATGTGAACGAGTCCGTCTCCTATCAGGCTCAGGGTGTGAACCACGTCGTCCCGGTCTTCAAGAGCTTTCAAGAGCCAACGGTAGGCAGAAGTTTTGTCGTCGCGTTTCGCGGGGTCAGCTACGAGATCATCGCCCAGCACACCGACCACAATGACGCTACCCCGCGGTTTCACCAGCGATAACCCGTGGTCCACATACGCCTGGACATTGGGAAAATCAGCATCGATGACGACGAGGTCATAACTTGCTTCATTCATCTTGGGAAGCACATCGAGGGCTTTCTCAGTAATGAGACGCACCCGTGAGGAAGGAATTTCGGCCTCGTTCAGGATCTCTCGTGCGCTCACGTGATGGTCAAGTTCAGAATCAATAGTGGTGATATGAGCGTCTGGACAGGCCTGCGCGAGCCACAGCGTCCCGACACCAAGACCCGTTCCCACCTCGATAATGCTGCGAGCATCCAGCGCTGTCGCAATTGCGGCTATGTATTGGCCAGCACTCGCTGTAATGGGGTCAACCCCGTGCTCGAGGGAGGCTTTTCGGGCGCGCTCGATATCAGGATCCTCCTCCACGCGCTCCTCGATAAAGCGCCAGCTCAGTTCTTTATCTGACATCAATGATCCCTGCTATGTCTTTACTACTCGTGCTTTGAAGCCTAGGGCTGGGCCGGAGGTCTTCCGGTTATTGTGGGGGAGTGTCATTTGGACTAACCATCGAGAAACTGCTGGTAATCGGCATCATCGCGCTGTTTTTGATTGGGCCCGATCGCCTCCCGGCCTACTCGGCGCAATTTGGCCGACTTGTTCGGCAGTTGCGTGACATGGCCTCAGGCGCGAAGGACCGCATGCGGGATGAATTGGGTCCTGATTTTGACGACATGGACTGGAAAAAGCTGGACCCTCGTCAATACGACCCAAGGCGCATAATCAGAGAGGCGTTGCAGGAAAGCCCAGAAAAGACTGTCACAACTGAGACGACTTCTGCTCCCGAGGTGATGGAATCCGCTTATGTCAAGCGCAAACGCATGAAACAGGGGAATTCGGCGCCCTTTGACCCGGACGCCTCCTAGGCCACAGGAAGTTTCGTTCCGGCGAGGGATTCTCCCCTTCGAACAACGGTGTCAGCCACCCGTGCAATCTCCTGAGCAGCAGGTGAACTGGGGTCACTCACGA
>JAYOYJ010000107.1:3249-3603 GCA_038153485.1 Pontimonas sp. | reverse complement strand
TGCAGTGGAAACCTCGACAAATCGACTCTGGTCGACAACTTCAGGGGGTAAGGGCCTTGAAGAAGAGCTAGTCTGCGAGACGAGATGGACGGATGGGTGAGAATCCAGGCCGATTTCTTGCACGAGTTCAGCCCACCGCTCATCTGTGATGTGGGTTCTGAAGTCGCTCGACCAATATCGGAGGAGACGATTCCAATCTTCGAGAGTCGTTTTCTCCGAAGTAATAAGTTCTTCGAATTTGTGCCTGCAGAAGGCATTCAATTCGAAGTCACCCCTGCCGCTAACTGCCCATCTTGAAACATTGTATTTGGGCTGCTTCTTCACCCGAATCGGTTCCCACGGAAGGGAAGGGTT
>JAYOYJ010000107.1:0-3239 GCA_038153485.1 Pontimonas sp. | reverse complement strand
CTTCAATCCATTTCTATCGTCGACCTGCCCACTCTGAGGCCCGAGCTTGGACGTAAATACAAAATTGTGATTATCTCGAAGTGTTTCAATGAGCTGAGCAAATCGGGTCCACTCCTCTCTTACCTTGATTTGACCTTCCGAGAGATAGCGCCCAGGGCGAAACCCAAAAGTTTCAGCATCCCCTGAGTACAGAGGGAAGGGACAGTTTGATTCATAGAGAGTCATTCGAGCTTGTATTCGAGAGAGGATTTCTTCGAGTGAGATATCCCCGTGGACGTAGTGCTGCACCCATTGGTAGATGCTCGAGCTAGCCCAGACAAGCTTGGTGGCACCTGACGAAGAATTCGACAAGTTGTCCTCATATGAAGTACCGAAATTGTCTATATCCGCGATGATTGCCCGATAGCCCGCTTTGGCCAGCACCGCAAGAGAACCCTCTGAGATTGCTTGCTCGCTCGGCAACACAATTTCGGGAGCTGATCCGAAGATTTGACCGAGTAGGTCTATGCCTCGCTCATGATTACGCAGAGTGACTTCAGGTGGCACGAGCGGCCCAATTACCTGGTGCATTCCTCCAGAAATAATTGCGAGTTTGTGGTCGGAAATTCTCTCCCGGATGCGTTCAATTAGGCCAGGGCGAAGCTCAAGAATCGTTTGAGCAGTTGAACCTGTCATCTCAAGAGCGAGAGGTATGGAAAGCGAGTCCTGTAGGTTCAGAATTTCTTCGTAGCAAGAAGCAATAACAGAAAGTAGTTGATCCCGTTCTATTGATGAGTAGTCGGTATTGAGGTGGAACAGAACGTAGGCTTTCAATTAGTTCCAATTCTGTTTCGGCCCTAACCGGGAGGTGGTCCAGTTCTTCTTGAAAATTCTAGGCGTGACCGGCCCCCACAACCATCAAGGGGCTCGGCACGGGGTAAAAAGAGCCAGGTGCAGGGAGTTGGAGCTCAAATCTAGGCCTCCATCCTAGCTGTCACACCAGTCAAATCGGATGAGAATCGTTTGAAATTTTTGGGCTTCGAGCGAAAGCGACGCCGAGTGATGATTCAAAGTGACTTCGCACGAGCGGCGAGACCGGCAACCAGCCGACTCTCACCGAGCAGGGGTACGCGCAAATATCAATCTGCCTTCAGCAATAGCGAAACAGTATCTCCTTCACCCAGCTCCTTGGCTACGGCGTCCATCGATTGCTTAACTATCGGGCTTACTTGGTCCAATTCCAGTCCGCTGCCAAATGTAACGTAGGAGATCAGGTGCAGGTCTAGTTTTTTTAGGGCGAGCGTCAACGCTTTGAATGAAAAAAGACTTGGGTGTTCATGAGGGTACAAGTAACGCCATTCGTCTTTTTGAGCTCTCGCAAACGCAGAAACTATTGGAGTCTCAAGCCACAAATATCCGCCGGGCTTGATGAGTTTTCTTATCTTCATCAAGCCTTCAAGCGGATGAGGCAAGTGCTCTATGAAATGAAAGGCGCACACCAAATCAAAGGAACCGACGAACACATCTAGGTCAGCCACAACGGCTCGAAGACCTTTGGCTTGGCACTCGTCAACACACTCTTGAGAAATATCAACGCCTAGCATGCTAAGCGGATCGAACTGGGAAATAAACCGTAAGAATTGGCCGGTTCCACAACCTAAGTCCACAATTTCAAGCCCCGAGAAAAAATCCTTGTCGAGCCCATGGTCCTCGAGCGACTTTTTCTTTGTAGCCTCGTAGATAGACTCAGACTCGGGTTGGAGATACTCGGGTAACCTAGCCTCCTTATAGGTCACATAGTTTTCATAGACGTTGGAGAGTTCAAGAGCACTGGGTCGGGGCAACTGAGTCAGACTTCCGCATGACGCGCAAATCCACCAGGTTAAACTGCCTTTTCGCGCCCAGGGCTCCAATTCGCTCCGCCCGCACCCCACACACGGACCGTCAAATTCTGTCATCCGCGATCCCATACAGTGAATCGTTTCCCTCGGGCCACGAGTGTCCCTCCACACTGTAACCGTCGTCACAGAAAACTATGTTCCCAGTCAGGTGCGGCTGTTCCATGCACATGGAGAGAATCGTCGAAACCACTCCATCAGTGGAAGCAAATTCCTTTGTCGGGGTGTGAGCCAGGATAGAACGCCCCCGGGGAGTCAGGGATCCAGACGAATACAGCTTCTTTTCATTTAGCTTCGTGGCCACGGTTCCAGGCGCAACGCAATTTACGCGGATTCCATATGGGGCAAGCTCAGTAGCGGCGGAACGAACTATTCCAAGTAAAGCATGTTTGCTGGATGTGTAGGCATGGGATTGATAGAGAGCATGGGTCGATGCGTTCGAAGCAAGATGTAATATGTGACCCCCACCGACACCCATCATGATCCTTGAGAATACGGCGTTAAGCAGGAAAGGGATGGTCGCGTTAATCCGCGCAACTTCTTCGAAGATCTTCTCCAGACTTGAAAGATCAGAATTCAGCAAAGACTGATTTTCATGGTGCATTCCAATAAAGCTCACGACAAGGTCAACACCTCCCATCTCTTCAGCTGCCGTGTTGGCCGCATCTCTAAGAGTCGTCGCCGAAAAATCGTCCAGGTGGACAAATGTGTCCTTAGTGTCGGGTTTTGTGCGCCCAATTCCAACTACTTGAGCTTCGAACTCACCAAGCGCCCTCATAAAAGCTGAGCCCAAAGTGCTATTCGGCGATACCACTACTATTCTCTTCGGAAATCTAATCATTACTGCGACTCAACCCTCCAAGTTGAATATTTCCCGCGGATTATGAAACAGTATTTTCTCCAATGTTTCGGATTCTTCTAGCAATCGGTGCGAGAATCGCCTACTCATAATTCCTTCTCTCAAGAAGCTGATGAGTTCACGTCGAAAAAACTGATGCCTAGCAGCCGAGAAGAAGCTTCGAGAGTCTGACACCATGCCTGGAAAGGTAGAAAGCACCCCAATCTCTGCCTGCACTGTCAAGTTATCTCTAATGCCAGAAGGAGTATCGAGGAACCACCAGGGTGCTCCCAACCTGACGAGCCCCTTCACACCCCTCTCAAAGAACACAAGGGAAAGGGCGGACATAGAGGCTGAGTGAGCCGGATTAGACACGTAGATGATGAGGCGTGGAAGTATCCCTGTTGCTGACCAATCACTCAGAGTCGCAGCAAAATCAACTACACTAGGGTTTCCAATAGAGTCACCACCCGAATCAGGCCCGAGAACCTCACATAAGCCCTTGTTGATGTTTCGAAGGGCGC
>JAYOYJ010000106.1:0-3603 GCA_038153485.1 Pontimonas sp. | reverse complement strand
CTGTTTCGGGGTTTGCTCGAGGGTCCCGTCGGGTGGTTGCCGTTGCTGGGGTATTGGATTTTTCGGGAGATTCGGACTACGACAACCTCAGTGCGTTTGGGGCACTCATGGTCCGACTCAACATCACCCAGGTTTTTGCCGTGGGACAGGGAGCGAGAGCGCTCTTTCTGTCGGTCGGAATGGAAGGAAGTTGGGACGGAGAGTCGCGCTTCTGTGAGAACGCTGACAACGCGTACGATGACATCCGTGCTCTCCTTCAGCCCGGCGACGTTCTTCTCATCCTGGGGAGTACCGAGGAACCACTCACCGAGTTGGCGTCGAGGGTGAAAGCTGAGCTCTCGTGAGAATACTTCTTTTAGGTAGCGCCATTGCGCTAGGTTTTTCGCTCTTCCTCACACCTCTGTTTATCCGGCTTTTCGCGAAGATTGGGTGGGGTCAGTTCATCCGCCAGGATGGCCCCAAGACCCACTACGTCAAACGTGGAACCCCCACCATGGGTGGGATTGTCATCTTGTTGGCCGTCGTCGCCGGGTACTTTGGTGCCCACCTCATCGAAGGCGAGATGCCCAGTCCCTCGGGATTGCTCGTCGTGGGTCTTATGGTCGGGTTAGGTCTCGTGGGATTCCTCGATGACTTCTCGAAGATTCGTCGCCAGCAATCCCTCGGTCTCTCGCCACGAGGGAAAGTCATTGGACAGCTTGCTGTGTCCGTCGCTTTCGCCTGGGGATCGGTGTCCTTTCCCGATGAAAACGGCATAACCCCCGCGGCCCAGGGAATCTCCGTCGTGCGCGGTGCTGATCTTCTGTCCTTTGTGGAGTGGGGTTACTGGGCGGCAGTTGTGGCGTTCGCGATTTGGGCGACGTTGATCATTGTGGGCACCTCAAACGCTGTGAACCTCACCGATGGGCTCGATGGGCTCGCGAGTGGAGCCACCATCCTCGTGTTTGTCGCGTACGTCATGATCACTTTCTGGCAGTTCAACCAGTCGTGCTTCCGCGCTTTCCCGGACGAGGATGTTCTCTACAAGTGCTACGAAGTGCGGGATTCTCTGGAGCTCACCGCGGTGGCGGCCATTGTGGCGGCCAGCTTGATTGGTTTCCTCTGGTGGAATACCTCTCCCGCCAAGATTTTTATGGGCGACACGGGATCCCTGGCTCTGGGTGGCGGGGTTGCTGCTCTCGCGCTCTTCTCCCGCACCGAAGTGCTGCTTCCCGTTGTCGGAGGACTCTTCGTCATCTTGACCGGATCGGTCATCCTTCAGCGGCTCTATTTCAAAGCGACCGGTGGCCGACGAATTTTCTACTCGTCACCGCTGCACCACCACTACGAAATTAAAGGGTGGGCTGAAGTCACCATCGTGGTGAGGTTCTGGCTCATCGCCGGACTCTTCGCCGCTGTGGGCGCTGGATTGTTTTACCTGGAGTGGCTCAGTCGTTGACCATGAGCGCTCTCGATGAGCTGACGAGCTGGCACTCACCCTGGTCGGGGCTTCGCGTTGCGGTGGTGGGCCTGGGGCACACGGGCTTCGCGATAGTCGACACGCTTTGTGAGCTGGGTTGCGAAGTGACGGTGTGTGCGCCGGAGGCCACCGAAGACTTGGCAAACCTTACAGGCATGGTGGGCGCGACGGTAGTCGTGGACCAGGACCCCGCTGCCCGGGTTCGTGCGGTGGAAAACCAGGAGTGGGATGTCGCCATCGTTTCGCCTGGAGTGGAACTGGGCGATCCAGTGGTGGCGTCGATGCGGGGGCGGAGGATCCCACTCTGGTCGGATCTCGATCTGGCCTGGCGCCTTCGGGACAAATCAGGTCCTCCTGCACCATGGACGATGGTTCTCCATAGCCCAGGATCCGACACCGCAGTCGACCTTGCCGTGCGGATCTTCCAGGCGGCCGAGTCGCCCACTCGTGTGGTGGGTTATTTGGCGCCACCAGTGTTGGATGCGTTGCGCGAGCCCCGACCCTGGGAGAACCTCATCGTTCAGGTATCCCCGCACTCGCTGGTCTGGCGCTCTCGTTTTCCCGAGAGCCCTATTTCGCCCTGGTTAACAGTGTCTTTGGTTGCAGAGGGTGAGGAAACCGGGGGAGTGTTCTTCGATGGGACTAATCAGGGCTGCGTCTATCGCTAGGGAGTGGGCCCTACGGAGGCCCAAGTCCAAGATGCCGAGGTCGTGGAGGGCGCCAGGGCGATCGGTTTGGGTCTTGATTCACCGGGGATGAGCGATATCGGGTTGGTGGAGGGGATTATTGTCGATCGCGCTTTCCTCGACGACCGGGCCCATCAAGCACTCGAGATTTCAACGCTGGAGGAACTCCAGGAAGCCGGTTGGCAGGTTCCCGAGCAGCTGCCCGCGCTCCTGGCAGCAATCGCTATCACGCGCTCGAGGGACGTCGAACCTGCCCTCATCGCCGGTGTTTTGAGCCTTCCGTAGCGTGGATTTGCACCGGGTCTAATCGGCGTGCCTTAGCGGTTTTTGGGCGCTTTTCCCCACACACTGGAGGGTACTAAGCATCCATCAACCTCAACATGAAGGTCCGATGGTCGAAAGTAGGTGGGGACGCAGTGACTCAAGTCGCATCGAAGGCGTCTGCGCCTCGCGTCACCGTGTCGGTGAAGCGACTCTTCGGTCGCGAATCGGCCGATTACGTCGTCATGGTCTCCATGGTGTTCTTCCTGGTCATTTTTGGACTGGTGATGGTGCTCTCATCGTCCTTCGTGGGGTCTGCACTCGGTAACGATGGGGACTTTTTTGCCACCTTCTTCCGCCAGGTTGTCTGGGTGGCACTCGGGGTGCCCCTGATGCTCGTCATCTCGCGGTTTCCCGCCCGGGCGCTCAAGAAACTGGCACCCAGTATTTTCTTGGTGGCGTTGCTCCTCCAGGGTCTCGTGTTCACACCTCTAGGAATTACCTCGGGTGGTAACACCAACTGGGTCAACATCGCCGGCTTTACCGGGCAGCCCTCCGAAATCTTGAAAGTCGCCATGATTATCTGGATGGCGGCGATTCTCGCCGATCGCATCGACGTTGTCGAGGATTATCGGACGCTTCTGCGACCTCTGGGATTGGGTGTCCTGATGGCGCTCGCCTTGGTCATGCTCGGCCAAGACCTCGGAACCATGGGGGTCATGGTCATCATTGCCCTCGGGATCGTCTTTCTTGCCGGAGCGAAACTGTCGCACCTGTTCACGGTGGTTGCCCTCATTGGCGCGGGGGTGGCTCTCCTCGCGATGTTGAGTCCCTCCCGTATTGACCGGATCATGACCTGGTTTTCCGGGTGCACGGAGGACGACTATTTGGGGACGTGTTGGCAGATTGTTCATTCCACCTATGCGCTGGGTTCTGGGGGAATTTTGGGCGTGGGATTGGGTAACTCGCGGGCGAAATGGTCGTGGCTACCGCACGCCGAGACTGACTTCATCTTTGCGATCGTGGGGGAGGAGCTCGGGCTCATCGGAACCAGCATGGTCATCCTCTCCTTCGTGATTCTTGCGGTATCGATGGCTCGATTGGTCCGCGCACAACCCGACCCTTTCGCCAGGCTCGTCACGGGTGGGGTCATGGTCTGGCTAATCGGGCAGGCCCTGATCAACATCGCCGTGGTCC
>JAYOYJ010000105.1:0-3664 GCA_038153485.1 Pontimonas sp. | reverse complement strand
TATATGCGTGGTCGCACCCTCAACTCGTCTTTCATCATTCTCGATGAGGCCCAAAACACCTCTCCGGAACAAATGAAGATGTTTCTTACTCGCTTGGGCTTTGGGTCCAAGATGGTGATCACCGGAGACGTCACCCAGATCGACCTGCCCGGTGGCACGAGTGGCCTGAAACTCGTGGGAGGCATTCTCGAAGACCTCGACGACATCCACTTCGAATACCTCACGGCAAAAGATGTCGTTCGACACTCCCTGGTCTCCGAGATAGTCGACGCGTACGCCAGGCACGAATCAGCGCAAAGGCCCAAGCGTGTCCGTTGAACTCACGAATGAGTCGGGCTTCCCGGTGGACGAGGAATCCCTCCAAGCGGTGACCATCCACGCAATGGCCTCGATGAAAGTCCACCCGGATGCCGATGTGGCCATTGTTCTCGTTGACGAAAACGCCATGGCAGACCTTCACTTGCAATGGATGGACGAGCCTGGACCCACTGATGTTTTGAGCTTTCCGATGGATGAACTGAGGCCAGGACTCGAGGGCGACGATGCTGCCGAGGGAATTCTCGGCGATATCGTGCTCTGCCCGACGGTGGCGCAGAAGCAGGCGGATGCGGCAGGGCATTCTCTGATGGATGAGCTACACCTGCTCACTGTGCACGGGATGCTGCACCTGCTGGGCTTTGATCACGCTGAGCCCGAAGAAGAAAAAGAGATGTTCGCCTTGCAAGGCGACATCTTGCGGTCCTTCGAGGGTGGACGCTAATGGCTCTTGCTTTCGTCCTTATTGCTCTTGTGCTGATTGTGCTGGGCGGTCTCCTCACCGCCATTGACTCGGCCTTTTCGTCCGTGGGTAAAAACGATCTGATTGAGGAAGCGTCGACGAAGCGCAAACCCCAAGCGCTCCACCGAATCGCTGCAGACTTGCCCGCACACCTCACTGCGTTGCGCTTCGTGCGTGTTGTGGTCGACACTGTCGCGGCTGTGCTGATTACCCTGGCGGCTTCCATGTGGCTGGCGCAATGGTGGCAGGTCCTCCTTGTCGCGGGCGCGATCGTGACCGGGGTGTCTTTTGTGGTGGTCGGCTCCAGCCCCCGCGCGGTGGGAGCGAGAAACGCACCTTTCATGGTGAGAACTTTCGGAGGCCTTGTCCGCGCGGTTCGCCTGAGTGTTGGCCCACTCGCTGAGGGTCTTGTGGTGCTGGGAAACATCGTTACTCCGGGTGTCGGCGGGACCGCCACCGTAACGAGTGAGAATCAGTTCAGAAACTGGGTCGATGAAGCAACTGAGCGCGACATGCTCGAGGAGGAGGATCGTGAACTCCTGCACTCGGTGTTTGATTTTGGCGACACCATTGTTCGAGAGGTCATGGTGGCCCGCACCGACATGATCACGGTGGATGCGGAGGACAGCATCAATGATGTGATGACGGTCTTCCTTGAGCGTGGTGTTTCGCGCATGCCCGTCATCGGCAAAGACAGCGACGAGGTTATTGGTATCTGCTACCTCAGGGACGTGGCGAGAGTTAAGCACGAGAAGCCGGCATCAGCACTGAAGAAACCCATCGCGACATTGGCTAAGCCCGCGCTGTTTATCCCCGAGAGCAAGGACGCTGATGACACGCTCCGTTTCTTGCAGAGGGAGCAAAACCACTTGGCCATGGTTGTCGATGAGTACGGCGGAATCGCTGGATTGGTGACGCTGGAGGACCTCATTGAGGAGCTCCTCGGTGATATCTCCGATGAGTACGACACCGATGTTGCCGACATCCATCCGCAAGGACCCGACGTCTACCGGGTCTCTGCCAAGTATTCAGTGGATGACCTCGCTGATCTCTATGACATTGATATCGAGGAAGAGGATGTCGACACGGTGGGGGGTCTGTTGACCAAGCTCATTGGACGACTGCCCGAAGGAGGCTCGAGTGCGTCCACAGAGGACCTTGTCTTGGTGGCAGAGCAGCCCGAGGGTCGGAATCAGCGGGTGGCGTGGATTCGCGTCTCTCCGACGGCGAGCTGGCTGGAGCGTCAAGCGGTCCGAGCTGAAATTGACCAGGCGAGAACGGGTGAAGTGCCGCTGCCATGAGCTCCCAGGAGTACCGGGCAGGATTTGTCAGCTTTGTGGGGCGCCCCAACGTCGGGAAATCAACCCTCATGAACGCTTTGGTGGGCGAAAAGGTTGCCATCACGTCGTCCAAACCCCAAACAACCCGGCACGCGATTCGAGGCATTGTCCATCGGGATAACGGGCAGTTGATCATTGTCGATACCCCCGGTGTTCATCGGCCTCGAACCCTCCTCGGCCAACGCTTGAACGACCTCGTGCAGTCGATCCTTTCTGACGTGGACGTCATCGCCCTCTGTGTGCCCGCAACCGACCCTGTGGGCCCTGGCGACTCTTTTATCGCTCAAGAAATCTCTTCCTACCCACAAGCGCGGAAAATCGCGCTCATCACCAAGACCGACGATGTGACGAAGGAACAGATTGCCACTCGACTCATGGAAGTCGATCAGTTGGCCGACTGGGAGGCGCTCATCCCGGTCTCCGCCCTCACAGGCGAGCAGTTGGATGTGGTGGTGCGAGAGATTCTCGCCCTGATGCCAGAATCAGATCCCCTCTATCCACCAGAGAACACCAGCGAGCAGAGCACGGAGGTTCGGATTGCAGAGCTCATTCGTGAAGCGACCTTGGAGGGCGTAAATGAGGAGCTTCCCCACTCCATTGCAGTCACCATCGACGAGATGGGTCAGCGTGAGGACGGTTTGCACCAGATTTATGCGAGTTTGTGGGTGGAGCGCGATAGCCAAAAAGGCATCATGATTGGAAAAGGTGGCGGAAAGCTCAAAGACATCGGGTCCCGGGCTCGAGCCGAGATCGAGGCTCTCCTCGGGCACAAGGTGTATCTCTCCATCCAAGTGAAGGTCTCCAAAGAGTGGCAGCGTGATGCCAAGAAGATCACGAAACTGGGTCTCTAGCGCGACCTAGGGCGCCGTGTTACCCTGAATCCGTGAGAAACGAGCTTCTCCTCCTTACCCGCCGCGCCGGGGCCTCCATCTAGGCCATTCCCCGTCGCGGCTCACCGGCGTTGGCCGCTCACCATAGACGTAAGGGACACAGCTCATGAAGAACTCTCAATCCGCATCACCCATGCCGATTCATAAATATCGGTCGTATTCACAGAACTTCTCCGTGGCATTGCCGGATCGCACCTGGCCAGACGCCGTGATCGATAAAGCTCCTCGATGGTGTGCGGTGGATCTGCGTGATGGTAACCAGGCCCTCATCGATCCGATGAGCCCTGAGCGCAAGAAAATCATGTTCGAACTCCTCGTGCGCATGGGGTACAAAGAAATCGAGGTCGGTTTCCCCTCTGCTTCACAAACAGATTTTGATTTTGTGCGCACGCTCGTCGAGGAAAACCTGATTCCCGATGACGTCACCATCCAGGTGTTAACTCAGGCCAGGGAGCACCTCATTAAGAGGACCTACGAATCTCTGGTGGGAGCCAAGAGAGCCATTGTTCACCTGTATAACTCGACCAGTACCCTCCAACGCGAGGTAGTGTTCCGCACCGACAAACAGGGGATTATCGATATCGCTCTGGAGGGCGCAAGAATCTGTCGCTCCATGGAAGAGCTAGTGCCCGGCACGGAGATTTACTACGAGTACT
>JAYOYJ010000104.1:0-3757 GCA_038153485.1 Pontimonas sp. | reverse complement strand
CAGCCAGAGACTCAAGTTTCACGTCGTGGGGCGTGTAGAGGACTCGAGTCACATCCTCGGCCGGCGCTGTGGAGGCAACCTCTAGGGCATCGAAGATGGTGCCCCCACCATCGTTGGCGACAAACAGGTGAACTCGACCAACCTCCTCGCGACCTGGCTCACGCATCAGAGACCCCGCATCGTGGAGGAGGGCCAGGTCTCCTAGGAGAACCCTCGTGGCCCCGGTCACACCGTGGTGCGCAGCACTACTGGCGATTCCTCGGGCATAAGACACCGTTCCATCGATGCCGGAGAGACCCCTCGAAGAGTGCACGGTGATGTTCTTGGGTCCCGCGACACCATCGACCACCCGGACCATGCGCGATGCTCCGAGAACCAACCGATCGTGTGGCCAGGTGGCTTCCCAGAGGGCAACGGCGAGGGCCTCCCTCGTCACGGGCCTGCGAAGCACTCCCATTTGTTCTCTAGCAAACTCACTCCTGCTCGCAGGGTCGCTCGCTTCCAGGGAGGAAAGCTCCGGAGCGTCCGGCACAATTTCACTCAACAGAGCTGCATGGCGCTCGCGCCCTGCCATAACCCACGGTTTGACCCACTGTGAGGTTTCAGCTTTCGTGGCGGGAGTCGCCACAGCTATCCCGTCGACCACCACAGCCTTCCCACTGGGGTTCGGCACCTCGGCGGCACTACTTGTCACCACAAAGTGTTCGAGGGTCGCATCGGAGAGCGCAGCCCAGACTTCACGGGAGAGTGTGGGCCTGCCCCAGGTGATCACTCTCGTGATGTCTGACGCATGGTCGCTAAGGACGCTCCTGTAATCCAGAACCAAATGTGGTCCAAAACGCGCACCACTCACCGCTTCAGCAATCAGTGGTGCGCCAATATCCCTGGCAAGCGCTTCGGCGCCTGGACCGGCACCATGTCCGGCAATCACGAGTGTTCCAGGCGCGGGGTCAAGGGCCACGGTGTTACCGGTGCCCGAGCGCTCCTCCAGAACCTTCGGTTCTGGAATTTGCAACGGCGCTTCCACACTACTACTCAAAGGCTCTCGAAGCCCGACGTTGATATGAACGGGATGCTTGTTGCCGTGCGAAGCCTGCATGACATCCGCAGCTAGCCCTGCCACAGACTTCTCATCGACCTTGTCCGGGGTCGGAACAGAAATGGTCTCTGCAAAGACCCCGAAGAGGCCCTCTTGGGTGGTGGTTTGGTTAGCCCCCACACCGCGAAGTTCTTCGGGACGATCGGCACTGACGAGAATCAGGGGAATTCCCGAGTGGCGGGCTTCCATGATGGCTGGCAGGTAGTGACCTGGTGCCGATCCAGACGTGGTGACACACACTGCAGGAACGCCAGATTCAACACCGATTCCTAAAGCCCTAAAACCAGCACTTCTCTCGTCGATCACGACGTGCACGCGAAGTTCACCCTCAGTGGCACGCTCCCATTCGAGCGCTGCCAGGGCGAGCGCTTGGGATCTCGACCCGGGTGAGAGGACAACGTCTCGCACACCCCAGGCGTAGAGCTCACCGAGGAACGCTCTCGACCACTCGGTGGCCGGAGAGTGAGTCATGAGGTTTTGGGTGGGGTGTCCTGGTCGCCCTCGGTGTCCCCACCGGGAGGGTTCTCCTCTTCATCGAGTTTGCGAAGCTCTTCCTCGAGGCGACGGATGCGCTCATCAGAGGACTCTTTATCGATGGAGCCCAGGAATCCGGGGTCATCATCGGGGGCACGACCGGGCTCGGTGCGCTTGGGTGGTCCCTTTTTCGCTTTTCCGACAACAAGCCACAAAATCGGTCCGATGATCGGCAGCGCTACAACCACCGCGATCCACACGGGCTTCGGAAAAGCTCGAACCCTGGGGCTTTGCGTCATAAAAAGGTCCACCAGGGCATACACGGTGAAGGCCACTGCCGCGACCGACCCAATGACTATCCAGCGGACCATGCCCCCGATTGTACGCACCTAGACTGTGAGGGTGTCGCCCTGGTTCCGCTACAGCCTCATTCGTTTAGGACTTTTTGCGGGAACTTTCAGCCTCCTGTTGGTGCTGGGCATTGTGTGGTGGGCCTCAGCCCTGTTTGCCACCATCATCTCGTTCACGGTCTCCTACATTTTCTTCGCGAAGCTTCGCTCCGAAGTCGCAGAAGACTTAGCTACCAGAGTCCGCAACTCGAAGAAGATCGATGACGATTCTGCCATCGAGGATGGCGAGATTGACTCAGAGGGCAATCGCGAGCGCTAGACCGACTGCATAAAGCAGAGCGTTCATGGTCATCAGGCCCAGCGCGGTCACGAGCTCTCGCGGTGTTTTTGCCGCAACCACAATCACGATGATCACTCCGGTCAGGACCGAGGTGATGAACACTACGGGGGCGAAAAAGAACAACAGGGATAGCGCTGCCAGGATTGGGTAGGGCATCAGCAACAGCACAATCAAGAGCCAGGTGGCAGGTTTTTGCCCCATCCGAACAGCAAGCGTTCGTTTTCCGGCGACCGTGTCCTGCTCGATGTCTCGAATGTTGTTGACCAGCAGGACCGCCGCGGCAAAGAAACCTGCCGCACTCCCGGTAAGCCAGGCTTCAAGGGGAATATCGCCAATCATGATGGCGGCTGTCCCGGTGGTGGCCACAAGACCAAAGAACACAAAGACGACTACTTCACCCAGCCCCGCATAGCCATAGGGCTTGGGTCCTCCGGTGTAGAGCCAAGCGGCAACGACCGCGAACGCGCCAAGGATGACAAACCACCACAGTCCGCTGATCAGAATGATGAGAGCTCCTGCGACCAGTGCCACACCGAAGGAGATAAACGCCGCTCGTTTGACAAGGGGAGCCTCCACTGCCCCGGATCCGGTCAATCTTGCGGGCCCCACTCTCACATCGTCGGTTCCGCGGACCCCATCGGAGTAATCATTGGCGTAGTTGACGCCGATCTGAAGCGAAAGTGCGACAACGAGTGCCAGCAGGAGCAGTCCCAGATCAAAAGCCTCCGCCAGAACCGCTGATCCCGTACCCAACACCACGGGTGCGAGCGCCAAGGGCAGGGTGCGAAGCCTCGCCCCCTTCACCCAGAGTCCCAAGGACGCCATCAGTGGCCTTCCCCTGCTAGAGCAGTGAGTGCCAAACGGTCGGGTTTGCCAGAGGGGAGCAGGGGAATCTCCTGGATGGTCAAGACTCGATCCGGTCTGGCCTCTGCCCCAAGCTCCGCCCCAATACCCAGGCGCAAGGCGGTGAGGTCGAGATTCTTGGTGGTGACCACCACCGGGACATGACCCCAGGTCTCGTGCTCGGCTCCCACAACGACGGCATCGGGAGCAGAGAAGTCGCGATGAACGAGGCGCTCGATACGACCGAGCGCTACTTTCACACCACCGGAGACGATGACGTCATCGAGTCGGCCCTGGATGGTGAGCATTCCCTTCTCATCTACAGAGCCAGCATCGTCACTCAGATACCACCGAGTCCCTTCCCGCTCCACAAAACTACGCGCTGTTCGCTCCGGATCATCGAGATAGGAATGGGCCAGGGTGGGGCCAGCCAGAGCAATGCGGCCGTCAAATTCCGCAACGGTCGTCTCCACAATCGAGTGGCCATCCCACACACATCCGCCAGCCGTTTCAGAAGAGCCATAAGTTCTCGTGACCGAATAGGAGGCAGCCACACAGCGCTCGATCAGACTTTGGGGTATCGATTGGCCACCGACCAGAATTCGCTCGAAGCTTTGCATCAACTGATCCAGCTTCGCCATGGTTGAGGCA
>JAYOYJ010000103.1:0-3820 GCA_038153485.1 Pontimonas sp. | reverse complement strand
GAATCACGTCGTCAGCGAGGGTTTCTCCCTCGGGGAAAGAGATCATTGCAGACCCCAGCCGGCATCCGTGAGAGCGTGGCGCGCCTCGCTGCGAGCTGAGTACGGAACTTTCACTCCGCCAATGTCGCGGTAGTCCTGTGAACCGGGTCCAGACCACAAGATTGTGTCACCGTCACCCGCAAGGCTCATCGCGAACCGGATTGCTTCACTCGGGTCTGGAATCTCGTGAACTGTCCTACCGGGAATACTCCTTGCTCCCTCCAAGAGTCCCTGGCGAATCGCATCCGGGTCCTCACGTCGTGGGTCATCATCGGTGACAATCACCACATCGGCAAGCCTGGCCGCTGTGGCACCCATAATCGGGCGCTTAGTCGCATCTCGGTTACCCGACGTGCCACACACCATGATGAGCTGTCCTGTCGTGTGCTCACGCAAAGTACTGAGCGTGTGCTCGTACGCATCAGCGCTGCGTCCCGCATCGACATACACCTGAGGACCTCGCGCTCCCGACACTTTCTCCATCCGACCAGGGATAAAGACCGGAATACCCGCCGTTCCAAGCCCCATGACAGCAAAATCAGCCGGGGAAACACCAGAGTTCACCACCATGACGACGGCGAGTGCTGTGTTTGCCAGCATGTGGTCTCCACTGAGCGGAACATCGACCGGGATGGATTCGCCCGCTGGCCCATCCACCCTAAGAGTGGTCATCCCCTGATTAGAGGGGACACTCTCCCACAGCCATTGGGCATCACTCGAGCCTCGGTGGCCCACTGTGACTGTTGGAATGTCGACACTGCCTGCCAACTGCTGACCCCACGTCGAATCCACGCAGATGACTGCGGTTCGGGCCCGCTCCAGCGTGAAGAGGGCCGCCTTCGCGTTGAGATAGTTCTCCATCGTGCCAAAGTCTTCGAGGTGGTCGTGGCTGAGGTTGGTAAAGCCCGCCACATCACACACGACGTGGTCCAGGCGGTTCTTATCGAGAGCTTGAGCGCTGATTTCCACCGCAATGCCCGAAACGCCCTCCTCGTGAGCTCTCGCAATCATCGCGTGGATATCCGGGGCTTCTGGGGTGGTCAAAGAGCTTCGAAAAGTCTCACCCCTGACCTGGCGCACCGCCGTAGTGGACAGGGCGGTTGCCTGACCGAGACCGCGAAGAATCGCCTCCAGGAGAAAGGCCGTTGACGTCTTTCCATTCGTCCCGGTCACGCCAAAGATCGTGGGAACATCATCTCCGACGGTTCCATAAATCTGGGCAGAGACAGCTCCGAGGACCGCGCGTGGATTGTCTGCCCGAATAATGGGCAGGTTCGGGTCATTCACCAACTCAACACCGTCATCGTCGGTGAGAATGCCACTCGCCCCCGCTGCTCTGGCCTCGGGCCAAAATTCGCTGCCGTGGCGGTTCACACCGCGCAACGCGACAAAAAGATCACCGGGCTGAACAGCACTCGACGCGAGCGCCACTCCGGTGACCGTTGTGTCATTCCCCCGGTGCTCGAGACCCAGGGTCGACGCGAGGCCTGACAGTGCGACGGGCTGGGTGAATTGGGGTCTCAGTGCGTCGTGCTCTGGCACCACTCCACCCCCTCCCAGGGCGCCTTCACCCTGTCCTACCAGGTTAGTGGGGGAAGTACCGCGGGCTCGGTTGAGGGGGCGACACGGTAGTGCTTGAGCACGTGGGAGAGAATCTCGTGGAACGCGGGAGCTGCCGCAGTCGAGACCCTCGACGTTTGTGGCTTATAGAAACTGACCAAGACGACGTACTCGGGGTCCTCCGCGGGCGCCATGCCCGCCAACGAGATCACGCGATCATCGCCGTAGCCGTCTGAGGTTGCAATTTCCGCAGTACCGGTTTTCGCCGCCACACGGTATCCGGGGATTTCCAGGGTGTTTCGCAGGGGTCCCTGCGACACGATGGTCTCCATCATGCGGATGGTCTGCTGGGCGGCGCTGGCGGAGACAACTTGAACGGGCTCGTCTGTCGGAGCCGCCACAACCTCACCCTCGCTGGTGCGACATCCATCGACGAGTCGCAGGGGAACCCTCACTCCGTCATTGGCCAAAGTTTGATACGACGAGGCCATCTGTGCGGCGGTGACCGAGATACCTTGGCCAAAGAATTGGTTATATCGGGTGACCACGTCGACTTGGTCGGCTGAAAGTACCTGCCCAGCGGATTCACCCAGGAATTCCACGCCCGTGACCTCACCGAATCCAAACTTCTGGAAGTACCGGGTAGCGGCTTCCTTAGGCATACGGTCGGCCAAGACGGAAATTCCCGTGTTGGAGGAGGTGTGCAGCACACCTGCGGTCGTCAGTTGTCGATCATCAGCCACAAGGAAGTTCTTGATGAAACGTCCGGGATAGACCTCGTAGAAGCCCGGCGCCACGATTTTGTCCTCGGCGTAGGTGTATCCCGCATCAATCAGCATCGCGATGCCGATGGATTTCATGATGGATCCCGGCTCGTAGGGAGAGCTGAAGGAGCGTGCTCCCATGAACTCGACCGGCGCCTGGGAGAAATCGTTGGGATCGAAGGTGGGCCAGTCCGCAGCCGCCAAAATGTGGCCATCGTCAACCCGGACGACCATGGCCGAACCATACTGTGCTCCCAAGTTACTGCCGTGCTCGGCGAGGGTTTGAAGCACGTACCACTGCAAGTCGCTGTCGATCGTGAGAGTGACATCGCCTCCGTGAATGGGCTGATCGACTACTTGCGTGGTCCCAGGGAGACGGATTCCATCAGCGCCCCGCTGATAAGTCGCCGAACCGTTGATGGCCCCCAGACAGGAGTCATATTTGCGTTCGATACCTGCGAGTGGTTCATCACGACCGAGCATTCCGGTCAAGTTCGCCGTCACCGGGCCAAACGGATACGTCCTCTCGCGCACCAGGTCCATCTGGAGCCATGGGTTACGCAGCTCTCGCAACAGCTGACGATCCTCGGGGCTCACACCCTTGACCAAGTAGGTGAAATGGGCACTCGTGTCCTTATTGACCGCATAGAGCAGTTCATCAGGGTTAGCCTCGGTGATGGCAGCGATTTCGGCCATCGCGCTAGCCACCGTCACCACCTCGCCATCGCGCCGGAAATCTCCGACCTTCCGGGGGTCGGTACTGATGTCGTAGCGATCAACATCGCGGGCTAAATCGTTGCCAAAGCTATCGACGATGGAGCCTCGTGACGCCCAGATGACTTCACTGGTGGTCCGGATATCCGCGGATTGTTCCTTCAATTCGTCAGCGCGCACGACCTGCACATCGACCAGGCGAGAAACCAGCAAGCCAGCCATCAAGAAGATGACAACAAGCGCGACACCCATTCGACGGCTGGACATTCGCTGCTGAGGCATGGAGTTCTCTCTAGCGGGTTACCGGGGAGGGGATGGAGCCACCAAAGCGCGGTGCGGGAGCATCTGAGGCTGGAGCACCAACGGTCATCGCCGTTGCTTCCTCGAGCGCCGCATCTTCGAGGGCTTGCGCCGCTAACACATCCGCCGCGTCAGCTTCGAGTGCTGCCTGGTAGGAAATCGTGGTGAATACATCCTCGACAATCGCCGGCGGTGTGATGGTCTCTGTGCCCGCGGTGGTTGCATAGACCTGTCCTCCCGAGGAGGCTTCGGCAGGCTGTGCCTCACCGACAATCGCGCCATCGGATACTCGGATATAGGCGGGGTTGTTATCGGGAACCATGCCCATAGAGCCAGCGAGTGTGGCGAGAGTGTCGGGCGCGACGAGCGCGCTGATATCCACCCCCACAAAATGCTGCTGCTGGTGGCGTACCCGAAGGTCGGCCTTGAGGGACGCAATTTCA
>JAYOYJ010000102.1:3117-3850 GCA_038153485.1 Pontimonas sp. | reverse complement strand
GGGCAATCCACTCGAGCACGCCCTCTGCTCGAGACATGTCGTAGTCAGCGACAACCACGGCGTCATAGAAGTTTCGTGTGGCGAGGAGTTTTGCCAGAGAGTTACCGACGCCACCAGCGCCGATCAGCAGAATTTTCATGCTCTAACGGTAGTCCGAAAGGGGCCTTTGCGGCAGAGGTATTGAGGTGTCTAAATGGTCAAGAGGAGCTTCCCCGAAGTGAGGCGAACGGCGAGGTCTTCGTGCGCTTGAGATGCTTGCTCAAGCGGGTATGTCCCGTGAAGTGAGAAGGAGAGGGTTCCCTCTTCGAGGCCTTGGAACACCTCTGATGCTCGCCACCGGAGTTCCTCCGAATCCTGGGTGTAGTGGGTGAGGCTTGGCCTGGTGAGAAAGAGTGACCCTTTCTGGTTCAGAATCTGGGGATCGAAGGAGCCCACCGGGCCACTGGATTGACCAAAGAGCGCGAGAACTCCTCGTGGTGCGAGAGAGTCCAGACTGGCGTCGAAGGTGTCTTTCCCCACCCCGTCATAGACAACGTTTACTCCGCTACCCGACGTGATTTGCCGAACCGTGGGCGCGATATCGTCGCGGTCGTAGCGGATGACATGGTGGGCTCCCGCCCGAAGTGCCGCCTCAGCCTTCTCACCGGTGGACACTGTCCCGATGACAGTCCCACCGCGTGCTCGGATCATTTGACACAGGAGTAAACCCACTCCGCCCGCTGCGGCATGGACC
>JAYOYJ010000102.1:0-3107 GCA_038153485.1 Pontimonas sp. | reverse complement strand
GGGAGACACCTCGTAGACACTGGTGACCAGATAGTGGGCGGTGAGCCCCTGGAGCATGATTCCCCCGGCGGTCTCCAGGTCAACGCCATCGGGGACCCTGACGGCTTTGTCCTCCGGTAGCGCGACGACCTCTGCGTAACTACCGAGGTGACCAGTCCATGCCACCCGGTCTCCCGGGGAAAACTGTGTAACAGCGGACCCCACCGACCGGACGACACCAGCTCCCTCGAGTCCAGGGGTGTAGGGCAGGGGGAGTGGGTAGAGACCTTCCCGTTGATAGATATCGATGAAGTTCACCCCGGCTGTTACCACATCGACGATGAGGTCAGACTCACCCCCTACAGGCTCGACCATGTCAGATGCGGTGAGGACCTCGGGTCCTCCGTTGCTGGATATCTGAATTGCTCGCACGACAGACCGTCCTTTCAGTCCACCCAGACTACGCCGATGAGGTCTAGGAAAAGAGTGCGCGAACGGCGGCCTCGGCCTCGCCTGGCGTGCTTGCCTCTAGCGCAACTGATGCAGCCTTTTCAGCGGCATCGGTATCAATCGCGCTGAGTGCTGTGCTCACATCGTCGACAGCGCTCGGAGCCACGCTGACGGAGTTGATGCCTAATCCAGCGAAGACAATCGAGAGCAGAGGATTCGCCGCGCTCTCGCCACACACGCCGACAGGGATGTCTAATCCACGTGCAGCATCTGCGATGCTACGAACGGTCCTGAGCAGACCCGGTTGCCACGGATCGTTGAGCGCTCCCAATCGGGGATGCATGCGATCTGCCGCGAAGAGATATTGCGAGAGGTCGTTTGTTCCGATGCTGACGAAGCTCAGGAGCCCTGCGAGATCGGGCATCACCGGCACAATCGCGGGGGTTTCAATCATGATGCCCACTTGGGTAATTCCCGCCTCGTCGCACAGGGTTTTGAAGTCCCTCACCTCTGCCACGGTGGAAACCATGGGTGCCATGACACCCACGTCCCGACCGGTGGCTGTGATTGCTTCCGCAATTGCGCGCAACTGCGACTGCTGAAATTCGCGGTGCCCCTCCGTGAGGCGGAATCCCCGAATACCGAGGGCAGGGTTTTCCTCTTCAGCTAAATCGAGGAAGGGAACCGGCTTATCGCTTCCTGCATCAATGGTTCGAATGATGATTTTTCCGGCCGGTGCGGCCTTCAGCACATCCGTGTAAAGAGCTGTTTGTTCCTCGACGCTCGGCATCGAGGTAGCCGAGAGGTAGAGGACCTCCGTTCGGAAGAGCCCCACACCGCGGGCTGAAGTTTCTGATGCTTTCTCGGCGTCAGCGAGCCCACCAATGTTTGCCCGGACGGTAATCAGGGGTGCTTCGGCTTGGGGAATGAAGGAGATAGCAGTCGTCGCGCTGGAGATATCGCCGCCCACAACGGCTCTGTTTCCTTCAGGGTCAACAAGCACGCTGGAGCTTTGTTCCAGAGACATTGCTCCCTTTGCGCTCACCAAGGCTGGAATACCAAGTGCTCGGCAAATGATGGCGGTGTGTGAGGTGGGTCCACCCAATTCGGTAATAACCCCAACTACCGAGTCACCAAACTGGGACGTCTCGAGGGGGGTGAGGTCTTCAGCAACAATGACCCACTGCCCTGAGTCAGGAATGCCTGGGCCCGCTGCGAGGCCTCTCGTCCAGGCAGAAATCCTCGCCGCTATTCCGCGAAGGTCTCCCACTCGAGATTGAAAGTCCTCGTCGTCACCCATCAGCTCAGCAAACTCATCGAGCGCTTTGAAAAGCCCGGTGGGAGCGTCATCACCCTCGTCGAGGTGAACCCTGGCCATCTCTTGGAGTTCGGGGTCTTCCAAAATGATGAGGAGCGCGTCAAGAATTTCCTGTGCAGTCGCGTCGGCAGTGGCAGATTCCTCGCGGACCGTCGCAGCAGTTGTGGCAATAGCGGTGCCGAGAATGCTGGCTTCTTCGTCGGGAGTATGTGTTGTCTTCCGATGCTCAAAAACTTCTTCAGAAGTCCTCAGGATGAAGACATCTCCGACAGCCGCCTGAGATCCAACCCCGATTCCGGTCAGTTCCATCTCTCAGAGCCCTTCGGCCTAGCCCTGATTAATGAGCTTTTCGATGTCACCCGCGAGTGTCTCCGGGTCTGACGACCCGGCTGATTCGATGATGATGTCGAGAGATTCACCAGTCTTGACTTTCAGAGCCAACATTTTCAGAGCCGACGTCGCAGCAGCCTCAGCCCCACTGGCGCCACGAAGACTTACGCTGGCGCCCGTTTCCCTAACCAGAGTCACAATCTGACCGACGGGCCTCGCGTGTAATCCGATCGGGTCTTCGACGGTAATCGTGTGGACGTGTGCGCTCATGACGTGACTCCCTGGGGTTTAATGACGACCTTGATTGCCTCACCCGACGTTACTGCGTGGATAGCATCTTCGACCTGGTCCAGAGGAAGTCGATGGGTGATGAGATCTGCGACGGGAACAGCGCCGGAGGCAATGAGTTCGAGTGCCTCCTTGTTCTGTGCCGGTGAGGAACCGTTTGCTCCGGCAAGAATCAGTTCCTTGTAGTGGACGACGTTCGAATCGACCTGGATGAAGGGCTTGTCTTTCGGTAGTCCACCGAAGAAGCTCACCCGACCGCCGGGGGCGACCATCGAGATGGCCTGCTCTTGCGCTTGCCCGGAAGGCGCCGCGGTGATGATCACGCTCGGACCAATACCCCCGGTCTCTGACGAGACGATGGCCTCAATGTCCTCAGTGGACATATCGATGGCACGATCAGGCTTCACGGCGTCGGCGGAGAGTTTCAGTCGTCCTCCGTTGATGTCGGCCAGCATGACTTTGGTGGCACCCAGTGCTCGAGCGAGCCTGATGTGCAGGCACCCGATGGGTCCAGCTCCCATCACAAGAACAGTGTCGCCTGCTCCGACGTTAACCAGACGTTGCGCGTTCAGTGCACACGCGAGTGGCTCCGCGACTGAGGCTTCATCGAAACTCAGACCATCGGGAATCGTGTTGACACCGTTGGCTTTGATAACCGAGGGAGGAACGATCATTTCCTCGGCGAAACCTCCGGCGTATTGATACCCCATGGATGTTTGGTTGATACAAATTCCTTGTTTTC
>JAYOYJ010000101.1:0-3860 GCA_038153485.1 Pontimonas sp. | reverse complement strand
TTTCTTTGTCAACAAACAGGTAAAAGTCGTGGCCCACGACCTCCATGAAGTCCACAGCCTCCTCGGCAGTCGCCACGTGGGGTTCGAAGACTTTCCGTCGAATCACCACTGGGCTCTCCGATTCGTCAGAAGTCTCCGAGTCTGTGTCGTCAACAATGACGTCAATGCTGCCAGTCGACACACTTCTCAAAACCTCAACGCTTGCGGGGGTGATGTCGATATCGTCAAATCCTCTCGCACTGAGCTCGCTCAAAGACTCAGGACGTTGTCGACCGTGATGCACCATCTTCTTATCTTTGGCGCGTCGCATGCGCTTGATGAGGTGATCGAGTGCTTGATCAAAAGCCGCATACTTGTCGGGCGATTTTGCTTGAGCCCGAATAACCGGACCCTTCCCCATCACCGTGAGCTCAACGATGTCCTCAGAGGCGCGCCCCCGGCTGGAGTTCTCCCGGGAGACCTTCACCTGAAAGTTCTGAGCACGTTCAGCCAACGCAAGAACCTTGTCTGCTTTCTCATCGACGTAATCCTTGAATCGATCGGGAATAGCTACTCCGTGAGCTGCCAGTGTGATGTCCATGGGACCCTCCTTCAGAATTTCAGCGCTCCGCACTGGGTATGAGGTATCTCTTCAGCGTAGACCTGTTGGGCGCTACGGAAAAAGGGGCAACGTGATGAGAGAGACATCAGCGCTGAGTTGCCAAGACACTTGCCCGATCCCCCGTGGATTGCCACCCGTTGCCCCGAGGTTGGTAAATCAGTCCATCTTCGGCGAGGAGTCGAAGACCTGAGATTCCTCCGATGCCGCCCACGAGCGTGACAGGCCTCAAAGGTCGACCAAGAGAAGACGATTGTCCGCTGACATCAAAGACGAGGACTTCCCCCTGACCACTCGAGTCCTCCTTAATGACCACAGCAATTCTCGAGTCATCAATCCAGGCTGCATCTACGGCCGTACCAACAACAGGACCCAACTCAACAAACTCCCCGAGCGAAACGGGCCGACAATTGTCATCTCGCGTTATTGCTGTGAGAAGAATTCGTGCCCCCGTTTCGGTTTGAGTGAGAGCCAGGAGCCTCGTGTCGTCGCGGGCCAGCTCAAAAGACACGAGAGTGGATCCCCCGCCAATACTCAGAGAAAGGGGGAAAACCTCGCCTTCGGGAGTGATGATCTGAGCCATATCAGGAGAAGACTCCCTGGAGCTTGACCAGACAAAACCGCAATTATCGATGATGCCCCTGACAAGGTTCGTCCTGGTGTCGATAATCACTGGCTCACGACCAGGCTCCACACTCCACAACCCGTCGGTCCTCGTCGCAAGCGCCCGGTCGTATTCAGCGGAGTAGAAAATCCTCTGCGGAATGAGCGACGCCATCGCCTGCGACAATCCCTCAATTTCTTGAACCCTTCCTGCTTGCACATAGCCAAACCGGCGATTATTCAAGACCACACTCCGAGGGTCGCGTCCGCTCGAGAGAGAGGGCCCCTCCTCCCCCAGGGGGCTGGTGACGAGCTCGTTCTGATTAACCGAGAGCCGAGCCGAGGAGATTCCTTGGACTTGGGAGAGGCTCGCGGTGAGCTGGGTGAGCATTCGCGAACGAGTAATTTCGTCAGCGCTGAGAACCCTGGTCGTCAGATCAACGCTCGCTACTCCATCCACGACAGGAATCGGTGTGAGCGCAAGCTGGGTTCCTTCAGGGAACGCGGAAACAGTCGAACCTTGATCGAGCCAGAAAGTCGGTTCAGCCAGAAGACCCCGGACGATTTTGGACGACACCTCTCCCCTCGTCGCGAACCAGCGAATATCCGGCACAAGTTCCCGGTAGCCAGCTGAAAAATAGTAGAGACGGTAGCTCGCGAAGGCTTCAGCGAAGGCGGCTTCAGTCAGGACTATCCCATCGGAGAGGCCGATGATGCGCCATTCGTTGTCCTCCAAGATGAGGCGGAAATCCAGAGTTTGTGAACTCACAGCCGTACTCGTCGAGAACCGTCCCAGCTCGTCAACGCTCGAAATCACGGGAACTACGTAGCGAGCGACCGTGTTGGACACGATGGTGATGAGAGGCTCTCCCCGCCTTATGAGCACCGAAGCATTGGGATTCCATTCCTCTCTCACATCTTCGGCAAGATAGCTCCTGGCCACACGATAGTTATCTTGCGCAGCGGTGCCTGCTGCGATAAATCCGGCGATGATTTCTTCCGGTGTGGCCCCGGTCGAAGGCCCCGGCGGCAAGAAATCGACGTCAGAGGTTTCTGCCCCGGTAGCGCGCTCGGTGGAGTTGACGGGTCCCGAGCTCGGAATCGACGTGCAACCGATGAGGAGGGCTGTCAGCAGGCCCAGAAAAACTAGTCGAGCGTCCCTCACGCGAGTGCCTCTCGAGCGGTATCTTCCTCGGCCAGATAGGAATCAATAGCGTCGCTCTCCGGTGGTAGCGGTAGCGGAGGTTCGTGCCACTGTGACAATGGAGTGCGGGGAATTGTCAGTCGGAAACACGTTCCTTCGCCGAGCCCGCTCCAGACGTCGATTCGACCTCCGTGGGCTAGAGCATCCTCGTTGGCAATAGCGAGACCAAGACCTGTTCCGCCCGTAGTTCGCTGACGGGAAGGATCAGCCCGCCAGAAACGGTCAAAGACTCGGTCCACTTGCTCCGGGCTCATACCGACACCCCAGTCGCGCACTGCAATGGACACTGCTTCCTCGTTGGAATCGATGAAAGCAACAATAGGTCGACCCTCACCATGGTCTATCGCGTTGCCCACAAAATTGAGGATGATGCGACGGATCCGACGCTGATCCACCTCACACTCGCCATATCCTCCGCGAACATCCACGACCAAATTCGAGCCCTTTTGAGTCGCAAGAGGAGACAATTGGTCCAGACAGTCCTCGACCAACGCCACAATATTCACTTCATCCACTTCCAGGGCGACAGCGCCCGCGTCATAGCGACTCATCTCGAGAAGGTCGGTGAGCATGATCTCAAATCGCTCAATTTGAGTGATGAGGAGCTCTATAGTCCTGGCGTTCTCTGCACTGAAGGTCTCTCGCTGTTCATAGAGAACATCCCCCGCTAACCGAATGGTGGTGAGTGGTGTCCGGAGCTCATGGGAGACATCCGAGACAAATCTCTGCTGGACCCTCGAGAGTGTCGCGAGTTTCACAATCTGGCTTTGCATGCTGTCGGCCATTTTGTTGAACGACCGCGCAAGAACCGCGATGACGTCTTCACCCTTTTCAAACAGACGCTCCTCCAGGAAACCTTGAGCAAGGCGCTCGGCCGTTTGCGCGGCTCTGCGAACAGGACCAATAGCAAGACGAACGCCAAAGAACGTCACCACGCCGATGGTGACCACGAGAGCGAGAGAACCCGCGATCAGTGTCTGCTGAATGAGTGTGAGAGTGTTCTGAACATCCACCAGGTCATAGATCAAATACAACTCGTATTGACCGGCGCTCGGAACCTGAAGGGACGCGGCACTGACCAAGCCTGGTCTCTCTTCGCCTTCGACGGTGACCAACACCGACTGGTAATGAATCTGGTCTGGTTCTGCCACCACTCTCGAACGCAATTCCGTCGTCACGACAGAAAGGTCAAGACCCGCACTCGAGGTAGAGGTCATCGTCTGAGGAGTGATCTGTCCGGGTGTTCGCAGAATGGCAAACCCACTGCCGCCAGGGCTGGATTGCGCGGAACGAATTGCCGTTTGAGCAGACGTGTTGGCGGTTTCGACATCGACGGTTCCGGCGGGCGTGACCGAATTATCGAAAAGAGCTTGAGCTGTCGTGGCAGCTCGGGAGGTTTCACTGAGGATCTGATCGCTACGACCCGTGAAAAGACTGTCGGCGATAGTCAAGGAC
>JAYOYJ010000100.1:0-3964 GCA_038153485.1 Pontimonas sp. | reverse complement strand
ACACCTTTGTCTTCGTAATAATGGGTTCGCGCCCCGATCACTAGGGCTGCTTTGCCGTTAGGCATCGCGATCGATCGAATAGTGCCAGAGTGACCGGGAACTCCAGACGATGAAAAGCCCGGAACATCCGACGCATCCAGTGTTGCTGTCGTTTCTCCTAGTAACTCGGCAGCTTTTCCCCATCCGCTCCCGAGAGTTAGTGCGATGTCATGGTTCGTGACACCGGTTGCCGAGGCAATGACTTCTGCGGCCTCCTGGGCAAGGTCAAAAGGACTGGAGTTTGTATCGAGTGACGCCATCTATTAAGGCTATCGGGGAAGAGGGGTAGAGACAGGTTTACGCAATGACTGCGAGTAGATGACCCCCCGAGATGGCATCACCGGGGCGCACTCCGACACTTTCGACTGTGCCATCGACGGGGGCCATGATGGGCTGTTCCATTTTCATGGCTTCCAGCACACAAATAAGGTCTCCGGCCACCACTGAAGCTCCGGGTTCAACAAGGACCTTCACGACAGTGGCTTGCATGGGAGATGTGATCCGGCCTTCCGATGCCCCACCGGACGACTGACCGGTCACCGCGCGCTTGGGAGCTTTGCCGAGTGTGGCCCTCTGTCCGGCTGCAAAAATTCCTGCAGGAACCCCTACCTTGAGACGACGACCCTCGACTTCAACGACAACGGTTCGGTAGAGCTCTTCTGCATCAAAGCCCTCTTCGATAGCCCCCTCCCAGGGCGCAATTGTGCTTTCAAATTCGGTTTCAATCCACCGGGTGTGAACGAGAAAATCCTCCGCGTCTTCAGCCGCGCAGGCTGCATCTTCGATCACGACTCGGTGGAAAGGAATGACGGTGGGCAAACCCGTTATCTCAAATTCTTTGAGAGCACGTCGAGCCTTCTCCAACGCATCTTTGCGACTAGACCCCGTGACAATGAGTTTGGCGAGAAGTGAATCGAACGAACCAGTGATGATGTCACCTGTGGTGATACCTGAGTCAACTCTCACTCCTGGTCCGCCGGGGAACCTCACGGTGTGGACGGGTCCTGGAGTGGGGAGAAAACCTCGCCCCGGGTCTTCGCCGTTAATGCGAAATTCGATCGAGTGCCCATGGATAGACGGGTCTTCGTAATCGATGAGGCCACCCTCAGCGATGCGGAATTGCTCACGGACAAGGTCGATTCCGGTGACTTCCTCCGAAACTGGGTGCTCGACTTGAAGTCGGGTGTTGACTTCAAGAAAAGAAATGGTTCCGTCTTTACCAATGAGGAACTCACACGTCCCGGCACCTACATAGCCGGCTTCTCTGAGAATGGCTTTGGATGAGGAATACAGCGTTTCTTGCTGGACCTTCGACAGGAATGGAGCTGGCGCCTCTTCAACGAGTTTTTGATGGCGACGCTGGAGAGAGCAATCCCGCGTCGAAACCACGACCACGTTCCCCTTTGCGTCGGCCAGACACTGTGTCTCGACGTGGCGCGGTTTCTCGAGATACTTCTCGACGAAGCATTCTCCGCGGCCGAAGGCCGCGAGAGCTTCCCTTGTCGCTGAATCGAACTGCTCCGGAATCTCCTCGACCGTGTACGCAACTTTGAGGCCACGCCCACCCCCACCGTGGGCAGCCTTGATCGCGACAGGGACACCATGTTCGTGTGCAAAAGCAACGACGTCTTCGGCTGTGGCGACCGGGTCACTCGTCCCTGGGGCAAGCGGGGCGCCCACTTTCTGAGCGATGTGCCTCGCGGACACTTTGTCGCCGAGAGACCGGATTGCTGAGGGAGGTGGGCCAATCCAAATCAGTCCCGCATCGATGACCATTTGGGCAAAATCTGCATTTTCCGAGAGGAAGCCGTATCCAGGGTGGATAGCGTTGGCACCGGATCGCTTGGCAATCGACAGGATCTTTTCTGGAACGAGATAAGTTTCTTGAGAAGTCTTTCCATTCAGCGCATAAGCCTCATGGGCCAAACGGACGAAGCGAGCATTCCTGTCTTGATCTGCATAGATAGCGACTGTATTGATTCCGGCATCTTTGGCCGCTCGAATGACTCGGACTGCTATTTCGCCCCGGTTAGCAATGAGGAGTTTTGAGATGGCTTCCACACCGAGAGTTTAGGCGCAATATTGCTCCTGGTTTCAGAGCGACCCTTTGAAAGAAATCCAGAAGAGGTGTTACGTGGCTACAACGGAATGTTGCCGTGCTTACCCTCGGGTGTTCTCGGTGCTTTGTTCCTCAGCGCTCTCAGACCCTTTACGATGACGCTTCGTGTGGCAGCAGGTTCAATAACACCGTCAATCTCCCCGCGCTCAGCCGCGAGGAAAGGGCTTGCGACGTTGTAGGTGTATTCACTGGCGAGTCGAGCTCGGACAGCATCGACATCTTCGCCTGCTTCCTCTGCTTTCTTGAGGTCATTGCGGTACAAGATATTGACCGCCCCCTGACCGCCCATCACAGCGATCTCAGCAGTGGGCCACGCAAAGTTGAGATCAGCCCCCAGTTGCTTGGATCCCATCACAATGTACGCACCCCCATAAGCCTTGCGTGTAATGACGGTGATGAGGGGAACGCTTGCTTCGGCGTAGGCGTAAAGGAGTTTGGCTCCCCGCCTAATAACCCCAGTCCATTCTTGATCTGTACCGGGCAGGTACCCCGGAACATCAACCAGCGTGATGATGGGTATCCCGAATGCATCGAGGAAACGCACAAACCGTGCGGCTTTCTCCCCGGCATCGATGTTGAGCGTTCCTGCCATCTGATTGGGTTGACTGGCAATTATTCCGACAGACCGACCCTCAACCCGACCGAAGCCAATAACGATGTTGGGTGCAAAGAGAGGCTGAATCTCGAGGAATGAGCCCGGATCGACAATTCCCTCGATAACAGTTGTGACGTCGTAAGGAACTGCTGCGCTGTCCGGGATGATGTCATTCATCCTTCGGTCACGATCTGTGATTTCTACATCGCTTTCAGCCGCGTACTGGGGGCCCTCTGTGCCAAAGTTGTCGGGCAGATAGGAGAGAAGAACCCTTGCGTAATCGAAGGCGTCATCTTCGCCCTGAGCAAGGTAATGGGCGACCCCAGAAACTTTGTTGTGGGTCAGCGCTCCACCCAGTTCCTCCATTCCCACTTCTTCGCCGGTGACCGCTTTGATGACATCCGGACCTGTGACAAACATTTGGCTGGTTTTATCGACCATGATGACGAAATCCGTCAGCGCGGGAGAGTACACGGCTCCGCCGGCCGCAGGACCGCAGACGATAGAAATTTGGGGGATTACCCCAGAGGCTCTTGTGTTTCTCTTGAAAATCTCCCCATACTTACCGAGCGCGATCACGCCCTCTTGAATTCGTGCACCGCCCGAATCCAAGATTCCAATGATCGGAACGCGAGTTTCCAGGGCAAAATCCATAATCTTGATGATTTTGTCTCCAGCTACTTCGCCCAGAGAACCACCGAAGACCGTAAAGTCCTGACTAAATACCGCGACCTGGCGCCCATGAATTGTCCCAAGTCCTGTGATGACTGCATCTCCGTAAGGGCGCTTCTGGTCCATCCCGAACGCTCCGGTGCGGTGTCGAACAAATTCATCAAGCTCAACAAAAGAGCCCTTATCGAGAAGCTCGTCAATCCTTTCGCGAGCAGTCTTTTTGCCCTTCGCATGTTGTTTGTCTTTCGCGAGAGAATTGCTCTCGACTATAGCTTCGTGGAAGCGAGCTTTGTAATCCGCAATGCGCTCGCCGGTTGAGGGCGTCGTTGATTTGGTTGGTTCATCAGCCACGCTCATCACCCTACTGCTCTTGGCGAGGCGAAACCGGAGCCCTGAACTTTCTGTTTTGCCACTTGCTCCATTCGAGCCGCAAGAGACGGACTTTATGTTTCCAGGAGTTGGGGAGCGCGAGTTGCAGGGCCTTCATCGAGTTGGGCGCATTCTCGGGATCCCACGAGGCCCAGTCAGTGGCTTCGTAT
>JAYOYJ010000099.1:0-4014 GCA_038153485.1 Pontimonas sp. | reverse complement strand
ACCCCCAACCTTCTGATCCGTAGTCAGATGCTCTATCCGTTGAGCTACGGGCGCAGGGCACTCTTTCGAATGCCTAGAAAGCTTAGCAGTCTGGGAGAAAAGGGCACCTCAGTCTTGGAGCTTCACAGCGGAGCCAATGGTGAATGAAAATGATGTCTTGCGCGACACGCACCTCGCCTAAGCTTCCTGCATGGCTGAAAAGAAAAAGGGTACCTCTGCATTTACTGACGCCGAGCGCGCCCTCATGAAAGAGCGCGCACGGGAAGCTCGTGATTTTAAGAAGCTTTCGGGCGAGGAGCAAGTGTCTCGAAAGATTGCTGAAATGAGTACCTCGGAAAAAAAGATGGCGAAAGCCATCCACGCTCTCGTGATGGGAATCTCACCCGACATTACGACCAAGACCTGGTACGGAATGCCCGCCTACTATTTCCGCGACAAAGTCATCTGCTTTTTCCAAGCGGGGAGCAAGTTCGACAGTCGCTATTCCACCTTTGGGTTCCAGGAAGCGGCAAAACTCGACGATGGGCCCTTCTGGCCAACATCCTTTGCCATTCTGGAAATGAACGAGTCCGTCAAGAAGACAATCACCGAGTTAGTCACCAAAGCGATTTCGTAAATCGCTCCAACCCAGCCTGAAGGACAGGCACCTCACTCAGGCCGGTGATGATGTTTCCGGCGCAACCACTTTCGCCGACCGACCCAGTCGGAAAGATGAAAGGAATCCGAGAACGAGGAAGCCTGCTGCAAAATACGCCGCGATTCTCGCCCCGTCCGTGAAGGCCTCACCACTCGCGCTCTGGACAGCATCAGCCGTCGTTTGGTCGACCTGCGTCGTGAGCAAAGAATCAGAGATTTGCGGGATCGCGGCACCCGCCGAATCAACCACAGCATCGACAACGCCCGCCTGAATCGAGGAAGCCACTCCGAGATCATCAAGCCTGTTTTCCAGCGACGTTCCTGTCCCTGCGAAAAGCATGGTGCCAATGACAGCTATTCCCAGGCCTGAACCAATCTGCCGCACCGTGGACTGGGAGCCTGAACCCTGCCCGGTCTTTTCCATCGGAACATCAACCAAGATGACGCCCGTGAGCTGTGCTGTTGCGAGTCCAACCCCGACGCCGTATACGAAGAGGAAGGGGGCAATCGCTACCCAACCCGTTTCGGTTGAAGCAACTAGTCCAAAGCCCACGATGCCGACAATTTCGAGAAGGACCCCAATTTGAACTGCGCGCGCTGGTGGCAATTTGCCGGACAGTGCGCCACCAATTCCCGACGCCACGAAAGCCCCTCCCGCCAAGAAAAGGAGAACAAGGCCTGCTCCAATGGGAGTCATCCCCATCACGTTTTGGAGCCAAAGCGGAATCGCGAAAATCAGGCCAAACTCCCCCATCGAGATAATCAGGGCTGCGAGTGACCCATTGCGGAACGAAGCAATCCGGAACAGATTGAGATCAAGCAGTACACCCAAATCCTTGCGTTGGCGCCGGATCTCCCACAGAACGAAGAGAACGCCCGCAACCACCGCGAGCGCGAGCGCCACGGGTATCACGGAAAGCCCTTCGCTTGGCCAGGAGAAACCTCCGAGTGAGAACGCGTTCTTTTCGTTGACGCTCCACCACCCGTAGACACGACCCTCAATGAGGCCAAACACTAACGGACCAAAAAACAGCACTGACAGGGCAGCCCCAATCCAATCGAGGGACTTTTTCTCCCCCGGAGCCCTCGACTCGATGACGAAGAGCGCAAGACCCACGACAATCAGGACCCCCAGGGGAACGTTGATAAGAAACGCCCACCTCCAGGTAAAGTCGGTGGCGAGCCAGCCACCAAGCACAGGTCCGACGGCGACCATTCCGCCAATCGTGGAACCCCACACCGCGAAAGCGATTCCTCGCTCTCTGCCCTGAAAAGTTGCGTTCACGAGTGACAACGTGGTCGGAAGCACCATCGCGCCGCCGAAACCTTGGACTATGCGGGCAAGTATGAGGCTCGCCGCACCATCCGCTGAGCCCGCCCACACAGAGGAAGCAATAAAGATCAGAATCCCGACAACGAGCAGACGCCTTCGGCCCACCCTGTCCGCAAGGGATCCCCAGATCAGCAAAGTAGACGCAAAGACGAGAACATAGCTCTCTTGTACCCATTGAACCTCGGTGGAGCTCAACGAGAGCTCTTTAATGATTTCGGGAAAAATCGTGTTGACGATAGTGCCATCAATGATCACGAGCGAAATCGCCATCGAGATAAACAGAAGCCCGACCCAGCGGGTGCGAGTAGACACCAGGAAACCCTTCCTCCCGCCCCAAAGTCTTTGTGGGGCATGAGTCAGCCTAAGTTATGGAATGTCTTTGCCATTACTGCCGAAGAAATGCCGAACACGCCATGCATTGAGCTTTCGCTTCTTCGGGGTGAAATGTCCAGAGAACCTGGCACTGCTAAGGCACTTTCTCGTGACTTTGACCCCTGGAAGCGCTAGCGTCCCACTATGACTACGTCACGCACAAAAACCATCGTCCCTGGAGCTTGGGCCGAGAGGGTGGAAGACATCTTCCATATCATCCTGGGTATTATTCTGCTGGGGATTGCAACAGTTGCTCTCGTTTTCACCATGATTCGCCTGTTCACAACGGCACCCTTCTTTCCGACCGGGATGATTCAAGCCATCAATGATGTGTTGTTCATCATTATCATTCTTGAAATTTTGCGCACCGTGATAGCGCGATACACCGATGGGGTCTTTCAGTTACAAAACTTCCTGATTATCGGCATCATCGCGGCAGTCCGTCATATTTTGACGGTCGGCGCTTCCATGACCCTCGGGGCAGAAAAACCACAAGAGAGCTTCGACCGAGCGGTCACTGAGTTAGGAGTAAGTGCGGCAATTGTCGTCGCACTGGTATTCGCTATATTCCTCGCTAGAGTCTCTGATCCGGAAACGATAAAGGGACGCCAAAAAAAGCAATAGAGCGGAGACGGAGGGATTTGAACCCTCGGTCCCCTTGCGGGGACTCCACCTTAGCAGGGTGGTGCACTCGGCCGGACTATGCGACGTCTCCTGGATGAAGCGGGCTTCATCACTCGCACAACTATAGCGAGGTCACCCTTTAGCGCGGAACCGCGCAGGTTTCATCTCCTGCAGTTTGTCCCACTAAACCGTCTAGCTCTTCGGCAGACGAGACGCCTGCTTCACCTGAATCAGTGGCAGACTCAGCGCCAGTTGAGCCAAAGCCGAGCGATCCTTCCCCGACAGTGAAGGCTTCATCGATCTGCAAGCGCTCGACAACCTCTGTTGCCAAGGCTTCATTGGGTATGACGCGACCCGGGTATAGCTCAGGGTCAGCATCGAGGACGGGGTACTGAATGAAGACAATGTTTTCGTTGGGTATCCCCCGGAGTGCTCTGGCCATCGCCACCATCACGTCCACACTGGCCAGGCTGGTGGAGAGCACCATGGTCTGGGCAGCTGTTTGAGCTATTCCGTATAGTTTCCCGATGTCGTTGAGCACACCGTCTTGTTGCAGGGTGCGCACGAGGGCCGCCATGTAGACCTGTTGGGAGGAAATTCGAGAGAGGTCACTGCCATCTCCGACACCTTTACGTGTGCGAAGGAAGGCGAGAGCTTGACCGCCCTCTAGCGTGTGATACCCCGCTTCGGGCAGGTTCACTCCCGACCAGGGGTCGACCAGGGGTGCGCTCACACACACTTCCACTCCACCGACAGCGGTGGAGAGCTGGGCAACCCCGGTGAAGGTCATGAGTCCCGCATAACCGATCTCAAGCCCGGTCAGTTCTTCAAGGGTCAACGCAACACACGGGAGTCCACCGATTGCCATGGTGGTGTTCAGTGGCTGCATTCCTTTGGGGGCAGATTTTGTCCCATCCGGCTGGGGGCAAGCGGGTATATCGAGGAGCAGGTCCCGGGGAAAACTAATAACGACCGCGCGGTCGTGGTTTTCGGAGACGTGAACCAGCAGGTTGACGTCATTGAGTTCGGAGTCGACGAACTCAAATTGG
>JAYOYJ010000098.1:0-4062 GCA_038153485.1 Pontimonas sp. | reverse complement strand
ACCCGACCATTTTCGTCCATTCGAATAAGGCCATCCGAAGCTCTCGGCGCGCCCTGCGCCGGTGCACTCGGAGTATGAGGATCAGGGAAGGACCCCTCCGAAATCATCTGAAACAGGTCACTCGCGCATTCGTTGAAAGTGAGTTCCTGACGGCTCGGAATGCGCGCCTCTCCAAGATTCGCATGTCGGGTGAGGACTGCGATAACTGTGTCATCGGCAGTCACTCCATCCGACCGTCGACCCATTCGAATAGGGATAGCCCTGATTCTGGTCGGTGCTTTTTCGTATCCATCTGGCACCTTGGAATCGACAATCTCACCCTGTGTGAAAGCTCGCGAAACTAGTTCCACCCATTCAGGTCTTATTTCAGTCTCCACAACATCCCTGTAAAAGAGCGTTGCGGCTGAAGACGGTCTCAGATGGGACACAGCCACAAAGGACCCGTGACTCGTGGGGGCCCAGATTACTATGTCGGCGAACGCAAGATCGGCCAATAGCTGGCATTCGCTGACTAATTGGAAGAGCCACGCGACCTGCCGATCAAAAAGAGTTGTCCGCGTGAAAACAGAACCCGATTTCGCACCCACCTCATCAGAGTAATAGCTGACGCTCCAGCCTGCGCAGTAATCAGGGTCGCGATACTTTAATCTCTGACTTTCCTGCCGGGCGCAAGGTACTTGAACTCCGCACTCTCTGAAGCAACTCTCTCCACACGACAGACTCGTCATCATCTGACTCAAAAGAAACCAGTCGAATGTCCTGGCAGCCTGTGAACTTCCACAGCGCTTCTCGCGCTTCGGACAGCGAATTATCAGGTGAGCCAAGCGGTTTCCTTACGACGAGGGTGCGAGGAGCTTCTGTCGACAATGAAGCCAAATGTTTCCAATCCCTGACCAACCGGGAGACCCCCAAATCTGTCGCTTCACCCACGAGATACAGGTGATCTGCCTGCTGAAAAACAGTCTCGACGACCGTCATCTCGATCGATGCCTCGGAAGAACTCAGCACGCACTTCGCCTCGAGGGATATGACCGCCGATGGCGAGCCACGTCCTTTACCGTTCTCTAACTAGCGTTTCTTTTTCTTCTGGGCCCTGCGTTGTGCGCGGTTGCCTGCAGGAGGAGCCTGCCTGGGAGCTGGTTGCGGTGAAGCCTGCCGTACTCCTTGTTGACCCGCCTGCGCCGGAGCAGAAGGTTCGGTCACCCCAAAGGCTGAACCTGTTTTCTGTGATGCTCCTACAACTTGACCTTGTTGGTTGCGGACCTCCACGGTTCCATCGGCTGCCGGAGCAGAGTAGCTCAGGTTCTGCTGGGGAACCACGGACTGCGCGAGCCCCTTCGCCGATACTTGTGCAGCCATTCCTCCCTCGGGAGGCTGGACTTGCACCTCGAGGTTGTAGACAAAACCGGTCGTGTCTTCCTTGATTTGACCCATCATGGTTTTGAACAGTGCGTAGCCCTCACGCTGATATTCGATGAGGGGGTCTCTCTGCGCCATGGCCCTCAGCCCAATGCCATCTTTCAGGTAATCCATCTCATAGAGATGGTCCCGCCAGCGACGGTCAATCACGCTCAGGACAACCCTGCGCTCGAGCTCCCTCATGGCTGCAGCTCCGAGCTGAGACTCTCGCTTTTCATAAGCGACGAGCGCGTCGGACGAGACCTCTCGGAGTAGTTCTGAAGATTCCATGGTTGACCCAAGCTCGGCGATCACCTCATCGACGGTGAGCCCAATGGGGTACAGGGTTTTGAGCTCGGTCCAGAGCGCTTCCCAATCCCACTCGCTGGGAATGCCCACGGAAGTGTGTTCGGTGATGACCGACGACAGCGTGTCGTCAATGAAGGTACGAACCCGGTCGGCGATGTCATCACCCTCCAGAATGTGCCGGCGGTCACTATAGATCGCCTGTCTTTGACGGTTGAGAACATCGTCATACTTGAGAACGTTCTTGCGAATTTCAGCGTTACGTGCCTCAACCTGGCTCTGAGCTGACTGGATTGCTCGGCTTACCACGCGGGATTCGATAGCAATGTCTTCCTCATCGGCGCTGGTTCGAGCCATCAGAGCTTCCGCAGCTCCGGCGTTGAACATTCGCATCAAGTCGTCCTGGAGGGAGAGATAGAAACGACTTTCTCCGGGATCACCCTGTCGACCAGAGCGCCCACGAAGCTGGTTGTCGATACGTCTCGACTCGTGGCGGTCAGTTCCCAGTACATACAAACCACCGAGGTCACGAACAGATTCCGCTTCCTGCTCAACCTGATCCATCATGGTCTGGAAGACGGCGTCCCACGCTGCCTCGTACTCGTCGGGCTTCTCGCTCGCATCAAAACCTTTGTCGCCCATGGCTGCCACGGCCATGAATTCGGCGTTACCACCCAGCATGATGTCGGTTCCACGACCCGCCATATTGGTGGCGACAGTCACAGCACCTCGGCGACCAGCCTGGGCAATAATGCTGGCTTCTCTGGCGTGGTTCTTCGCGTTAAGGACCTCGTGCCTCACGCCCCGTTTCGCGAGCATGCCCGAGAGCTTCTCGCTCTTCTCGACGCTTGTGGTCCCCACGAGAACGGGCTGCCCTTTTTCGTGTCGGGAAACAATATCCTCGACGACCTGCCGATACTTTGCTTCCTCGTCACGATAAATGAGGTCTGGCTGGTCGATTCTGATCATGGGCTTGTTCGTGGGAATCGGAACAACACCGAGTTTGTAGGTGCTCATGAACTCGGAAGCTTCTGTCTCCGCGGTTCCCGTCATGCCGGCGAGTTTCTTGTAGAGGCGGAAATAGTTTTGCAGCGTAATGGTGGCAAGGGTTTGGTTCTCAGCCTTAATCTCCACGCCCTCTTTGGCCTCAATGGCTTGGTGGATACCCTCGTTGTATCGGCGACCAGACAGAATCCGACCGGTGTGCTCATCGACGATGAGCACCTCCCCATTCATCACCACATAGTCTTTATCCCTCTTGAAAAGTGACCGGGCTTTGAGGGCATTGTTCAAGAAGGAAATAAGCGGAGTGTTCGCCGACTCATACAAGTTGTCGATACCGAGGTAGTCCTCGACCTTGTCGATACCTGGCTCCAACACACCGACCGTGCGCTTCTTGATATCGACCTCGTAGTCGTCGCCCTCGGTCAATCGGCCCGCAATGCGGGCAAACTCACCAAACCAGCGGTTTGCTTCACCAGACGCAGGGCCCGAGATAATCAGCGGAGTTCGCGCCTCATCAATCAGAATCGAGTCGACTTCGTCGACAATGGCAAAGAAATGCCCGCGTTGAACCAAATCGGTTTTCTGCAACGCCATGTTGTCGCGCAAATAGTCGAATCCGAACTCGTTGTTGGTTCCATACGTTATGTCCGCTTGGTACTGAAGTCGGCGCTCTTCCGGAGTTTGGCCAGAAACGATGCACCCGGTCGTCATCCCCAAGGCCCTGAAAATACGTCCCATCAAATCTGACTGGTAGGAGGCAAGATAGTCATTCACGGTCACGATATGTACACCGCGGGCAGGAATTGCGTTGAGGTATGCGGCCAATGTGGCCACCAGGGTCTTACCCTCACCTGTCTTCATCTCGGCGATGTTGCCCAGGTGGAGGGCGCCACCACCCATGAGCTGAACATCGAAGTGTCGAAGCCCTAGGGTCCGCTTTGATGCTTCGCGGACCGCAGCAAAAGCCTCCGGCAAGAGATCATCCAAGGACTCGCCCGCGGCGTATCGAGAGCGAAGCTCCTCGGTCTCTTGTTTGAGCTCATCGTCGCTCAGGTGCGAGAAAGACTCCTCGAGCTGGTTGACCGCGGACGCTTGGCTGTGAAGTTTGCGGAGGGTTCGACCTTCTCCCATTCGAAGAAAGCGCTCTAGGACGTTAGCCACACACAACCTCGCCTTATTGAGAAACCCGGGAAAGCTCGACCACCCATGCTACCAACGGGGCGCATCGCCTTACTCTCCGAGAGAAATGACCCCGTAATTCCACCCTTTGCGCCGATACACGACACTCGGCCTAGATGTTTCTTTGTCAACAAACAGGTAAAAGTCGTGGCCCACGACCTCCATGAAGTCCAC
>JAYOYJ010000097.1:0-4085 GCA_038153485.1 Pontimonas sp. | reverse complement strand
CCGAACACAATCGTGTTCTGTGTGATGGCATCGACATAGCTCTTTTGTCCGAGAGTCTTAGGCCGAATATTGTGCCCCCGGGTCGACAGGATGGGCTCCGTGAGGAAACCAGACGCTCTTTTCCCCGTCGAATGCTGGATATCCGCGACGGTGGCGACATCTCTCGCTCCGAGGTCGACCCCCTCGCGGGCCATCTGAACAAGGTCACTCACCAGCTGGTGGGCGCGCTCAACATCTGCTTCAGCCCCCGACAAGGTAATCGCGTTTCCTCGCGCGACAACGACCACCCCAGGGCACTCTGCCTCAACTTGAGATAACACCCGGTCGTGGACTCCGAGAACGCGAATCATCGCGACATCGTCAACGTCCACCGTGACGGACACAGAATTCTGCGATTTAGCCGGCAAGTGAATCCTCTTCGAGGCCCCCCGCGAGCACGTGAGCATGAACGTGGAACACCGTCTGCCCACCCCCTACACCGGTGTTGAAGACGAGACGGAAATCACCATCAGCGTGCTCGGCGGCCAAGTCGCCTGCCACCTGCACCATCTCTTGGAGCAACTCGGGGTCACCGGCGGCGAGCTCTCTCACATCCCGATAGGCATCAGTTTTCGGAACAACGAGAAGGTGAACCGGTGCTTTCGGGGCAATATCGCGAAGAGCAATGATGCGGTCGTTCTGAAAAACGATGTCCGCGGGAATTTCCCCCGCAATAATGCGCGAGAAAATTGATGGCTCACTCATAGCGTCCAGTCTAGAACTTGGTATTCGAGGGCGCACTCTTCTCTCACCAACGCCCCAGGGAGCTATTCAGCAAGGCGAGCGCGGCGGGACCAGCACTCGAAGTTCTCAACACTGTCGAGCCCAACTTCCGTGCTGTGGCGCCCGCTTCGATGAGAACATCACGCTCAGCGGGATCTACTCCGCCCTCTGGCCCCACGATGACCACGACTGGCTTACCCGTAGGCGGGCTATAGGACGAGAGGGTGTCTTCGGCATCCGGATCGAGCAGGAGAAGCTCGTGTGACCCGCCGAGTTTCGCGAGATCTTTCGTGGAAACCACAGTGTCTACGGGCGGTATCCAGGCTCGAAGAGCTTGTTTGGACGCTTCTGTGGCAATTTTGTTCCACCGCGCGACGCCTTTCGCGACTTTATCTCCACGCCATTGCGAGACACTTCGCCCGGCCTGCCAGGGGATGATGCGATCCACGCCGAGCTCCGTGCAGGTCTGCAGGGCCAACTCGTCTCGGTCGCCCTTCGCCAACGCTTGAACCAGCCACATTTCGGTGGTGGGACGGGGGTGAAAGGTGGTGCTGTGCACGTCGACGACCACTTCCTGGGGACTCACCTTGGTGGCGGTGGTCCGCGCGAGGGTGCCCACACCGTCCCCTACAAGAATGTCTTCGCCTACCCCCAGTCGACTCACTACCGCGGCATGACGAGCTTCATCTCCAACAAGACGGGCGCTGTAGCCCTCCACCAAGGTCTCTCCGGCTGGAAGGAAGTAAAGGTGTGCCACCGACCTAGCCTCCGAAGAGACGGTCGCGGAATTTTTGAAACACACCCTGTTGCGCCCCCGCCAGAATCGGCGGAGCAGGTTTACGCAGGGCGCGCAGCTTCCTAACGAGATCAGTTTCTTTGGCGCTCAGTTTTGCGGGAGTCAGCACTTGAACTCCGAGTCGCAGGTCTCCCCGACCCTTACCGCGCAGCTTGGTCACTCCGCGACCCTTCACGGTGATGATGTCAGCGCTCTGAGTTCCTGGTTTGACCTGGACCTGCACGTCGCCATCGAGTGCTGGCAAGGTGACCTCGGTGCCTTCGATGGCATCGAGCACATCGACCTCGATGGTGGCAATGATGTCGTCACCGGAGCGGGAGAAAATCTTGTCCCCTCGAACGGTGAACTCCAGGTAGAGACCACCCGAGGGCCCGCCGCCGTGACCGACTTCCCCCTGACCGGGGAGATGAATGCGTTGACCTGTTTCGATACCCCCGGGAATGTCAACGGACAGCGACCGGGTTGCCCGGACACGACCCTGACCGGCACACGTGGGACACGGTGAATCAATCACCTCACCAAAACCTCGACAGCTACCGCAGGGACTTTGCGTGACCATGTTGCCGAGCACCGAGCGCACCGTGCGCTGCAGAGAACCGCTACCGCCGCAGATATCGCAACGACGAGGCTGAGTCCCGGGGGATGCGCACGAGCCCTCACACGATTCACAGACGACAGCGGTGTCCACTTCAAGGGTCTGAGTGACACCAAAGATGACGTCTTTCAGATCGACATCCACGCGAATGAGAGCGTCCTGTCCGCGTTCCTTGCGCGAACGCGGCCCCCTCTGGCCTCCGCCTTGGCCAAAGAACGTCTCAAAGATGTCCCCAAAAGGACCAAAACCGCCGAAACCAGCTTGGCCACCCATGTCGTAGTTCGCGCGCTGCTCCGGGTCGGAGAGAACGTCGTAAGCGTGGGAGACGAGTTTGAAGCGCTCCTCGGCGTCCTCCGAGTCATTGACATCGGGGTGGAGCTGCCGAGCTAACTTCCGATAGGCCTTCTTGATATCTTCCGCGCTGGCGTCCCGGCTCACGCCAAGGACCTCGTAGTGATCCGCACTCACGCTTTAGGCTCTTTCCGATTCTTGGTCACCGAGCAACCGCGAAAGATAGCTCGCTACAGCACGAACAGCGGTCATATTGCTCGAATAATCCATACGGGTGGGTCCCACCACCCCCAGGGTCGCTCGATGGTCCGACCCCGACTGGTAGGCGGAGGCGAGGACCGCGGTTTCCGCAAATGGTCCTTCGTTTTCCCGTCCAATACGAGCCTGGACTTCCTCCGATTCCCATTTCATTTCGGTGAAAAGCTTGAGCAGGGTTACTTGCTGCTCAATAGCTTCGAGAACCGGGTACACCGACGAAGAGAAATCGTGTTCGCCGCGCACCAGATTCGCAGCACCCGCCATCATCAAGCGATCAGACCGGTGCCCTTCTAATGCGTGGCGCAGGGCCTCCGCAATAGCCTCCATGAGGTCGCGGCGCTGCGGTGACACCGAAGAGGACAGACCTGAGAGCTTGTCCGGCACTTGGGCGAGAGACATACCGACGAGCTGTGCGTTCAAATGGGCCCGAAGTTCTGCGACAACCGCCTCATCGAGCTCCCGCGGACACTCCACAATGTTCTGGTCTACGGACCCACCATCGGTGATCAACACGGTCATCACCCGATGGGTACCCATCGGTAACAATTCGACGTGACGCACTGTCGCCACGCTCAAGCTCGGATACTGCAAAATCGCGACCTGGTTGGTCAGTTGCGACAGAAGCCGCACAGTTCTCGTGAGAGTGTCATCAAGATCGGCAGATTCGCTCAAGAACTGTTCGATAGCCCGGCGCTGGGCGGGAGTGAGCGGCTTAATTCCTGCCAACTGATCGACAAAGACTCGATAACCCTTATCGGTGGGAATACGGCCGGCCGACGTGTGGGGAGCTGTGATCAGCTCTTCTTCTTCCAGAAGCGCCATGTCGTTGCGAATAGTTGCTGCGGACACCCCGAAACCATGCCGATCAGCGATGGCCTTCGACGCCACAGGTTCTTTCGAGTCGATGTAGTCCTGGACGATGACACGCAAGACCTCAAGGGCGCGATCAGAGACCATGGACGAAACACCTCCTCGGCAGAACTGGCAGTCGGGCTAGTTGATTGCTAATAGTAGCGAGGATGGCTTAGCGCGGGCTCTCAGTGAGCTTGCGCGCGAGAAAATCAGCGACGAGCCTCCCTTGTCGGGTTGCGACCACTCGCCCGGCAAGGAGCTCTTCTCCCTCAATCAGTCCGCGTGAGACCCACTGTGCAAGCAGTGGCCGGTGCTCTTGTGCCAACAGACTGGCATCAAGACCCTCGCGCACCCGAATACCTAACAACACGCGCTCCATCTCCACCGCACTGTCACTGAGCACTTCCCGAGCGTGAGCGGGAGACACTCCCTGGCTCATGCGTGAGGCGTAAGCACGGGGGTGTTTGACATTCCACCATCGCACTCCGCCCACATGGGAGTGGGCCCCTGGCCCCACCCCCCACCAGTCCT
>JAYOYJ010000096.1:1695-4105 GCA_038153485.1 Pontimonas sp. | reverse complement strand
CAAGGTCTATATCGGGAGCGCAGACATGATGCATCGAAACCTCGATCGGCGAATCGAGGCCCTCCTTCAAATCACCGACCCCGCCCACATAGAACAACTCGATCGCCAACTCACCAGAGGAATGAGCGATGACATGCAGTCATGGTCCCTCGAATCGAACGGCGACTGGCAGCGCCACTACCACGCCGACGATGGGACAAGACTGGGAGATGTTCAGAACGAGACCATGATGGAGATTATGGGTAGAAAACGCGGAGTGCCTAGCGCATGAGTCGCTCTCCTGAGGTTGTCGTCGCAGGAGGTGCAGTCTGCTGGAAAATCGTCGATGGCGAAGTCCGAATTCTCCTCGTGCACCGAAAACAACACAAAGATGTCTCCCTACCAAAAGGCAAGTGTGATCCGGGTGAAACTGTCCCCGAAACCGCACAACGGGAAATCCTTGAGGAGACAGGTCTCCATATCACTCTGGGTGCCTACCTCGGTCGGGTCGATTACCTCTTACCCAGCAAGAAACCCAAAGAAGTTCATTACTGGGCGGCCGAAGTAGATCCGGGAGAGGCCGAACGCGCACCGTTTGAATCCAACGACGAGATTTATGCACTCGAATGGGTTTCACTCAAGAAAGCTCCCAAGAAACTGACCTACGAACACGATGTCGATATCGTCGAGAACTTCGCCTCTCTCTATGAAAGCGGTCGGGCACGAACCTTTCCGCTCATTCTTCTCCGGCACGCAAAAGCCATGCCCGGCGAGAATTGGGATGGACCCGACCACACGAGACCTCTCCTTCACAAAGGCCTGACGCAGGCCACAAACGTCGCTGGTGGAATCATGGCGTTCGCCCCTGAGCTCGTGGTCTCAAGCCCTGCAGCTAGATGCCAGGCAACCATTCAGCCACTTCTCGAGCGAGCGGAGCTTCGAGTCAAGGCCTCGAAGAGCATCAGTCAGGACGCCTATGAGTCCAGCGGAAAGAAAGCCTACTCAGCAGTGGAGAAGAGGGTTACTAACCGAGTACCGACAGTTCTGTGCTCTCACGGTCCTGTTCTCCCTCAACTCGTCATGGCAGCAGCTGAGATTGGTCACGGAGGCTCAAGCAAGGCACTGCAAAAAGCGGCAAGTTTGTCGGTGGGGAGCTTCAGCGTGATCCATTTCTCGAGAGAGACGGAAAGCCCACATATCGTCGCGGTGGAGACTCACGAACCTCCCAGAAGCTAAAGAGCCGGACCGCAGAACGCCTCTCGGCGCGAGGCCGCTCGAAGCGGCTAGTGATGGAGCCCGGGGTTACTGCGGCCCGGCATCCCCAGTGTATCGAGGCTCGGCACGCTCGAATTTTTCCTACCTGAGGGAACCTTTACGTGCCCTAGACGCACAACCCTCAAGCTCACGTGCAATAACACTCCAGCTGAGCGACCGTGACGTGAGATAGGAAGCCTCGTCTGCGTCAGCAAGCGCGAGAGATATAGCCCCCGCCGAGACTGCAGTCGCGACCGCGGCCGCTCGATCGAGTGCGTGGGCCAGATCCCCCTGAAATGCGCCACGAAGAATGTCGTCAAGAACTCTTGAAAAGTCTTCTGAGCTGACGGAGTCAGGAGCCCCCGCTACGACCGCATCAATGGTGGGGAGATTATCAATCCCTCGTTGAAAAAGGTGAGATGCGCCTTCTGGGTTGTGCTGAACCACGGCTCTGACTAAGAACAGGCGCCATAGGGCGCCCGGCAGGGTGAGGGGATGGGCTTGGGACCAGAGCTCCGCCAGAGTGTCAAGACCATTCTCGTCGGAGAATCGCACAAGTTCCTCGCGCACCTTCGTGTCTCTTGTCGATTGTCCTCGAGAAAGAAGCGCGGAAGCCGTTGCGTGCGCTATCGCAGATACGTCGGCTGGATCCATCATTAACTCAGCGGGATATTTATTGGCAGCTTCCATCCGACTCGTGCTCATTCGCACTGGTCTGGAGAAATCGCGACTCATAGCCCTCCCACGCTAAACGACTCACATGTAGTAAGGGTCCCAGAATCGCGCCGTAGCCTGAGGGCATGACAAAGACAAATCATCACGCCAGGTTCCTTTTCTTCCTGATTCTCTCCATCATCGGTCTTATCACCGCATGGATATTCAACGGGGTTGCCACTGTGACTGGTCAGGACTACCTCCATGCCTGGTTTGGCTCCGCGGTCGACTGGGTCCTCTCGGTAGACCTGCTCATCGTCGCAATCGCGGGATCAGCCCTTATGGTCTTTGACGCTCAAAGGCTCGGTATGAAGAGAGTGTGGCTCTACATCGTGCTCTCAGGAATCACAGCTTTCGCTTTCACGTTCCCGCTGTTTCTCGCGATGCGAGAGAGAAAGTTAGCTGAACTCGAAACCGAACCAAACTAGATATTGCGAGTTATCGTCTCACCATTTGATTCATA
>JAYOYJ010000096.1:0-1595 GCA_038153485.1 Pontimonas sp. | reverse complement strand
GCATCGAGCGCGCTATAGGACGTTGCTAATTCAGCGGCAGAAATGTGAAGGTTCCATGGAGCTGGCTTCCTGGAGCTCCGGAAGAACAATTCGCCATCGGGGGTGCCCCCGGACGTGTCATGCTCCACAAGTTGAAGGTCGGTTCCGCGAATAATCTCGCGAACATCGGCGTTACCCACTCCGGAGAAAACAAAAACCCCGCCAAAGGACCTCACCAAGTCAGCGTCCTGGGGCCGACCAGAGCGAACGGGACCCACCTCTTCTGGAATGGCGGTGTGGAACACCGCCAGGTAGCGAGTCACACCACCCTCAACGAGCTCTTCAAAGACAATGTCGGCAGCAGCGATTCCCACTTGAGGTCGCCCGCTGCTGGTGTTATCGATCTTGATTGCGAGCGAGGGGCCCGACACTGCGGTGGGTCCCGTTTCGACTCCTGTCAAAGGATGCCGGGACACGTCTGGCTCCGTAATCTCCTCCTCTACGACCTCAATCACCTGATCCTCGACAGGTTCTGGTTCAACCGCACACCCAGAGATCATTACTCCAAAAGCTACAAACCAGGCTCCCAGAGCTCTCGAAGAAAATTTCATGGCGAATCCTTTTGCTCAAGACCAGCAACTCCAAAACTCTAATGCAAGGCCGGAGCCAACAATTGCACTTCTGAGTCTCCTGCTTCCGCAAAGAAAGTAAACTATGCCTTGGGCCTCTAGCTCAGTTGGCAGAGCAACGGACTTTTAATCCGTGGGTCGTGGGTTCGAGCCCCACGGGGCCCACTCCGTAGTATTTCTTCAGTCTTAGAAAGACGAAGCAGCGTCCAATACCCAGGCTACGCGGAGAAAGTAGCGCGAACCGAACCCAGGCTAAGTTTCGCGCGAGAGAGTCGTCCAGGCTCAGGAAGGTCTTAGATGAGAACTCTGCAAAACCCTGGAGTTATCTTCTTCATCCACCGAGGTCCCCTTCAGCTCTATGTTCGGGCTTCCATCCTTCAGGCTCGGGCGACAAATCCTCGGTCTTTGATTGTTCTGCTGGGGGATCAGGTACCCCAAGCTTTACCCTCCGAGATCAGGTCTACCGTCAACTATGAAAACCTGTCGGACTACTCCGAAACCTCGGATTTGTTCGCGAAAATATTCCGATTCGAGGGGAACAACAGTTTCGATTATGAACTCTTGAATTTTCAACGGTGGTTTTTCGTACACTCCTACTGCGAAAGACAGTCACTCGACGGCCCGTTCCTTGTTCTCGATTCGGATGCCTTCCTTTACACGCCCATGAGTGCAGTTGAACCCCAACTAAGGAGCCCGATGACAGTAGTGGACAAGGTCGGCCCGCAATTCACTTTTTTTCGGTCGCGCACAGCAGTCTCTGACTTCACCACTTTTCTCACTGAAAGCTTCTCGACAGACGAGGGTTTTGAACGTCTCGCTACTTTCGTGCGTAAATCCCAAGACTTGGGAGTACCTCATGTAAGCGATATGGCGGCGTTCGGAGTGTATTCCAAGCTTCACAAACTTGATGACCTTGGTAGTCCAGAACGGAATAACTTCATCTTTTGCGAAAATATCGGGACTCCTCAAGGGCTGGTAATGGGCATT
>JAYOYJ010000095.1:0-4270 GCA_038153485.1 Pontimonas sp. | reverse complement strand
GCAATTCGCACCCAACCCCGACTTCCCCACCGTTGCTTTTCCTAACCCGGAGGAAAAGGGAGCTCTTGACCTAAGCTTTGAGAAAGCACGTGCGCACACAGCAGACCTCATCATCGCTCACGACCCCGATGCCGATCGACTCGCCGTTGCCCTGCCAGATTCAACGTCCCCGAGTGGGCACACAGCTCTCACAGGGAACCAAGTCGGCGCACTCTTGGGTTGGCACATGGCTCGAAGAGTTCGCTCGCATAACATTGAAGGCTCACTGGCAAATTCCCTCGTGAGTTCGCCAGTTCTCGGAAAAATCGCCCGGCATTTCGGCTTGAATCACCGTGAGACTCTCACAGGTTTCAAATATGTCTCTCGAGTCGAGAATTTGATTTTTGGTTTTGAAGAGGCCCTGGGGTATTTGGTGACGCCCGACGTTGTCCGAGACAAGGATGGAATTTCTGCAGGCCTGTTGATGGCGTCAGTCGCCCACACTCTTGCGGCTGAGGGACGAACCGTCTGGGATTACCTTCGCGAGATTGAAGACGCTGTAGGAGCATTCGCGTCGGGTCAAGTAACAATCCGTCTCAGCCCTGGCACTGCCGGATCGAGCATCACCACTGCTCTTCGACAAAGAGACATTGGTGCCATCGGTTCTCGAGCGCTCATTCAGAAGGATGACTTCCTAGATGGCGTCGGAGATTTTCCTCAGGAGGATATCCTTCGCTATTACCTCGACGATGGAACACGAGTCATCGCACGACCCAGTGGCACAGAACCCAAAGTAAAGGTCTACATCGATACAGAAGGAGAGACCTCGACGGAGGCGCTCTCAAGGCTCACAGCGGTGGAGTCCAATATCAACGAGCTGGTCAGCACGCTCTAGCGGGGTGTGTAAGCCTCCAGAAGGATATCGATGACCTCTTCCGTTTGGCCCCAGTCAAGGAAGGCAGCCTGCGCGGCCGTCAGCTGGAATGCGAGTAAATCTTCGATGCCGTATCCAAAGGCCTCAACGAGTAATCCCAGCTCTCTAGTCAGGGTCGTCGCACTCATCAAACGATTGTCCGTATTGACGGTGACGGCGAAACCTAGCCGGTAGAGAGCATCAAAAGGGTGGTCTGTCATAGAACTGCCCCAGGCTTGGACAGCTCCGGTTTGGAGATTCGAGGATGGACTTGTCTCGAGAGGGATGCCACGCTCCAGAACCCACCGTGCGACAGGACCCAAGCGTGCCGACGATGAATCTTTAGCGCCTAAGTCCCCGATGTCCTCCGCGATACGAACACCATGGCCCAAGCGCAATGCTCGGCCATCAACCAGCGCCCCAGCAATACTTTCGACGCCATCGGCTTCTCCGGCGTGAACAGTCACAGGAAACATCTCGCGGGCGAGCATCTCAAAAGCTTCACGGAATCTCCCTGGAGGGAATCCAGCTTCTGGACCCGCAATATCGAAACCCACAACGCCCTTGTTGCGGTGACGAAGAGCGAGCTCGGCTATCTCCATGCTCCGGTCAAGGTGCCTCATCGCCGTGACGAGTTGTCCCACGAAGATGGTCGTGCCAGAGGCGCGGGCGGCTCCGACGGCTTCATCAATTCCGGACTGGACTGCTTCGACAGCACTATCGAGGGTCAACCCTCCGTTGAGATGCTGCTCGGGTGCCCAGCGAATTTCACCGACAACCACGCCGTCGTCAATGAGATCTTCGACAAATTCTTTGGCAATTCGGTGAAGACCAGTTTCGCTCTGCATAACCGCAGTCGTCACATCAAACGTCTTCAGGTACTCCACGAGAGAACCAGAGTCAGACTTCTCTGCGAACCATTCACCCAGACGAACTGCATCATCAATGGGAGCGCTGGTCGCATTGTCGATCGGCAGAGAAACCCCCTCTGCCTCCGCAATCTCCAATATGGTGCCGGGGCGAAGACCTCCGTCGAGATGATCGTGGAGCGACACTTTGGGAAGAGCCTTGATGTCATTTGTGGACAGTGAGGACCTAGCCATTGCGGAAATCCTCCAGTTTCCTTGGCCCAAAAGCGTCGGGCAACACCTCATCAATGGTTTTTACACCACTCACAGTTTCGAGAAGCATTCCTTCAGCCGAGTGTTCATAGAGCAACTGGCGGCACCGGCCACACGGCATCAGAACCTCTCCGTTTCCATCGACGCAGGTGAAGGCGACCAACTTTCCTCCACCTGTCATGGTGAGATTCGAAACCAGAGAGCATTCTGCACAGAGCCCTATTCCGTAGCTGGCGTTTTCGACGTTGCACCCGGACACAACCCGACCATCATCGACAATGGCCGCTACGCCCACGGGAAACTGCGAATAGGGAGCATATGCGAGCCGCATCGCTCCTTTCGCGACCTCCCGAAGAGAATCCCAATCCACGTCAGTCATGACTTCTACTCCTTGATATAGGGCTTACCCGAGGATGCCGGTGGCCTCACACGACCGACAAAGCCCACCACCGCGATGATGGTCACCAGGTATGGAACCATGATGATGAAGTCCGTCGGAATTCCCGGGCTTACCTGGTTGGCCCACACTCGCAAAATGATCGAGAAACCAAAGAGCAAGGCTGCGGCAGACATATAGAACGGGTGCCAGCGACCAAGAATCACCACAGCGAGAGCAATAAAGCCTTGCCCTTGTGTCATTTCTTTCCCAAACGCCCCCACGTTCCCGATCGTGAGTGCAGCGCCCCCTAACCCGGCAAGAGCGCCTCCCATGACTACCCACCAGAAACGGGTCGCGGCAACCCCAATTCCCATGGTGTCGGCCGCCATGGGGTATTCGCCTACCGCTCTTGCGCGCAAACCCCACCGGGTGCGGAATAACACAAACCACAGCAGGGGAACTGCGAGGAACGCGAGGAACACTGTCAAACGGTTTTCGAACAACACGGGTCCAAGAATGGGGATATCACTCACGAGGGGGATGGATATCACCGGGAAGGTTCCTGGAGCATTGGTGTTGGCAGCGTCTTGAGTGAGCCATTGCGAGTAGAGGAAGTTGGTCACACCGATGACGAGAACGTTGAGTACGACTCCGACGATGATCTGGTCGACCAAGTAGCGAACCGAGAACACTGCCAAGACCATGGAGACCAGTGCCGCTGCAATCATCGCTGCAATCATCCCGATGTAGAGGTTTCCAGTCAGGGTGGACACCACTGCTGCCACAAAGGCTCCCGTTAGAAGTTGGCCCTCGATTGCAATGTTGACTACACCAACGCGCTCGGAAATGACTACCGACATTCCGCCAAACATGATGGGAATGGCAAGCACGATGGCATTGGCCAACAGGAATGCAACGGGCACGCGCTCGCCCGCTGCGAGCCAACCCAACAGGGCGGTAATCGCAATCATTCCAAACACCAGCGACCACCACAGTGGCACGGGTTTCTTTTGCATCACCCACACGAACGCTAGAGCCGTGATGAGCAAGAGAATTGCACCCAGCGTGAGTCCAACGACGTGGGACATCACTTCGATAGGCGGTAGCGAGAAGTTCGAGTCCTCAGCCGTCAGGGAATAGAGGACGGGTTCTCGTCGACCCAACACCCCAACTCCGCCGAACACCACAACACTGAAGAACGCCATTACCCAGGGTGCTCTCCAGCTCACTTTCGCTTCAGCAAGCGAGAAGACACCGGGAGTGGTGACAGTACTCATGAGGATTCTCCTTTCCTCGTGAAGCGGGCTCGGAGACGATCAAGCCCTGGAGTACTCGAGAGGGCGGGGAGTCGGAATATCGCTCTCACCAGCGGCGGGGCAGCAATGAAAAGCACAATCGCACCTTGCACAATGCCCAAAACCTCAGGAGACACACCGATGACCTGCATCTGGGGACCACCCGCTTTGAAAGCGCCAAAGAGCAAGCCAGCGAAGAAGATCCCCACGGCGTTGCCTCCACCTAACAGCGCCACCGTGATGCCATCAAAGCCAATACCTGCGTGAACCGTCTCCGTATAGGGGACTTGAGTACCTAATGCTTGATTGGCTCCCGCTACACCCAAGAAGGCGGCGGAAACGGCCATCGCGTAGATGTAAGTTCTCTCCACCGAAATTCCCGCAGTCCTCGCAGCATGAGGATTGTGGCCCACCATTCGGAATCGATAGCCAATCGCAGAACGTTCCATCAACCACCAGTACGTCAGGGCGGCGAGGATGGCCAACACAAATCCGAGGTGAAGAGAATATGTGCCCGGAAAGAGTTGCGGAAGTTGAGCGGTTACTGCGGGAGCGTCCGACTTGGGGGTTCCCCCTGCCTCCA
>JAYOYJ010000094.1:0-4378 GCA_038153485.1 Pontimonas sp. | reverse complement strand
AGCCTGGCAGACAAAGATGGCAAATCACACTCTCTCTCGGACTACCGGGGTAGCAGAGTTATTCTCTATTTCTACCCGGCAGCGAGCACTCCGGGGTGCACAACTCAGGCTTGCGACTTCAGAGACAATATGGGGTCATTGCAGGCGGCTGGCTATGTTGTTTTGGGGGTATCGAAAGACAAGCTCATTGCCCTTCAAAAGTTTGCACAGAACGAAAATCTCTCGTTCCCGCTCCTAAGTGACGAAGACCTCTCCGTTCATCACGCATACGGCACTTATGGAGAGAAGTCCATGTACGGGAAGACCGTGATGGGAGTGATTCGTTCAACCTTTGTGATTGATGAGGACGGCACCGTCCTGCATGCTCTCTACAACGTCAAGGCGACGGGTCACGTCGACATGTTGAGGAAGAAACTCGGACTCTAGAGGTTTAGCCGCTTAGCCAAGTTGGAGATTCTGCCAGAGAGGTCTTCGTAACCGAGCTCTCGCTCATCAGCTATTTCGAGTAGACGATTCTCGCCTTTCTGCACAAGCGTTTCGCTGGCTGACTGCGAAACTAGGGTTTCGATCGCAGCTGCCAATTCTTTCGCGTTGTCAGGATCAAAATACAAAGCCGCATCCCCGAGTTGTTCTCTGTGTTGCTGTGACGCGACTACCGGCACACCCAGTGCCATCGCCTCGAGGGGTGGGATGTTCGTTGGTCCGAAGTAACTTGCCATGACCAGACCGAGAGAGGCCCGATAGAGCGCAGGCATAACTGTGTCGTCGACGTATCCGAGTATGTGCACTCTGTCGCTCACCCTTAGGTTGTGAATTGCTCTGCGGAGGGCACCCTCCCCACCGTGGTCCTTACCGACAAAGACCGCGTGAACCTCTTGATTCCGATCCCGAAGCAGTGCGATAGCCTCCACTATCCTGCGATGGTTCTTGTGTGTCCACAGCTGCGCCGGATAGAAGATGTAATTACCGGCCAAACTCTCAATTTCCTTGGGCAAGGATGAATCGGCAGAATCATGTGAGATTGACCCGGACGGGGCAAAAGGAATTCTTACAAACTTCTCAGCTGTTATTCCGTAGCTTGCTCGCGCATTTACCGCAAGATCGTCAGAGTCGATTACAACAAGTGCTGCTTTTCGAAGGCACAGCGCGGTCGCCGTGTCCCTCGCCTCAAATTTTCCGGAGGTGCGGACCTCTGGAAACTCTGGTGAATCCAGATGGCACAAGTCCCACAGTGTCCAAATGTATGGCTTGATTTGTAGGTCCTTTGCGGCCAACGACGGGGTCACGAAATAGACCAAATCGGTTTCGGAAAAGTCAAGTAAACGAGCTAGTGAACTCCCACCGACAGATAGCCCCCTCTGGGATAGTAACCAACGAAGTAAACCAACCCAGAAGCCCTTCTCGACAACGACTCTGTCTCGAAATTTTGGAAAACGTCGCGGTACTGACTGGATGTCCTCTGGGGCGAGGAGGCCCTTATCTATGAGCCCCTTAAGGCCTTTGCCAAACGTTCCTCGCGCGTCCAAGACCAAGATTCTTACGCCCTGCGGGCGGTGTGTGAGGAGCATCCGAAGACTGGTGAGAGCCTGATGGTACCCTCCGCCAGTTTGGCTATCCGCAGAGAGAACAACCGTCATGGTGAAAAGGCCTGAGTCAGTCATGATGATCTCACTACGTCTTTGAGTTCATGGGCGATGTACTTCCGTTTCTCGGCAGTGGAGTCTGCACCGTTTGGGAGATAGAAACCACAACGCCCTAACCACTCCGATGTAGGTAGTGATGACTCACTGGAAACCTCGAAAGCTTCCAACACTGGTTGCTTATGGAGTGGAAAAAAGAAGGGCCGGGTGCCAATTCCTCTTCCCCTGAGGCTTTCCATTACTTGCTTCGCATCAACGGGAGAGTTTTTCCGAAGGACGACCCCGAAAACCCAGTAGACGTTGTCTGAACCTCGGTAAGTCGGCAGAGGAAGGGTGAGTTCCTCTGCGTCCTGCAAGAGTTCCTGGTAATGTCGCCCAATTTCCTTTTTGTGCTCGAGCAAGGTGTCAATTCGACTCAGCTGCGAGAGACCGAGCGCAGCTTGGATTGCGGTAAGCCGATAATTCCACCCAATTGTCGTGTGAACGAACCGTTGCTCAGGGTTAAAAGAAAGGTTTCGAAGCTCTCGGGCACGCGCAGCGAGACGGTCATCGTTCGAAAGAATCATCCCTCCTTCCCCCGTCGTAATGAGTTTGTTTGAATAAAAGCTGAAGGTAGAAAGAGTTCCGAAGGAGCCCAAAGGTGCCCCATCAAGATGTTGCCCGTGGGCTTCAGCTGAATCCTCGATAATCGCGAGTCCTCGCGCTTGCGCGATGTCCTGGATGTGGTCTATGTCGGCGGGTAGTCCATAAACGTGGACCACAACGATTGCTTTCGTGCGCTCGGAAATTGCATCTGCTACAGCCTGAGGATCAAGGTTCCACGTGTCAGCCTTTGAATCTACAAAGATAGGAGTAGCACCAGAGCGCAAGATGTGATTGAGGCACGACACGATTGTGAAGCTCGGCAGAATCACCTCATCGCCAGGTCCTATTTCGAGGACCTCGTAAGCAATATCTAGGGCAGCGGTTCCATTAGAGACGGCGACCCCATGCTTGACGCCAATTAGCTGCGAGAACTTCTCCTCGAATTTCCGGACATGGGGCCCTTCCGAGGAAATCCAACCTTCTTCCATAGCTTTGACAACGGCGGTTACGTCTTGGGGAGCTAGCGAAGGTGTGGAGACAGGAATAAAGTCCATTTCACATCTTCCTTAGGGTGAACCAAACGCCCCAGGTTTCTCGGCTTGGCTTCGCATCGGACATGAACTCACAGGACTCCAGGAGCTCAAAACCATGCTCTGCGGAAAGAAGTTCGATCTCAGTCTGGCTGAAGTGGCGCATTGGATGTGACTCTATGAAGTCTGTTCTTTCGCCCGTCAGAAGGTCGTTTACCTCGTAGAGGTAGGAGACAGTGACCAACGACTGGGAAATGTCTTCCGATGGCGTTGCTTTTCGCACAATGGACATGCGTGAGTTGGCTTTCTCCAAGACACGGGTCTCAGGCTCTAACGAGTGAACCGCAGGTGAGTACCAGACATCGAAAGCGAAAAGCCCGCCCGCGTCAAGGTGTTCAGAGGCAGTACTAAAGAATTGATGAACTAATGCAATCTCGGTGTGGTAGCTCATCACGTGGAAAAGTGCGAGAACTGCATCAAATTTCTTATGAAGGATTGTCGATGACGTGTCACCTTGAATAAAGGTCACACCATGCTGTGGCTCGGCCCGTTCTAGCATCTCTGCACTTGGCTCAACTCCGGTCACCTTGTATCCGCGGTCGGCAAGCAAACGGGCATGTCGGCCTGTTCCGGATCCAAACTCGAGGAGTGTGCCGCCGGGTTTGCAACCGTGTCGCTCGAGCGTTGTCGCAATCCACAGTGTTTCGGCCGATGTGTCTTTGTCGTCGTAGATTAGGTCGTAAATCTCGGCCGACTTATCGAACACGGCGAACTCCTTGCTCGTATCAATCATGAAAATGAGGATTGTCAGTGGGGCTAAATCGTGTCTTTTCACCCTCACCCAAATATGGGCCTTGCTTAACTTCGATGATGTCGGCGTCCTCCAGAATTTCGAAGCCGTGTCCACCTGAAATGAGGAAAATCACGTCTCCCGAGCGCAGTTCAACTGATGTCTGATACCGCTGCTCGCTGCTGTAAAGATCTGCGCGAACTACGCCAGAGCGGATGAATAGCACCTCTTGAGTCGACTCAACCGAGCGGTTAATTGGATTATGCACATGGGCTTCGATGACATGCCTCTCAGGCCATTTGAGAACCCCAAGCTGATGAGCGCTGTCATCATCGGTCACAAAATTAATGCCCGGTTGGCCAAAATCAGCCCTAATGATGAGGGCAAGCTCCTCGCCGGATTCTTTATCAGTGATCCGTTCAACTATGGTGTTCGGTTGCATGCCATCCGCTCATCATTCAGTTACGATTTCCTGCCGGGGAGGGCCCTTCTTAGGCGGGTGGAGAATCTGAGTAAACCCACCGATATAGCCTTCCTACGCGCGGTGCGCCTAGCGAGAGCATAGTCGAGAGGCGAAGACTTGCGCAGAGCTGACTTTACGCTTGGGTCAACAAAATATGGCCAGAGAGCTTTGTTACCGCCCTGCAGGTGGACGCCACCAGCCATCACTTTTCGACCATCCAGAGTGCTGAAATATCGGTGAGTCTTGCGGGTCCTGATCTTCTTGCCCAGACTGCCCATCACCAGCCCTTGAGGAGTCCCGAAATTTTCGCAAAAGATGAAGTCATTCCGTTCTGGACTACCAAGGTCATCAAGGTTGTGAAGCTTAGAAT
>JAYOYJ010000093.1:0-4404 GCA_038153485.1 Pontimonas sp. | reverse complement strand
CGTCTCTCAGGTCAATCTCAATGGTGTAGCCCTTGACCGTGATGTGCTGCGACCGAGTCAGAGCCTCTACTTTGGTGAGATTTTCGCCGGGCACGCCTTCTCCTTCGCGCTCACGAGAGCGGAGAGAGCCTCCGCCAACTATTCAGGGGACCAGAAAACAAGCCTACGACCTCGCCCGAGTCGCCCAGACCGGGGACTACTTTTGCTCGGCGTCGCTCTCGATCGTCACAGGCACGGCTTCCGGAACCGCTTGCTCAGCGCCCGGGTCACCGGTCAACAGTTTTGATTCTGCGGTCAGTTTGGGTGGCTGGATGTTCGTAATTTCCATGTCCACCTCGGTGGCCGCTTGGCGCATGCGCTGGAGGTAGTCGTTGAGGTACTGCTGCTGGCGACGAATGTCGGTGAGCTGGCTCTCGGTGTCGGAGAGCATCATCTTCACAAGCTCTTCGGTGTCGCGCGCGATGGAGCGAGAGCGCTGAACGGTCTCAGAAATGAGACGCTCGGCGTAACCACGAGCTTCCTTCGTGAGTTCATCGGCTCGACGCTGAGCGGTCTCCAGAACCTGGTCGGCTTCTTGCCCCAGGTCCTGAGCTCGCTTCGCCGCGTTTTGAACGTGGTCATCAGCTTGCTGGTAAGCCTTTTGCGCGTAGTTGTCCGCTTCCTCGTGAATGGCAGCTCGTGCGCGTTCTGCCTCATCAATCTGTTGGCGGACGCTCGCGTCTGTCGCGACGGCGCGCTCCTGGGCAGCGTGCAAGAGCTCTGATGCTTCGCGCTTGACCTGCTCGACCTGACGGGAAGCTTCCGCCTTGATTTCGGAAACCTGCTTTTCGGCCTGGCTGACCATGGTGGCCGCTGCCCGTTCGGCTCGGGTGCGAGTATTGGTCGCTTTGGCGATTTCGTCCGCTGCCTGCTGGCGCAGTTGAGCAGCCTCGCGCTCGCTATCGAGCCGCAAATCTTCGGCTTGGCGCTGCGCGTCCGAGAGGATTTTGCGCGATTCCTTGGCCGCGGGTTCGCGAACACGCGTGGCTTCGCTCCTGGCGTTGCCCAGCACTTCGGTTGCTTCAGCAGCCGCTTCTTCCGTAATCTTCCGAGATTGCTCTTCGGCTAGACGCAGAGTTTCCTCAAATGCGGAACCCAATTCAGCAAAACTGGGCTTCGCCCGAGACGCGCGCTCATTGGCTTCTTGAACATCGCGGGTCAGGCGCTGGATGGTGCGCGCATTCTCCGCACGCTCGTTTTCGAGACGATCCAGGCGCTCGGAAAGCTCGCGGACGAAGCGCTCGACATCATCGGTGTCGTATCCGCGAACAGCGCGACGGAAATCAGGAATGCTCATAACACGGCTCCTTGCCACTGACCTCCACAAGAATAGGGGAAAATGCGCTGCTACGCATTGCCGAAAATTGAATCGGTATCGATTTGCGACCTTCGCGCGATTTATAGACTGAGCCTATGCGCGTTCACATAGCCACTGACCATGCCGGACTCGACTTCAGTCGCGATCTGGCCGACCATTTGGAACTCGAAGGTCACGAGGTCATCGACCACGGTCCAGACTCGTTTGACCCACTGGATGACTACCCGAGCTTCTGCATCCGCGCCGCGAGGGGTGTTGTCGCTGACCAAGAAGCCGGAGTGGAAGCCGTCGGCGTTGTCTTCGGTGGCTCGGGTAACGGTGAGCAGATGGCGGCGAACAAAGTTCACGGTGCGAGGGCCGCTTTGGTGTGGAATGTCGACACTGCGGTGCTTGCCCGTGAGCACAACAACGCCAATATTTGCGCCATCGGGGCGAGACAACACAGCATCGACGAGGCATTGCTCTTCATCGACACGTTTTTGAGAACTCCGTTTCCTGGTGACGAGCGCCACGTGAGGCGCATCAATCAGATGACGGAGTACGAGACGACCGGAGCTGTCGCTGGTTTCTCCCTCGAGGACTAGAGCCCTGCATGCCCGAGGGTCACACCGTCCATCGCATCGCCACGCTTTTTCGCGACCATTTTGTGGGTCACTCCTTGGAAGCATCCTCCCCTCAGGGGAGGTTCCGCGAAGGTGCTGCCCTCATCTCGGGTTCACACCTCGAGCGTTCCGAGGCACGGGGTAAACAACTCTTTTTACATTTTGAGGCCGAACGGGTCGTCCGCGTTCACCTCGGGATCTATGGTGCCTGGGATGTCACTACCCTCCAGGGTCAGAGCGTCCGGGCGGGCTCGGCCCAAACACTATCCCTGGGTGCTCCTCGCGCTGCAAGACGAAGACTGGGCGAAACCGAATCTCTCCTCGATGCTGATGAACCTTTTCCTCCCGCACCACGGGGTGCGGTTCGTTTGCGCCTCGAAACCCCCGATATGGTCGCTGATCTACGGGGTCCCACCGCATGTGAGGTTCTGACGCTCGAAGAGTCGGCAGCCGTGGAGGCAAGGCTTGGTCCTGATCCCCTTCTGGATAAGGGTGTGCGAGGTCAACGAGAGTTTGTTCAAAGGGCGGGGAACACGGCTCGACCGATTGGTGTGGTCCTCATGGACCAAGCGGTCGTCAGTGGAATCGGAAATGTGTATCGCGCAGAGCTTCTGTTTCGGCACCGACTCGACCCCTACCAGCCAGCCTCGTCGTTGCCCGAAGAGGTGTTGGTGAAAATTTGGAAAGACTGGGCGTCACTTCTTGCTGATGGCGTCAAGACGGGAGTAATGATGACAAGGAATGATCTGGATTCTGCGGGTCGAAAGCGCGCCCTCCGGGTAGCTAAGGATCGGTATTTCGTCTACAAGCGCGAGGGTTTGCCGTGTCGAGTGTGTGGCACCCACGTCCAGATGGCCCTGATGGCGACTCGTAAGCTGTACTTCTGTCCCCAGTGCCAGTTGTCGAAGAAAGTCAGTTCATGATTCTCACCCGCGCGGCGCGCTGGGGGTCACCCCCCGGTGAGCTCGTCGACATCGTGATCGAGGGCGACACCATTGCCCAGATTCTTTCGTCAGGAGCAGCTCCTGTTGGTGACCACGAGGTTATTGATGTGGAGGAGCGCGTCGTTATCCCTGGTCTCTGGGATGAGCATGTCCATTTCACGTTGTGGGCCCAACACCGCAGGCGCGTGTCTCTCGCCGGAGCATCGTCGGCAGCCGAGGCTGCTGCCATCATGGGCCAGGCGGTGAGCGCCAATGCTTCCTTGGCCTCAGCCGACCCGATTGTGGTGGGGGCTGGTTACCGTGATGGCCTGTGGCCAGACCAAAAGACGACTGCTCTGCTCGATGAAGAAACGGGAGATACCCCGGTCATCCTCATTTCGGTGGATGTGCACTCGGCCTGGGTGAATACCGCGACGTTGCGCCATTTTGAGATCTCGGATCACGACGAGGCTGGGGTGATCACCGAGAGAGAGTGGTTCGACCTCGCACGGCGCGCGAACGATCTGGATAACGGGACGCTCGACCAGTGGGCCCTGGACGCAGCGCGTCATGCCGCCAGTCGTGGAGTGGTGGGCATCGTCGATTTGGAAATGCGTTACAACGCGCCCGATTGGATCAGAAGGGCGCAGTCTTGTGGTGGCCGCTATCCGCTTCGTGTAGAGAGTGGTGTCTATCCCGATGACCTCGATCGGGCGATCGAGGAAGGCCTTGCCAGTGGGGCCCAGTTAGCACCAGGAATCACGGTGGGGCCGTTCAAAATCATCACCGATGGGTCGCTCAACACCAGGACTGCCCACTGTGTGGAGCCCTACCTCACGGTGTCACCACCGGAATACGGGGCGATGAATTTCCCACCAGAGGAGATTGCCGACATTCTCACAAGAGCGCAGGCTGCCGGTTTCTGGCTAGCAGTACATGCCATTGGTGATGAGGCCAATCGCATCATTTTGGACATTTTTGAGAAGCACTCCCTCCGCGGGCGTATCGAGCATGCGCAACTTGTGCGGAAGGACGATTTCCCCCGTTTTCATGACTTAGGAATCACCGCGAGTGTTCAACCTGAGCACGCGGTCGATGATCGCGATGTGACCGACGTCTACTGGGCAGACCGTGCCACCCGCGCTTTTGCGCTTCGCAGGCTTGTGGATTCCCAGGCAACCCTCGTTCTCGGTTCCGATGCCCCGGTTTCACCGCTCGACCCGTGGGTCAGTATCGCCGCGGCTGTCACCCGGACGAGAGATGGTCGGGAGCCCTGGCATCCAGAACAAGCTCTCACTGTGGAAGAGGCGTTGAGATTCTCGTGCCGCAGCGCCCTCGAGGTTTCCGAACCCGCTGATGTGGCGGTTCTGGGCGCGGATCCCGGGTGGTTGGTTGAGGCTTTCGGCAATGACGTAGCAAAAGCCAGTGATGCGCTTCGCACTATGCCGGTGGATCTCACGATATGCGCCGGGGTCGTGACCCATCGCGAGCTATAAGTCCTGTGGAGGGGATGACGGGAATC
>JAYOYJ010000092.1:0-4453 GCA_038153485.1 Pontimonas sp. | reverse complement strand
GTTCGGGTATGCACACCCACCAGTCGCTGTGGAACGACGGCAAGCCGCTGTTCTATGACGAGAAGGGTTACGGCGGCCTCTCCGACATCGCCCGCTGGTACATCGGTGGAATCCTGAAGCACGCTCCGGCGCTTCTGGCCTTCACCAACCCCAGCTTGAACAGCTACCACCGTCTGGTGAAGGGCTTTGAAGCTCCCGTGAACCTGGTCTACTCGGCCGGTAACCGCTCGGCAGCGATTCGTATCCCGATCACCGGCACGAACCCGAAGGCAAAGCGCATCGAGTTCCGCGCTCCGGACGCCTCAGGTAACCCCTACCTGGCTTTCGCAGCGCAGATGATGGCTGGTCTCGATGGAATCATGAACAAGATTGAGCCCCACGAGCCCGTCGACAAAGATCTCTATGAGCTGCCCGCGGAGGAAGCGAAAGCTATCCCGCAGGTTCCTGGTTCGCTGGAGGAAGCTCTGGTCGCGCTCGAAAACGACCACGACTTCCTGCTCGCAGGTGGCGTCTTCACCGAGGACCTCATCGAAACCTGGATTGAGTTCAAGCGTGAGAACGAAATCATGCCAATGGCTCAGCGTCCTCACCCCTTCGAGTTCGAGCTCTACTACGGCGTCTAACTCGACCGACAGACTCTGGTGGGCCCTATCGTGGGATGGGGCCCACCAGGCCGTTAACCCTCTTTTCCATAAAACACACGCTCGAACACGCTTCTGGAGCGTCGGGTAATACGCAAGTAGGTCTCTTCCAGCGCGCTCGCGCTACGCGGGGGGAAACCCATGAGACGTGCAGCACCCTCGAGACCTGCACGATCGCTGGGCAAAACATCAGTCGATGGCTCCCCAAAAAGAGCGAGTGCGGTCCGGATTCGCGAGGCAAGAAGCCAGGCCTCTTTCAACTGTGCGATGTCAGAGGCAGAGAGAAGGCCATGAGCCTCGATAGCTTCCAGTGCTTGAAGTGTCGAGGCCGTGCGGATGTCGGGATGGGCGTGACCGTGTTGCAACTGGAGCAGTTGCACTGCCCACTCCACGTCACTGAGTGAACCCCGCCCCAGCTTCAGGTGGCGAGAGGCGTCAGCGCCTTGCGGGAGACGCTCGGCCTCCACCCGCGCTTTGATACGACGAATTTCTCGCACCTCGTCATGGTGGAAGGCATCCGGATACCGAAACGGTGCCGCCATGGCCAGAAAGTCCTCCGTGAGGGACACATCACCCACATAGGGAGCTGCCCTCAGGAGGGCCTGCGCTTCCCACCCCAACGCCCACCGTTCGTAGTAGGCGGCATACGCGTCGAGGCTGCGCACAATGGGTCCATTCTTTCCTTCCGGTCTGAGGCCAGCGTCAAGGTCCACGGGAAAAAGGACGTCCTCGCTGAGGCGAGTGATGTCTTTCACGATGCGCTCAGCAACACTGTGAGCCTCATCGCCTGCCCCCGCATCTCGGAACACGTAGATGACATCCAAATCGGAGCCAAAACTCAGCTCAGAACCCCCGAGCCTGCCCATCGCAATGATCGCGAACTCAACACCGTCGTTTTTCTCCCGGGCAAGGGTGAGAATCCCCTCCAGGAAGGCCTGAGAAAGATCGGTCAGCGCCTGTCCCACCTCGGTGATATCACTGACCCCCAGCATGCTCGAGAGAGCAATGCGCAAGAGTTCTCGACGTCGCACGGCCCGCAGGGCTTTCCGTGCGGACTCTTCATTGTCCTGGTGACGCTCCAGTGTCGCGCTTATCTCTTCGCGCAGAGAGTCCTTCTCGCGAGGCTTCAGGTCGTCATCGTTATCGAGCCAGGCTGCGCCATCAGGTACTCGACCAAAGAGTTTGGCGACAAAGGCGCTGGTGCCAAGAACCATCATCAAACGCTGTGCGGCACCGGAGGAGTCCCGGAGCATGCGCAAGAACCAGTTGGATTCCCCGAGGTCATCGCTCAACTGGCGAAACGCCAAGAGACCGCCATCGGGGTCGGTGCCCTCGGAGAGCCACTTGAGCAGAACGGGCAACAGGGTGCGGTGAATTGCCGCGCGCCTCGAGACACCCTGAGTAAGCGCGCCAATGTGATGTAAAGCACCCTCGGGATTGCGAAAACCAGATGCCTGTAGGCGCAGAGCCGCTTGTTCGCTGGTGAGTTCGACACCCGGCTCCTCCAACCCCGCAACGGCGGAGAGCAGCGGGCGATAGAACAGGCGCTCATGGAGACTCCGGACAGAGCGTTGAATCCCACGCCAATGCTCGACGAGGTCATCTGCTGTGTCAGCCAACTTCGTGTGGCGAGCCAAGACCCGCAGGGCCTCTTCATCCCTGGGCATCACGTGGCTACGTTTGAGAGCTCCCAGCTGAATCCGATGCTCAAGTACTCGGAGGGTGCGGTAGGCGTGATCAAACTCAGCAGCCTCCGGTCTTCCCACATAGCCAGCGCGACTGAGTGCTTGAAGAGCGCCGAGCGTATCCAGGACGCGCACACTCTCGTCCTGAGCACCGTGGACTAATTGCAGGAGTTGAATCGTGAATTCGATGTCGCGAAGACCGCCGGGACCGAGTTTAATCTGATAGTCCACCTGGTCTGCCGGAATGTTGTCGGTGACCCGCTCGCGCATCCGCTGGACCTGCTCCACAAACCCCGGTCGGCTGGACGCCTGCCAAATCATTGGGTCGAGGGCTGTGCGGTAGGCCTCACCGAGAGCTCGGTCACCGGCGAGAGGTCTGGCCTTGAGTAGTGCCTGAAACTCCCAGTCGTGCGCCCACCGCTCGTAGTAGGCGATGTGGGACGCGAGAGTGCGCACAAGAGCGCCGTCTTTACCCTCCGGGCGGAGGTTGGGGTCGACCTCCCACAGCCCTGGCTCCACCCCAAATTCCATAAGGTATCGAGCGGTGTCCCTAGCCAGTTTTTCCGCTTGACGCACGACCTCGGTAGGGTCGGCGCCATCTGGAACATCCGTCACGTAGATAACGTCCACGTCGCTCAGATAATTCAGCTCCGCAGCACCCGCTTTACCCATCCCGATAATGGCGAGCGGGACCTCCTCGGACGTGCACCCGTGATCCGACCTGGCAATATCGAGCGCAGTGTCGAGCGCGGCCGAGGCCATCGCGGCGAGTGTTTCGGCGACTCGATCGACGATGGACACTGGTGAGGGCTGTCGACTATCCCACAACGCCAGTCTGCACAGTTGCCGTCGATACGCCACCCGCAAAGCCATAGCAGCTTCTTCTCGGTCAAGGCCGCGGGTCGCCTCTCGAAACATCGCGAGATACTCAAAATCCTTGGGGAGTGAGGTCAGGGGTTTGTCGAAAAGACTCCACTGGTCGGGGCGACGTTTGAGGAAGTCGCCCAACCCCGTGCTGGCTCCGGCAACGATGACCAGTGATTGGCGGAGCTCGGGCTTCTTCCACAATTTCGCCACAGGCGCCGGGTGCTGGTCGGCCAGGTCTGCCACCGTTTTGAGTGCGAGGTCAGGATCCGCTGCCGTCGAAAAGTCTACAGCGTCAAAACCATGGGTCTCGAGACGCCCCAGGGCTTCATCCAGCCTCGCAAAGCCAGCTTTCGCCAGCGCAGACAGGGGTGATGGAGTCCGGGACATCCTCGGGGTGTCTAGAGGATCTCGAGGTTACTGGCGAGCTCGTAGGGGGTGACTTGGGCGCGATACGCGTTCCAGTCCCGCTTCTTGTTCAGCAGGACGTAGTTGAACACCTGCTCCCCCAGCGTCTCCGCGACCAGCTCGCTGTCCTCCATCAAGGACAGTGCCCGGTCAAGACTCGCGGGCAGTGGCTCATATCCGAGTGCGCGACGCTCCCCTTCGCTGAGCTCCCAGACGGTGTCTTCTGCTTCGGCGGGAAGCTCATAGTTCTCGGAGATGCCCTTCAAACCAGCGGCCAGGAGAACAGCAAAGGCGAGATATGGGTTCGCTGCGGAATCCATGGCGCGGTATTCGATGCGTGCGCTCTGGCCTTTTCCAGGCTTGTAGAGCGGCACACGGACCAGAGCGCTGCGGTTGTTGTGACCCCAGGTCACGTAACTCGGGGCTTCGTGACCACCCCAGAGACGCTTATACGAGTTCACGAACTGGTTCGTGATGGCCGTGAACTCGGGGGCGTGCTTCAAGATTCCTGCAACAAACGACCGGCCCACAGCGGAAAGCTGATACTTACCGCCAGCGTCGAAGAACGCATTGGTGTCGCCTTCAAAAAGCGACATGTGGGTGTGCATCCCGGAGCCGGGGTGCTGCGCCAGGGGCTTGGGCATAAACGTCGCGTACACACCCTGCTCGATCGCGACCTCTTTTACCACGGTCCTGAACGTCATGATGTTGTCTGCGGTCGTCAGCGCGTCCGCGTAACGCAGGTCTATTTCGTTCTGACCGGGACCCGCCTCGTGGTGGCTAAACTCCACGGAAATCCCGAGATCCTCGAGCATGCGAATGGCTCGCCTGCGGAAATCGTGCGCGCTCCCCCCG
>JAYOYJ010000091.1:0-4776 GCA_038153485.1 Pontimonas sp. | reverse complement strand
CTCCTGAAGTGAGCGGCGGCACTCGTCTTCTCCTGATTGGACCTCCAGGGGCCGGGAAAGGCACTCAGGCGGCGCGTCTGTCCGAAGCGCTGGGTGTTCCCGATATCTCGACGGGCGATATTTTCCGTCACAACGTGAAGAACGAGACCGAGCTGGGGCTGAAGGCTAAGGCTTTCATGGACGCTGGGGATAACGTCCCCGATTCGTTGACGAACGACCTCATCACCGATCGGCTCGAGAACGAGGACTGCCGAGGCGGTTTCCTCCTCGATGGGTACCCTCGCACGACCGATCAGGTGCGACACCTTGACGAGTTCCTGGCCGATCACGGAACCTCTCTCGATGTTGTGGTCCAGCTGATTGCGGATGCCGATGTTGTCGTCGAGCGCTTGCGCAAGCGGGCAGTCGAACAGGGACGCTCTGACGATGACGAATCCGTGGTCCGTCACCGTCTCGAGGTGTATAGCCAGCAAACTGCTCCGTTGATTGATCTCTATGAGGGTCGGGGCCTTGTCGTCGCGATTGATGGACTGGGCGAAATCTCTGAGGTCACGAATCGCATCATGGAAAAGCTCCAGGAACGCGGAATTTCGGTTTCCTAGCCCCGGATTAAGGGACTTGTGCCAGCGCACAAGCGGGTCTAAGATAGTGCTTTGGTGTCAAAAAGGCTCTTGTAGCTTTCTTTCACCACGCACGACCAGTGCAACAACTCGTAACAACAAGATATGAGGCTATGGCCAACAAAGACGGTGTCATTGAAATCGAAGGCTCGGTTGTCGAAGCTCTTCCCAATGCAATGTTCCGCGTGGAGTTGACCAACGGTCACAAGGTTCTTGCCCACATTTCGGGGAAAATGCGCCAGCATTACATCCGAATTTTGCCGGAAGACAAAGTCATTGTGGAGCTCAGCCCCTACGACCTGACCCGTGGCCGCATCGTCTACCGCTACAAGTAAGCACTGAGAAGGAACGGCCCCGGGAACCACTGGGGCACGAGGCCAGCGAGATAACAAGGAAAGACCATGAAAGTAAGCGCCAGCGTTAAGCCCATGTGCGACAAGTGCAAAGTCATTCGTCGTCACGGCAATGTGATGGTGATCTGCGAGAACCCGCGTCACAAGCAGCGTCAAGGCTAAATAACTCAATACCTACAAGGCAGAGTCAAGAACCCATTCGTGGGGGATTCCTCGGGGGAAGGCCCGGGCTCAGATTCTGTCGAAGACCTTCCAGTTCCTCAGGAGAAACACCATGGCACGTCTTGCCGGAGTCGACATTCCTCGCGATAAGCGGGTTGAAGTCGCCTTGACTTACATCTACGGTGTCGGTCGTACCCGTTCTAAGCAAACCCTCGAGAACACGGGTATCGACCCCAACACTCGAGTCAAAGACCTCAGCGATGACCAGCTGCTTCAGTTGCGTGAGCACATTGAGGGCACCTACAAGGTGGAGGGTGACCTTCGCCGTGAGGTGACCGCTGATATTCGCCGCAAAGTGGAAATCGGTAGCTACGAAGGCCTTCGCCACCGTCGCGGCCTCCCCGTCCGCGGTCAGCGCACCAAGACCAACGCCCGTACCCGCAAGGGTCCCAAGCGCACCGTGGCCGGTAAGAAGAAGGCCACCTAGTCCCAGTTTTGGTTCACTAACCGACGAAGAATTACGGAGAAAAGACAATGGCAGCACCTAAGGCGACAGCGAGAAAGCCTCGTCGCAAGACCAAGAAGAACATTGCTGTGGGTCAAGCCCACATCAAGTCCACCTTCAACAACACCATCATTTCGATTACTGACCCCACCGGGGCGGTTATCTCCTGGGCATCCTCGGGAGGCGTGGGCTTCAAGGGTTCGCGTAAATCCACCCCCTTCGCAGCCCAGCTGGCTGCCGAGTCCGTTGCTCGCCAAGCGCAGGAGCACGGCATGAAGAAGGTCGATGTTTTTGTCAAGGGACCGGGTTCCGGTCGCGAGACAGCGATTCGTTCACTCCAGGCTGCCGGCCTGGAGGTGGGCTCGATTACCGATGTGACGCCTCAGGCTCACAACGGTTGCCGTCCGCCCAAGCGTCGTCGCGTGTAGTTCCGAGGAGGACTGCGGCATGAGTCGCTGACCTTCTCACCCCCACCACAACCTCATAGTTCGTCGCGGCCCCGGTCGCATCCTCAACCAAGTGTCATATAGCGGACACTTAGCCGAAAGGAACACCACAGTGCTCATTGCACAACGCCCCACCCTGTCAGAAGAAACACTGTCCGACTTCCGCTCAGCCTTTGTGATTGAGCCTCTGGAGCCTGGCTTCGGATACACGCTGGGTAACTCCCTGCGCCGTACCCTGTTGTCCTCTATCCCCGGCGCGGCCGTGACCAGCATTCGTATCGACGGTGTCCTGCACGAGTTCTCCACTGTCGCCGGTGTGAAGGAAGACGTCACCGAAATCATCCTCAACATCAAGAATCTCGTGGTTTCTAGCGAACACGACGAGCCGATCACCGCGTACCTGCGTAAGACCGGTGCCGGTGCCGTGAGTGCTGCTGATATCCAGGCTCCTGCCGGTGTGGAAATCCACAACCCGGAGCTTCACGTCGCGACCCTGAATGACAAGGCGAGCTTCGAGCTGGAGCTCACTATCGAGCGCGGTCGTGGATACGTGTCCTCGGTTCAGAACCGAAACGAGTACGCCGAAGCCGGTCAGATCCCTGTCGACTCGATCTACTCTCCCGTTCTGAAGGTCACCTACCGCGTTGAGGCAACTCGTGCTGGTGAGCGCACCGACTTTGACCGTCTCGTTGTCGACGTGGAGACCAAGCCGTCCATGAGCCCCCGCGATGCCGTGGCCTCTGCGGGTCGCACCCTTGTGGAGCTCTTCGGTCTTGCCCGCGACCTCAACCAAGAGGCTGAGGGTATCGAGATTGGACCCGCTCCCGTGGAGGCTGTGCTCTCCAGCGAGATGGCCATGCCGATCGAAAGCTTGGACCTCTCCGTGCGCAGCTACAACTGCCTCAAGCGCGAGGGAATCAACAACGTGAGCGAATTGGTCGCTCTCTCTGAGCACCAGCTGATGAACATCCGCAACTTCGGTCAGAAGTCTGTGGATGAGGTCCGCGACAAGCTCATCGAGATGGGACTGTCCCTCAAGGACCCGATGCCTGGATTCGACGGTGCCGCCTTCTACAGCGGCCTGGAGTCCGAAGAAGAGTACTAAGAGTCGACCCCGGTCGATTCCCCTGTGAAACACGGAAGAGAACACAACAATGCCCAGACCCAGTAAAGGACCCCGCCTGGGAGGCGGTGCTGCCCACGAGCGCCTCATGCTGGCGAACCTCGCAACAGCGCTGTTCACCCACGGTCGCATCCAGACCACGGAGACCAAGGCGAAGCGCCTGCGCCCGCTCGCAGAGCGCATGGTGACCTTCGCGAAGCGCGGTGACCTGCACGCTCGTCGCAAGGTGATGACCGTGATTCGCGACAAGTCCGCCGTGCACAAGCTCTTCATGGAGATTGCCCCACAGGTCGATAAACGTGAGGGTGGCTACACCCGCATCGTGAAGACCGGTTTCCGCAAGGGTGACAACGCCCCCATGGCTGTGATCGAGCTGGTTCTCGAGCCCGTTAATCCAAAGCCCAAGACCAAGAAGGCTAAGCCGGAGGCCGAGAAGCCTGCCGCGAAGCCCGTTGTGGCCGACGAGGTCGAAGAGACGACGGAAGCCCCGGAGGCCGTAGAGGAAACGACTGAGGTCGTGGACGCTCCGGCAGAGGACACCAGCGAGGCACCGGTTGAGGATGCTCCCGCTGAGGACGCAGCCGAAGCGGAGCCCGCAGCGGAAGAAGCTCCCGCCGAGGAGCCTGCCGCTGAGGAAGCCCCTGCTGATGAGGCTCCGACTGAAGAGGCACCCGCGGAGGAAGAGGGAAAAGAAGACTCTAAGTAGTCTTCTGACACCTTCTCTACACTGTCTGGGGTGAGTACTCGCCTTCGGATCGATTTGGGCTATGTGGGCACCCATTTTTCTGGTTGGGCGGTGCAACCGCAGCTTCGGACAGTTCAGGGTTCACTCGAGGAAGCTGTAGCTGTCGCTTTGCGATGTGATCGGGATTTGATCACCACCGTGGTCGCCGGCCGCACTGACGCTGGAGTGCACGCTCTACACCAGGTCTGCCATGTGGACCTTCCCGACGGTGTGAAGCCGGTGAACGTCGAAGGGCTTGCTAAGCGGGTTCAGGGGGCTCTGCGGACCGAGGACATTGCGGTACACCGTGTTTCTGTGGCGCCGGAGGGCTTCGATGCCAGGTTTTCTCCTCTCTCTCGCACCTATCGCTACCGGATCGATGATGGACATTCACCGCGTAATCCTCTGCATCACCACTACACGCACCAGAGTCCGTACTCCTTAGACGAGGCGGCGATGAACGAGCTGGGCTCTGGGTTGTGTGGTTTGCACGATTGGGGTGCTTTTTGCAGGCCCAAAGCCGGTGCGACGACCATTCGAACCCTCACCCGGTTTCAGTGGGAGCGCGATGGTGAGGGAATTCTGGTCGGCACCGTGGTGGCGGATGCCTTCTGTCACTCGATGGTGCGCTCCCTGGTGGGTGCTGCTGTTGCGGTGGGGAGAGGAAAACTGAGCGTTGAGGAGGTTCTGGCCCTGAGAGATCGGGCCGAGCGCACAAGCTCCTGGACCACGATGCCCGCGAAAGGCCTCACTCTGGTCTCCATCGAGTACCCCGCGGATAACCAGTTGGCATCAAGGGCGAGCGATACTCGAGCAAAAAGAGCTTCCACCGCGGATTGACCC
>JAYOYJ010000090.1:0-4808 GCA_038153485.1 Pontimonas sp. | reverse complement strand
CCAGTTCCGCGCGAGTGTCTATGCGTTCATGCTGACCCAAAAACGCGCGAAGGTCACTCCTGGAGCTCCTGATCGGGAGCACGCGCAACCCATCACCAAAGTGGGGGTCGTGGGCGGTGGGCTCATGGCGCGACAGTTTGCGTTCCAAATCCTGCGCCGTCTTGAGGTCCCGGTGGTGATTAGCGACATCTCGGAGGAGAGGGTCAACGATGCAACAGCGTGGATGGAGGGCGAAATCCAGGCCCTTCTTGACAAGGGACGGCTCCACAGCGACACCGCAAACAAATTGCGAGGACTGATTCACGGAACGACTTCGATGGCTGATTTCGCGGACTGTGACCTCGTCATCGAGGCGGTGTTTGAAGAAATCGGCGTCAAGCGCGAGGTTTTCCAGGAACTGGAAAAGCATGTCTCGCCGGAGGCAATTCTCGCTTCTAATACCTCGTCACTCTCGATTGGTGACATCGCGTCGGTGCTGAAGCATCCAGAGCGCATGGTGGGAATCCATTTCTTCAACCCCGTGGCAGTCATGCCCCTGGTTGAGGTTGTGAAAGCTGACAAGTCCTCTGATGAGGCCCTCGCCACGGGAGTCGCCTTAGTCAACAACCTTCGCAAAACCGCCATTGTGACAGCGGACACCACAGGCTTTGTGGTCAACAGATTGCTGGCGAAGCTTCTGGGTGAAGCTATGCACGCTATCGAGGTGGGCACCCCATACGAGGTCGTGGACGAGTCTGTAGCCCCCCTGGGTCTGCCCATGGGGCCGTTCGCGCTGCTCGAACTGGTGGGGCTTCAGGTGGGCGCTCACGTACTCGATACCCACCACAACGCGTTCCCCGAGCGCTTCTTTGCCAGCGAGGCTCTCACGAAGCTCGTGGGACACGGACGAATCTATGACCGTGATGCGAAGAAGAAGATCACCGGCGTGAGTGCGTTTGCCAGTGATCTGATCGGCGAGGGTCCCGGCTACACCGCGGAGGAGCTCCGCGACAGGGTGTATGACGGGCTCGCTGACGAAGTGTGGCGCATGCTCGATGAGGGAGTCGTTGCTGGTCCCGAGGACATTGATGTGGCGATGATTCTTGGTGCGGGCTGGCCCTTCCACATGGGTGGTCTCACACCGTTCCTCGATCGAGTGGGGGCAAGTGAGAAGGCGCGGGGAAAGACCTTCCACACACCCCCAATCAAAGGCGTTAGTTAGGTCGCTTCCTCGATATCGCTGGTTTCGGCCACGTTTCCGTCCGCAGCTGGCTCGTCGGGAAGTGGTCTCGCCACCGGAACTTTCATACCGAGCACTTGAGCGACCAGGTTTCTCGCAATGTGCTGTGAGGAAAGGCCCGCTTCGTCGAGGATCTCACTACGGGATGCGTGGTCAAGGAACTCGTCTGGCAACCCGATTTCGTCGACGGCGGTGTCCACGCCCGCTGCGCGAAGCTCCTGGCGAATTCTGGTGCCCACTCCCCCGACTCGGATTCCATCCTCAATACTGACCACAATCCGGTGGTCTCGGGCTAAATCAATGATGCTGGGAGCCACCGGGATCACCCACCGCGGATCGACCACAGTCGCACCGATTCCCTGTGCCGAGAGTCTCTCCCGGACCTCCATGGCCATGTGAACCATCGGCCCCACGGCCACGATGAGGACGTCTTTGTGGGCAGCTTCTGCCATCACATCAACACCGTCGTCGGCTCTCCTGGCCGCCTGAATTTCGGGGGACACTGACCCCTTGGGGAAGCGAATGACCGTGGGAGCATCATCGATCGCGACTGCTTCGGCGAGCTCCTCACGGAGGCGTTTCGCATCCCGCGGTGCGGCAATCCTGATGCGCGGCACAACCTGCAAAATGGAGAGATCCCACATTCCGTGGTGACTGGGGCCATCCGGACCTGTCACTCCTGCGCGGTCCAACACGAAGGTCACCCCGGCATTGTGAAGGGCAACATCCATCAACACTTGGTCAAATGCTCGGTTCATGAACGTCGCATACACCGCCACAACGGGATGCATGCCCCCGTAGGCAAGGCCTGCAGCGCTGGCCACGGCGTGTTGCTCCGCGATACCGACATCTAGCACTCGATCGGGGAATTTTTGGGCCATCTGGTGAAGACCCGTCGGGCGCAGCATTGCTGCCGTAATAGCCACGAGCCGCTCGTTCTTCTCGGCCAGACTCACGAGCTCCTGGGAGAACACACTCGTCCAGGAAGGAGCATCGGAAGACTCTGTGGCTTCCCCGGTGAGGGGATCAATTTGTCCCACGGCGTGGAACTGGTCGGCCTCGTCATTACGAGCCGGTGCATATCCACGACCCTTTTCGGTGATGACGTGCACGATGACGGGGGCGCTCCGGTCCTTCGCTTGCTGGAGAGCGCGCTCGACGTCCTCGATATTGTGACCGTCAACCGGCCCCAAATACTTGATGTCGAGGTTGGAATACAGGTCATCGTTGTTAGCGAAACGCGCCAGAAATCCGCGGGTTCCGCCCCGAATTCCTCGATAGAGCGCCTTACCCGGATAGCCAAAGAGCGAGAAGAATCGCTCCGTACCAGTCTTGAACGCGCGGTACGAAGCGCGAGAGCGCACATCGGAGAGGAATCTCGCCATTCCCCCGATGGTCGGCGCATACGAGCGGCCGTTATCGTTCACCACAATGATCAGGTTTCGCTCGTTGTCGTGGGAAATGTTGTTCAGCGCTTCCCACGTCATTCCGCCGGTAAGGGAACCGTCACCGACGACCGCGACGACAAACCTGTCGTCTTCGTGTTGCATCTGGAAGGCTCGGGAAATGCCCTCGGCCCAGCTCAAAGAGCTCGACGCGTGGGAGCTCTCGACAATGTCGTGTGGGGATTCGCTGCGCTGCGGGTACCCGGCAAGTCCACCCTTTTGTCGAAGAGCCGAAAAGTCTTTCCTCCCGGTGAGGATCTTGTGCACATACGACTGGTGCCCGGTGTCCCAGATGAAGGGATCGCGGGGAGAATCAAAAACTCGGTGCAAGGCAATGGTCAGCTCGACAACACCGAGATTCGGGCCAAGGTGCCCTCCGGTCCTGGAGACCTCCTCGATGAGGAAGGTTCGAATCTCGCTCGCGAGCTGTTCTAATTCAGCACTAGAGAGTTTCTTCAGGTCCGCAGGGGAATGGACCGTGTCGAGAAAGGACATACCTACACTCTAGGAGGTGTTGTCTGATGGGGCCCATCAGACAACGGAACACACCTCTAGAGCAGTGACCTCAGCACATACTGGAGGATTCCACCGTTGCGGTAATAGTCAGCTTCCGCCGGGGTGTCAATCCGCACGATGGCGTCAAAAGTGACCGCTTCGCGACCCGATGCAGAGTGCTCACTGGGCGTCGCCACAACCTTCAGCGTTGCGGGAGTCTCTCCGTCGTTGAGGGCTGTGATGCCTTCCACGCTGAAGATTTCGGACCCATCGAGACCCAACGAGGAAGCGCTCTGGCCCGCGGGAAATTGGAGGGGAACAACACCCATACCGATCAGGTTCGATCGGTGGATTCGCTCGAAGCTCTCCGCGATGACAGCGCGAACACCCAGAAGGTTCGTCCCCTTCGCCGCCCAGTCACGCGAAGACCCAGACCCATACTCTTTACCCGCCAGAATCACGAGCGGAACCCCCGCTTCGCGATAGTTTTCCGCTGCGTCATAAATAAAGGCCTGGTCGCCCGCCGCGGTGGTGAAGTCGCGGGTGAAGCCGCCCTCCACGCCATCGAGGAGCAGGTTCTTCAGACGAATATTGGCGAAAGTTCCTCGAATCATGACCTCGTGGTTACCCCGCCGAGATCCGTACGAGTTGAAGTCGAGGCGATCAATTCCTCGCTCGCTGAGGTATCGACCAGCCGGCGAGTCCGCCTTGATGGATCCCGCGGGCGAAATGTGATCCGTCGTGACCGAATCACCAAGGAGAGCGAGAACCCTCGCTCCGGAAATGTCGGTGACCGGGGCTGGCTGAAGAGTCATGCCCTCGAAGTATGGGGGTTTGCGCACATAGGTCGACTGGGCATCCCATTCGAAAGTGTCTCCGGTGGGGGTGGGCAGAGACTTCCAGCGCTCGTCTCCATCGAAGACCGTCTTGTATTGCTTCGTGAACATGTCCGTGTCAATGGAGGAGTCGATTGTGGACTGCACTTCGGTGGCATCGGGCCAAATATCTTTCAAATAGACATCCTGACCTTCGGAATCCTGACCGAGTGGCTGGACGTCGAAATCGAAGTCCATGGTGCCAGCCAGCGCGTAGGCAATCACCAGCGGAGGGCTCGCCAGGTAGTTCATCTTCACGTCGGGGTTGATGCGGCCCTCGAAGTTTCGGTTCCCGGAGAGCACCGCGGTGACCGCGAGATCGTGGTCATTGACAGCTTTAGAGATTTCCTCATCCAAGGGACCAGAGTTTCCAATACAGGTAGTGCAGCCATAGCCGACGAGGTAGAAACCCAGGGCTTCAAGGTCGTCCATGAGTCCGGCTTTTTCGTAGTAGTCCGTGACCACTTTGGAGCCAGGTGCGAGGGTTGTTTTCACCCAGGGCTTGGACTTGAGGCCCTTCTGTGCAGCATTTCTGGCCAGGAGGCCGGCAGCCAACATCACCGACGGGTTCGAGGTGTTGGTGCACGATGTGATCGCGGCAATCGTCACAGCTCCGTTGCCAATGTCGAAGGTGTCCCCTCCGCGAGTGACCGAGACCTCGGAGCGCGCAGTTTCAGCAGAGAGGAAGTCCTCCAGGTCCTTGTGGAATTGATCCTTGGCGTGATCGAGCTCGATGCGGTCTTGGGGGCGACGGGGGCCGGCAATGCTCGATAC
>JAYOYJ010000089.1:0-4849 GCA_038153485.1 Pontimonas sp. | reverse complement strand
GGCGATAGCGCGCGGTGCGACACACCTCCGCATTGGAACGGCAATTACCGGAAAAAGACCGCTTCCCACCTAGCCTTAAAGGGTCAACCTGTGATTAAGGGGCAATGATGGCAAACGCACTTCGTAAAACACTGGAATTTCTCGGTCTCGCCGAGGAATCTTTTGATGACCAACCAGCACCGAAAGCGCACCAGGTGAGCGCGCAGTCAGCCCCCCGCGCAACCGTAACCCCGCTCCGCCGGGGATCAAAAAATGGGGTGAGTGATGTGAACGAGATTCTGACGGTACATCCCAAGAAGTACGACGATGCCAAGAGCATTGCCGAGACTTTCCGCGAGGGAATCCCGGTGATTATCAACCTCACCCAGATGAGTGAATCAGAAGCTCGTCGACTGGTCGACTTCTCGAGCGGTCTGTCCCAGGGTCTCCGCGGACACATCGAGCGGGTGACTCCCAAGGTTTTCCTTCTCTCGCCGGCTCACGTTGTCGTGAGTGGTGAGGGTGATGGCGTGGAGTCTGAGCTTGACGCCTCACTCGTTGACTAGGTTTTCCCCAGGGTCCTCCCCGGCATAATGGGGGCATGGTGAGCGTTATAGCGACAGTCGTCTACATCGCCCTGTATGCGTTCTTTATCGCCATGTGGGTGCGGTTCATCTTTGACTGGGTGCGTGTTCTCTCCAGGAACTTTCAGCCCAAAGGCATCGTGCTCGTAGCCGCAGAGGCTGCGTATACGGTCACAGATCGACCCCTGGCTGCAGTCCGTCGCGTGGTTCCTACGCTCCGTTTTGGTGGGGCAGGAATCGACCTGGGATGGAGCGTCTTAATGATCGGAACCCTCATCATGCTCTCCGTCGTGGGGTCCTTCCGGTAGGTTCGCCTAATTTTGATATCGAGCGCTAGGCTGGAAGACGGAATCTCAGAACCGGTCGTGATGATGCCCGGATTCGTGTCCCCGAGTAAATGAGGTACTGTTCATGGCTTTGACAGCTGAAGACATCGTCAACAAGCGGTTTCAATCGACGAAATTCCGCGAAGGTTACGACCAGGACGAGGTCGACGATTTTCTCGACGAAGTTGTCGTCGAAATGCGCCGTGTTCTCGCAGCGAACGAGGATTTGACCCAGAAACTAGCCGCGAGCGAAGCCCGCATCGCTGAGCTCCAGCGCTCAGGCGGTTCTCAGAGCAGCGTGGGGGTAAGCCCGTTGCCGAGCTCCGGTGAAGACGTGGTCGAGGCGGAGAACGCCAATAATCTCCTCCAGCTGGCTCGTCGCCTGCACGAAGAGCACGTCCGTGAGGGAATTCAGAAGCGCGACGAGCTCATCGCGGAGGGTCACGCTCAAGCCGCCCGCATCGTTCAGGAGGCCGAGACCGAGCACGCGGGTGCCAAGAAGCGGATGGCCGACGAACGTAAAGTCGTCCAAGCTGGAATTGACCAGCTTAAGGACTTTGAGCGTGAGTACCGATCGAGCCTGAAAGCGTTTATCAGTCAACAACTCCAGGGCCTCGAGTCGTCCGCGCAGCCCGAGACAACCCCTGAGGGTGGCTAAGTCCGCTCGAGACGCTCAGAGGGGTTTATGTGATGTGCCTCTGGGGTGTGCATAGTGCCTGAAACCAGGACAATTCCGGTGCCGGAAGGGTTGGCAGGGGAGAGACTGGATGTAGTTCTCAGTCGACTCTTTGGTTTTTCTCGGGCATTCGCCCAGAGCGTTATCGATGGCGGTGACGCGCTCCTCGATGGGACTCCTGGGGCAAAATCGGAGCGGGTTCGAGCCGGTGTTCTCTTGGAAGTCACGTTCGAACCCAAGAAGGCTCCGACCATCGTTCCTATCGTGGTCGACTCGATGAGCATCCTCTATGACGATGACGATGTTGTAGTCGTGGAAAAACCTCCGGGTCTCGCGGCCCACCCTGCACCCAGCTGGGATGGACCCTCGGTGCTGGGAGCGCTCGCTGGAGCTGGCTATCGCATCTCTACCTCCGGCCCTCCGGAGCGTCAAGGCATCGTGCATCGCTTGGATGTGGGAACTTCTGGGGTCATGGCGGTCGCCAAGAGCGAAGTCGCCTACAGTCGCCTCAAGCGGGCCTTCAAAGCGAGGGAAGTGCACAAGATTTACCACGCCCTCGTCCAAGGACATCCTGACCCCAGTGTGGGAACGATTGATGCTCCGATTGGGAGACACCCGTCTTCGTCCTGGAAATTCGCTGTCGTGGCGGGAGGGCGAGACTCCATTACCCACTACGAGACCCTAGAAGCGTTCACCGGAGCCTCGCTACTGAGGGTGAGTTTAGAAACAGGTCGCACTCATCAAATTCGGGTCCATATGAGCGCTCATCGGCACCCCATCGTCGGTGACACTCTCTACGGAGCTGACCCGACCCTCGCCGAGCGATTTGGTGTCACTCGGCAGTGGCTCCACGCGAGCGAATTGAACTTCACCCACCCCGTGACCGGAAAACCAGTGCATGTCGAGTGCGGTTTTCCCGACGACCTTAATGTTGCACTTGAGCGCTTAAGGGCGTGAGCTTCGGGGCGCCTTTCGCCTCTCGTCCAACTCCGGTTTACTCTGGGTATTCCTGACCCTCGAGGAGCCTTGAGTGAGCACATCCAGCGACTCGTTTGCACACCTTCACGTGCACACCGAGTATTCGATGCTGGATGGTGCAGCCAAAATTTCTGATCTGGTCGATGAGGTCGCCCGCCAAGAGATGCCCGCGGTGGCGATGACCGATCACGGGGTCATGTTCGGAGCGTATGAGTTTTGGAAAAAAGCCACAGCTGTTGGCGTGAACCCGATTATCGGTATCGAGGCGTATCTCACACCAGGAACGTCTCGGACAGAGAAAACGCGGGTGAAATGGGGTCAAGGTGGAGAAGATGATGTTTCAGGAGCTGGTGCGTACACCCACCTGACCCTTCTGGCAGAAAATACCGAAGGGATGCACAATCTCTTCCGGATGTCATCTCTGGCCTCCCTGGAGGGCTACTACTTCAAACCACGAATGGACCGGGACTTACTCGAGACCTATTCCTCCGGCGTTATCGCGACCACAGGATGCCCCAGCGGTGAGGTTCAAACCAGGCTGAGGCTTCGCCAGTATGACGAGGCGGTAAGAGCTGCTGCGGAATTCCGCGACATCTTTGGGCCTGAAAACTACTTTGTCGAGATCATGGATCACGGCCTGGGCATTGAAAAGCGAGTCATGTCGGACCTCGTGCGCATCTCGCAGGAGTTGGGAATCCCTCTCCTGGCCACGAACGACCTGCACTACACCACCTCGGCTGATGCGGAAGCCCACGCTGCCCTGCTCTGTGTTCAATCGGGGTCCACTCTCGATGACCCGAAGCGTTTCAAGTTCGATTCGAACGAGTTCTATGTGAAATCCGCGGCACACATGAGGAAGCTGTTTGCTGATTTCCCAGAAGCGTGCGACAACACTCTTCTCATCGCGCAGCGAGCCTCGGTGTCGTTTGACGAGAGTGCCAACTACATGCCGCGTTTTCCGGTCCCCGAGGGCGAGACGGAAGCCAGTTTCTTCGAAAAAGAAGTGCAGCGGGGTCTTGCCACGAGGTATCCAGGCGGTGCGCCCGATCGCGTGAAAGCCCAGGCCGAATACGAAATCGGTGTCATCTCTCAAATGGGCTTTGCGAGCTATTTCTTGGTGGTTGCGGACTTCATTAACTGGGCGAAGGAGAACGGCATTCGGGTGGGTCCCGGGCGAGGTTCGGGAGCGGGCTCCATGGCCGCCTACGCCATGCGAATTACGGAGCTTGATCCCTTGGAGCACGGACTGATCTTTGAGCGGTTCCTCAACCCTGATCGCGTGTCGATGCCCGACTTCGATGTGGATTTTGACGAGCGTCGACGAGGCGAAGTAATCCGCTACGTCACGGAAAAGTACGGCGACGATCGGGTTGCCCAGATTGTGACGTTTGGAACTATCAAGGCCAAGCAGGCTTTGAAAGATTCAGCCCGAGTCTTGGGTTTCCCCTTTGGGATGGGGGAGAAGCTCACGAAACTCATGCCTCCAGGTGTCATGGGCAAAGAAATGTCGCTCGATGGTGTCCTCAACAAAGAGCACGAGCGTTATCGGGAGGCGGGAGACCTCAGGGCGCTGGTGGAAACCGATTCAGAGGCGCAACAGGTGTTCGAGACCGCACTGGGGCTGGAAAACCTGAAGAGACAGTGGGGTGTTCACGCCGCAGGGGTCATCATGTCGAGTGAGCCTTTGCTCGACATCATCCCGATCATGCGCCGTGAGCAAGATGGTCAAATCGTCACGCAGTTCGACTTCCCCGCGTCAGAGTCGCTCGGACTCGTCAAAATGGATTTTCTGTCTCTTCGGAACCTCACCATCATTGACGACGCTCTGGACAACATCGAGCTCAACCGAGGGCACCGTCCTGCCCTGGAGGAGCTTTCGCTCGATGACGAAGCCGCCTATGCGCTGTTGAGCCGCGGAGACACCCTGGGAGTCTTCCAGCTCGATGGTGGGCCGATGAGGAGTTTGCTGCGTCTCTTGAAGCCGGAGCGCTTCGAGGATATTTCGGCAGTCCTGGCGCTGTATCGTCCGGGACCCATGGGAGCTGATTCCCATACCAACTATGCACTGCGCAAGAACGGCCAACAGGACATCACGCCCCTGCACCCGGAGCTCGCTACGGCTCTCGAGGAGGTCCTCGGCGAGACCTACGGGTTGATTGTGTATCAAGAGCAGGTCATGGAGATCGCTCAGAAGCTCGCCGGCTACACGCTGGCTCAAGCCGATCTGCTCCGTCGTGCCATGGGGAAAAAGAAGAAGGAAGAGCTCGATATTCAATTTGAAGCGTTCCGAGAGGGTATGCGCTCCA
>JAYOYJ010000088.1:0-4921 GCA_038153485.1 Pontimonas sp. | reverse complement strand
ATCCGCTTCGCGCACCAGGTCGTCAAGCGAAGCCACTAAATTAGGTCATCGTTACCAGACCTCGAAAGACAAGGATAGGTATGTCGCGCTTGCGCCTCGCGATTGTGGGAGCGGGTCCCGCCGGGATCTATGCCGCCGACATCCTGCTCAAGCACGAGCGATCCTTCGATGTGTCGATTGACCTTTTTGAGCGCTTGCCAGCTCCCTACGGACTCGTCCGCTACGGGGTTGCTCCTGATCATCCCCGAATCAAAGGCATCATCACCGCGCTCCGCGAAGTATTGGATACCGGCCAGATTCGCTTGTTTGGCAACGTGAATTACGGAACCGATATCACCCTCGATGATCTGAAAAAGCACTATCACGCGGTCATCTTCTCCACCGGAGCAATCCAGGATGCCGACCTTGCGATTCCTGGAATCGATCTGCCGGGAAGCTACGGCGCTGCAGACTTTGTGAGTTGGTATGACGGTCACCCTGATGTTCCGAGGACGTGGCCTCTAGACGCTAAAGAGGTCGCTGTTATTGGGAATGGCAATGTCGCACTCGATGTGGCGCGGATGCTCGCCAAACATCCCGAAGATCTTCTCCCCACCGAAGTCCCCAACAACGTCTATGAGGGACTCACAGCCTCACCTGTTACTGACGTTCACGTCTTTGGGCGTCGAGGACCCATGCAGGTGAAATTCACCCCGCTCGAGCTTCGCGAGCTCGGTGAAATGCGGGATGTCGACATGGTCGTCTATGAAGAAGACTTTGTCCTCGATGAGGCTGCCAAGAGTGCGATCGAATCCAACAAACAGATTTTTGTTATCAACAAGACCTTCGATCAGTGGCGAGCACGTGAAACGGGGTCTGCCTCCAGACGCCTCCACCTTCACTTCTATGCCAAGCCACTCGAAGTACTGGGAACGACCTCGGTTGAGGGCTTCCGCTACGAGCGCACCGAAGCAGATGGGGCCGGTGGTGTGAGGGGAACCGGTGAAATCCGGGAGATTCCCGTCCAAGCTCTTTACCGGGCCGTCGGTTACTTTGGCTCACCCCTGCCGGGAATTCCTTTCGATGAGAGACGCGGAGTAATCCCTAACCACGAGGGCCAGGTCATGGATGATGACAACGCCATCGTTCCTGGGGTCTATGCAACCGGATGGATCAAACGGGGTCCGGTAGGCCTCATTGGCCACACGAAGAGCGATGCCATGGAAACAATCCAGCATCTAGTTAAAGACCAGGCCTCCTGGTGGAGCCCCAGTGACCCGGATGAGCAGAGCGTGACCAATCTCCTGGACTCGAGAGGCGTTGCCTACACCAACCTCGCTGGTTGGCACCGACTCGATGAGGCGGAACTGGCGAGAGGAGCCAAAGAGGGCCGCGAGCGCATCAAAGTAGTTCCTCGCGAGGAGATGCTCGAGATTTCTCTTGGCTCCGCGTAGCCCGAGGGGCTCTGGGAAAATTCATAGGGAACCTTGAGTCTCCATTTGGATTGCACATAGTTAGCACCAGGGAACCTCGGTCAGCATTGAGCGTATGAATAGACTGACACCAATGAAGAAAACAGGACTCTCTGCAGGTTTGGCGCTTGTCTTGGTTGCGATGCCCGTCGTCGCGTATGCCGACGAAACTTCCGATGCCCTCGTCGATAGTGCTCTCGAGGTCATTGACGTCACTGAAATCTCCGAGGAGTTGCTTGTCGAACTCACTCCGCTTGTCGAGGATGCCGTGATTCTTGAGGTCGTGGACCCCGAGATTGTCGACATCGTGGAAGTGGGGGAGCTCGCTGAAATTACTGAAGTTGTTGAAGAGAATCTCGAAGACCAAAAGACTGTGTGGGAATTTGCGGGAGAAACCTGGTCAGGTGCTTACGCAGATGTGGCGAACCTCTACACAGACTGTCGGTTGACCTCGGAGGACCCGGATTGTCTCTCTGTGCTCGGGGCGCAAATGGCCCTGACCGTCGCCGACTCCATTACGGAGCCTGAGTTTGAGCTTGCAGTATCCCCCCAGCTCCAAGAGCGACTCGATTTTCGAGTAAGCCAGTATTACGACAAACTCGAGCAGCGCGTGGCGAAAGCCACAGCAAAGCTTGAGGCACTCGACCCGACCGACCCCAATTACTCCGAGCAGGTAGCTAAGACTCTGGAGAACCTCGATGACAAAGTGGAAAAGCTCGAGGCTCGCCTCGCGGATCGGACCGAAAAGCTGACAGAGAAGGCGGAAAAAGAAGCCGCCAAGGCTGAAGAAAAGGCGACCAAAGAAGCTGAGAAGGAAGCAAAGGAAGCCGAGAAGACAGCGGAGAAGGAAGCCAAGGAAGCTGAGAAGGCGGCGGAAAAGGCTCAGAAGGAAGCCGAAAAAGAGGCCAAGCGAAATAATGACGAGTAGGACTTCCTCACTTCACGCCTGGAACCGTTTGGTTTCAGGCGTGATGGTGTCCTCTGCGGCGATTCTCACCATGGCGGGGTGTGTTCAGGCCCCAACCGAGGAACCAATTGAGGACGTCGCTGTCCCGAGTGAAGTCGTTGAGGAAGTAGTGCCCGAGGTTGTTCTCGATATCCCTGAGGGTGTTGATCCGGTTCGTGTCGTACTCGCCTTTGTACTGATGTCAACGGGCGATATCGAGTCAGCTGTTGCTGAAGGCCTCGTTACTCCAGATGAGGTAGCTATTGCCGTGCAGTCGCTCGAGGATGGGACAGTCCAGGACTGGATTGACCGAGCAGAAGAGCAGGCCTCGAGTTAGAGCCTTCTCCAGCTCGCGGCACGTCTTTATTGAACGGTGGCTGTGAGGCGTGCTAATCCCTCGATGAAGCGAGCATGCCAGGGCCTTGCTCGCCATGTGGTGAGCGTTAGCTCTGCACTATTTGCTCGATAGTCGGCATAGAGGTCATCGAGTTCACTCACGACCTGGGGGCTTGCCATCAGGACCGAGACCTCCAAATTCAGGCTGAAGCTTCGCATATCGATGTTGGAAGAACCAATAACGCTGATCGCGTCATCGACAATGACGAACTTGGAATGATTGTCGGTGCCCGATAGAGCCAAATCTTCACACCCGCCTCCAGTAGTTCGTCGTAGTAGGAGCGCTGGGCATAAAAAACGAGCGGCTGGTCAGCGATCTCGGAGACCATGAGGTTCACATCCACGCCTCGCTCAGCAGCGGTGGTGATGGCGTAACGCATCGACTCATCGGGGACGAAGTAGGGGCTAGACAGAACAAGCCTCTCCCTTGCCCCGTAGACGAGAGAGTTAAACAGACGGAGATTGTTCTCGCCCTCGAAAGCAGGACCGCTGGGCACCACTTGGGCCCAGACGTTATCGGACGACGACGCGGGTGCCTCGGGCGAAGGGGTTGTCAGCAGCTCACCGGTTTCCTGGAACCAGTCAGAAACAAACAGCGCCTCGAGGCTGTCAGCCAGCGGACCCTCAACTTTCATCATCACATCCAGCCATTCGAGACCTCTGGCCTTGTGTCGAGGGTTTCGGTAGCTCGGTTCAATGATGTTTTGTGAGCCCGTGTAGGCGACGCGGGAGTCGATGACCAAGAGTTTCCGGTGATTGCGAAGATCGGGTCGCTGGTAGACACCCCTCCAGGGTTGAACCGGCAACATCGCCACATGAGAGAGAGCTAGTCGGTCAAGTTCAGCCCTCAATTCTTTGTAGCCACGGATTCTGGCGCTCGCGACCTGATCATAGAGAACCCGAACCGTCACACCACGATTACCGGCTCGCTCGAGAGCGGCGAAAAAGTCTTTCGTGACGGTGTCGAAGCTCATGATGTAAAACTCGACGTGAACGGTGGCGGTGGCGCCATCAATCGCTCTCGTCATCTCATCGAGAGAGCCCTGGTAGTCAGGGAAGAACGACACATCGTTACCCGTCACCATGGGCATCGCACCCAGTCGCTCATTCATACGAACCGTTTGAGACAACCAGCGGGGAAATTCAGGACGATCCAGAAGATCATTCGGTGTGACGACAATGCCATCGCTAAGGAGTTTCGATCTCGTACGCAGATGCTCATTGATGGCGACCTGGTTGTCTCGCCGCTTCCTCGGTAGTCGCCTCGAGCCAAATGCCACGAAGGCAAGAAAACCGAAGTAGGGAATAAAGAAGATGGCGAGAAGCCAGGCCATTGCGGTCTGGGGCCTCCGATTACGGGGGACAACAACGAGAGCAATCACCCGAAAAGCGATATCGATAACCAGCGCGAGGGTGACCCAGAAAGCTCCGAGCTCCATCAGCGGCCGCCCCTCACAGCGTTAGCGGTAGTTGACGAATTGCAGGTCGATGTCGAGGTCTGCGGACTTCAGAAGTGAGATGGTCTGTTGGAGGTCGTCTCGACTCTTCGAGCTCACTCGAATCTCATCACCCTGAATCGAGGCCTTCACTGACTTGGGTCCATCCTGGCGGATGAGTGCCGTGACCATTTTCGCGTTTTCGCCAGAAATCCCATCCTTCACGGTGGCACCGAGGCGATAGATCTTGCCGCTCAGAGAAGGCTCACCTACATCCAAGCTTTTCAGCGAAATCCCGCGCTTGACCAGCTTGGATTGCAGGACATCGAGCACCGCTTTCACCCGCTCCTCGCTATTGGCCTCCATCACGATGCCAGACGCGTTCTTCTCGAGCTTTGCGTCGACACCCTTAAAGTCATAGCGCTGGGAGAGCTCCTTGTGGGCCTGGTTCACCGCGTTCTCCAGCTCCATCGGGTCCACTTTGCTCACAATGTCAAACGAAGAATCAGCCATTTCTCCATGGTAGCCAGAAACCTCCTGGCGGTCATGGGTCCACAGACGACGAGCGTGACATGGGGAGGTTCAAATACCGTTATCCTGGGATGCGCGCACCCGATTGGTGAATACATCGGTCGGGAGCGCATGGCGAGTTACCCAAGCGGCCAAAGGGATCTGACTGTAAATCAGCTGGC
>JAYOYJ010000087.1:0-5037 GCA_038153485.1 Pontimonas sp. | reverse complement strand
AGCTAACAGAGCTACCACCGCCAAGAAGATCACGCTCCCCACCAGGGTGATAATCAACGACGTGGGCTCCGTTGCACCATCCGGTGAGCCCATCGAGGCAATGACCACCATGGCGACAATCACGAGGATGTCTTGGACAATGAGGACTCCGACCGCTATTTGACCGTGGAGTTGGTCTAGTTCGCGCTTATCGGAGAGCACCTTAATGATGATGATGGTCGAGGAGAACGCTAAGGCGAGAGCGACATAAAGGGCTGGAACCCACTCGAAACCCCAGGCCAGGACAATGAGAAAACCGATCCCCATCGTGATGAGCACCTGGGCTACACCTGTGGTGAGCGCCACCAGACCCGTCGAGCGAATCAAACTGATATCCAGCTTGAGACCCACCAGGAATAACAGGATCGCGATACCAAACTTCGCGAGAAGCTCAATTTCCTCGCTCGCCGAGACCAGCCCCAAGAATGCGGGGCCCAAGAGAATTCCCACAAAAATGTAGGCGACGATCAGAGGTTGGCGAAGAAGGTTTGCGAGAAACCCCACAACGGCGGCCACAAGCAGTATCAGAGCAATCTGACTAAAGGCGCTCTCCAACATAATCGTGACAGTAGCAATCTCATGTCACAGGGACGTTAACGACCCAGGGCCCTTACTCGAATCGGAGAGCATCCACAGGTTGGAGCTTTGCGGCGGTGCGAGCGGGCCACACCCCGAAGACGACTCCCACTAAGGCGCTGAAGCCCAGAGCGACGAACACGGTCGTCGGGTCGATGAAAAAGTCCCAGCCACCCAAAATCGAGAAGCCATAAGAGGCGAGTTGTCCGATGGTGAGTCCGATGAGCCCACCCAGGGTGGACAGGACGACAGCCTCCATGAGGAATTGAGTCAAGATTTGGGACTGTTTAGCTCCGATGGCTCGCCTCACGCCAATTTCTCTCGTTCTTTCACGCACCGAGACCAACATGATGTTCATGATTCCGATACCACCCACCACCAGGGAGATACCGGCAATTCCCGTAATGAGGATTCCCAGAGTCCCGGTTACCGTTCGAATGGTGTCCTGGAGCGCCGCCTGGTTGAAAATCGAGAATGTCGCGTCCTCGTCATCCTGAACATTCTTGGAATACCTGAGGAAGCTTTCAACCCGATACTCGACAGGGGATACCGCCTCCTGAGATTCCGCTTGAATACGAATCACGGAGAGGTAAGGGGACTTCGAAAACAGGCTTCTCGCGGCTTCCTGGGTGATGTAAACATTCACGCCGGATCCGAATCCATCGGCATCATCGAGGACGCCCACCACGGTGAAAGCAACACCGTTGACGCGAACAGTGTCCCCAATGGACTGGGGGGTGAAATCGAGACGGTCCGCACCCCGCGCAGAGACCACTATTGTCCTGGAGTTTTGCAACCCTGGCGACGTGGGAAGGAAGGAGCCGACCGCTACCTCGGGATTACCGAGGTCCTCATAGGTCGGCGAGACGCCGATAATGCTGGCACCTAAGGATTCGCTACCGTACGCCACGGTTCCTTGGGTGCGCACTTCGGTACTGGTCTTGAGGACACCTTCGATTTCCGCAATAGCGGCGGCATCTTTCTCTTCCAAGCCCGTCGGGGTCGTCGCAGAAACCGTAATCTGGTTCGCACCCAGCGAGGCAAGTGAGCTATCGATGCCTTGCTCTGCCCCCTGACCGACCGCGGTCAACGCCACCACAGCCCCCACACCGATGATGATTCCCAGCATTGTGAGGGCGGAGCGGACCTTGGCCGCAAGAATTCGACTGAGCGACAGTCTGAATGTCAGCCACAGATTCATCGTGCACCCGCCATCGAATCCGCTTCATCTCGCTCGATGAGTCCGTCGCGAATATAAATGCGGCGTTTTGCCGCGGCAGCAACATCGAGATCGTGGGTAATCAGAACAATCGTGCGGCCCTCGGCATTCATTTCTTTGAACACCTCCATGACCGCCGCCCCAGACGACGTATCCAGGGCTCCCGTGGGCTCGTCCGCCAACACCAAATCAGGGTTCGTCACCAGAGCGCGGGAAATCGCAACTCGCTGCTGCTGACCACCCGAGAGGCGTCCGCGGTCAAAGTCGAGTCGCTCACCTAGGCCAAGACGCGTCAGCATCTCCGCCGCACGTTTGTGGGCTTCTTTGGGACGCAATCCTTGGTAGAGCAGGGGTGCCGCCACGTTCTCGACCGCTGAGGTCAGCGGCAGGAGCTGAAACTGTTGAAATACGAACCCAATCGCCCTCGAGCGCAACGCGGTAAGTTCGTTGTCGTCCAACGTGGAAATGTCTTTGCCGGAGATCTTCACCGTTCCCGATGTGGGGCGATCGAGACAGCCGATGAGGTTCATCAGGGTCGATTTGCCGGAACCGGAAGGACCCACGATGGCGACAAACTCGCCTCGCTGGACTTTGAGACTCACTCCAGCGAGCGCCACAGTGGGCACTTCACCGGTTTGGTACTCCCGACGAACGTCGGAAATCTCTACAACGTAGTCGCTCAATTCAGATCGGGATTCTCATCAGCGCCCTCGGGCCGCCCTCCCCCGAAACCAGTGTCCGTGGGCGGAAGCTCACCATCAGAACCGGTCACCACGCGGTCACCCTCGGACAGTCCAGAAGTGATTTCCACCCAGTATCCACCTCGGATTCCCACTTCCACGGGCACGTTCGTAATCGTTCCATCCTCGGCTTGAACGCGAACAACAAACCCGTCTGGTGTCGGCACCAACGCCGTCACCGGGGCTGCTACGACACCGAGTTGCTCCTCGGTCGTAATACTGGCTTGCGCTGTCATCCCCGCACGTAGCCCCTCGGGAGCATTGGGAACGCTGATGGTCACTTCGTAGGTGGTGAGCGAAGCGCCCGAAGGGTCCACAACTCCAAAAGGAGCCACCTGGGTGACTTCACCCTCGCGCGGGTCATCAGGCAGGGCGTCGAATTCCAGGCTCACCTTCTGCCCAGGCGCAATGCCCACGACATCGCCTTCCGCAAAGTCCGCTCTCACCACGAACTCATTCAAGCTGGCGAGGATGATGAATCCACTCGTCCCGCTCGTTCCCACGCTCGTCGTACCAATCGGCTCGCCAACCTCAGAGGCGATAGCGACGATAGTCCCTGCTGCCGGCGCGGTGAGCGTTGCGTTCTCCAGATTCGCGAGAGCTGACTCCAATTGAGCAGCCGCCGAAGTCTTCGCAGGACCCGCTGCGGCAACTTGCTGTTGCGCGGCAGTGAGTTGAGCGGCAGCTGAGGCTTGTTGTGCCTGGGCGTTCTCCAAAGCGATGTGCTTATTGGGTTGGCCCGCAATCGTGGAGGTGAAGTCGTCGAAGATGTTCTCGTAATTTAGTCGAGCGGCGACCACAGCCTGCTCCGCGGTCTCCAACGCTTGGAGAGCCTGAAGTTCCGCAGTTCGCGCACTCGCCACACCCGACCGCGCACTAGCCACTGCAGCTTCTAAAGCCTCGGTCTCGAGTGTGGCCAGCACATCGCCTTCCGCAACAACATCACCGACCTCGACCTCCAAGGTTGATAATACGGCTGTGGCGAAGCCCGAGAACTGCAGTCCAAGTTCGAGAGCTGGATCCACTGTTCCTGACGCCGCCACCGTGACATCGACATCACGAACCTGGGCGCTCTCGGTGAGAACGGTTGCCTCTTCGGGCGCCGAGGCGGAGAGCGCTATTCCTGTCCCGGCTCCGGCGACGACCACTGCCGCCACAACGCCGATAACGACTTTGGTTCGTGTCTTCACGCTCTGTTTCTCTCCTCACAAGCAGCCGTCATGGCTCCGGGACTTCAGTCTGCCAGTAGACCTCTTGCAAACACCTGATGGTTTTCTTGGAACTGCCTAGGTCTTCCAACCCAACTTAGGTCCCCGGAAGACCTCTGTCCGGGCTGTTCGCCCCTCGCGTAGTATTCATCCCGTGATGTTCCTGCGCTACACGCTTCGCACCGGTGCCAGTGTGTTTGCGCTCAGTGCGCTGGCGTTGATTGTCGCACCAGGTTATTTTGTAGGACTCTTGGGCCTCGAGGCGAGTGCTGCTGTGACCTGGTCGATGGTTCTCATCGGTGTAACACTCGTGGCCCTCACCGGAAACATGTCGGTGGTGTCCTTTGCGGCCAGTGACCGTGGTGTGCAGATTGCTTCCATGGTCATGATGGTCGCCGCGGGCGGCCTCGGGGTGACCACCCTTCTCATTCCCGCTCCCTTCACCTGGTTTAGCATCCTCTACGCACTCGTGGCTTTTTGTTTCTCCACCGCGTATGTCATCGGCCTGACTCGCGCTTCACTCGCCCGATAGACTCCCCGGATGGCTGGTTCGACGGTGGCTCACCTGGTCTGGGTGGATTGTGAGATGACGGGGCTCGACCCCGCCGTGGACGAACTCGTCGAAGTGGCGGTGGTCATCACCGACTACGACCTCAACCCCGTTGACGAGGGCTTCCAGGTGGTCATCAAGCCCAACTCAAAAGCCCTCGAGCAGATGAACGATTTTGTGCGCGATATGCACGCCACCAGTGGGCTTCTCGACCAGCTCGAGGGCGGACTGGACCTGGCAGAGGCTGAAGCCCAGGTGCTGGGTTACATCCAGCAATTTGTTCCCGATGCTCAGAGCGCTCCCCTGGCGGGAAACACGATCGGCACCGATCGCATGTTCCTGCAGAAGTACATGCCCCAGGTTCACGAGCACCTGCACTATCGAAACATTGATGTCTCGACTATCAAAGAGCTCTCCAAACAGTGGTTCCCGAAGGCGTATTACCAATCACCGGAAAAGAACGGTGGGCATCGGGCGCTCGCCGACATTCTGGAATCGATTCGTGAGCTCGCCTACTACCGCAATGCCGTCTTCGTCGATGCTCCTGGACCCGCCACCACAGAATTGAAGGCAATCAGCGAGAGTATCGCTGAGGCGTGGGCTTCACGCCTGTAATACACTTGTGTAGCTCGGCACGAGTGTGCCGATCTTGGTGGGTATAGCTCAGTTGGTAGAGCGCCTGGTTGTGGTCCAGGAGGTCGCGGG
>JAYOYJ010000086.1:878-5051 GCA_038153485.1 Pontimonas sp. | reverse complement strand
GCCTAGAGAGCTAGAGTCAGCAAAAAGCCAAGTGAGACGCCTCGGGTTCGTGGACTTTGTCACCCTCCAGAAGGCAGTTTCCTCCGTCGACCTCAATCTGGTTCCACTACAGCTATCTCCCTTCACATTCTCCAAATCCGAACTCAAGTACTTCGAAGCTGCGGCAGTGGGCACTGTGACGATGGCGTCACCGACCCCCCTGTTTTCAGCGACAATCAACGACAGCCTCAACGGTTACCTGGCGCCAGCAGGACATTGGCGAAATAGGTTTGCTGAGTTTAGCTATCTTCCGGATGAGACTCGGAAAGAAATTGGTTTGCGGGCTCGAGCCCACGCTCTGGAGGCCTATACGCCAGCGACAGTGTCGCGCAAGTTAGAGAGCCTGTTTCTCAATTCTGACTAGGCTAAACGACATGCTCGTCCAAGAGGCATCGCGCAACGAAAGTGGCCTTCGGCAGAGAATCATAAAGATTCTTTCCACTGTCGGAGTCTTTTTGGCAGCCTGTATTGGTTTGTCGGCCTGGAGTCTCAGCACAGCTGTTGGCGGTGCTCCAGATGATGATTTCCACCTCAGCAGCATGTGGTGCACAAGCTTTCAAGGGGTCGACTGCGAGGTAGACCCTGACGGTAACGGAGTTCTAATCCCACCTCCACTGCTTGTCGCCAGCTATTGCCTCTATCACAACCCTGAACAGAGCGCGGGATGTCAGCCATTCATGGATGGCACTGATCCCCGAGAGGATTTCGCGTTTGGTCACAATAATCCAATGCGAAACTTGAATCCTGACGGCTTCTACCAGGTCGGGAATCTGTTTAAGACAGAGAACATTGAACAGACGGTCATATCAATCAGAACTCTGAATATCGTCCTGTTCCTGTCGCTGACGATGGCTCTGTGGTGGCTCATACCGCTCCGGCTGAGGTCAGCTTTGATGTGGATGTGGCCCATTGGGCTCGTTCCGTTGGGAATGTTCCTTCTCCCTTCCACTAATCCAAGCTCTTGGGCAATCATCGCTGTCGGCACCGGATGGCTAGCGTTGCTGGGCTACCTCGAAACCAAAGGCTGGAAGTCATACGCTCTTGCGACCGTTTACCTCCTGTCTCTCCTCATCGCGGCAAGCTCACGCGTCGACTCGATTTTGTATCTGGGCTTGGTGTCCGCACTAGCGGTCTGGCAAGCCCAAATACCGATCCGTGAAATTGTCAAAAAGACATGGATAGCGCTGATCGCAGGAGTCTTTGTCGCTGTGCGGCTCATTACAAACCCTGGCAATCTTGAGCGTCTGGTGGGTGGAATTCAGACAACTGGCGAGACTCGTTCAGACCTGCCCTGGACCACCTCTGCCGACACCCTACTCCCCGGAGGCATTGATTGGGCTCTGATGTGGAACAACGTATGGAACGTCCCGGGGCTTTGGACAGGAGTCTTTGGAGGCCGCCCTCTGGGGTCACTCGGTTGGCTAGACACCGCCTTACCTCAAGTGGTGTTCCTCGGTGTCGGCGGAACGGTGCTGGGGTTGGCTTTGGTAGCCCTACGGCAACCCGGGAGAAAGAAGACCATCGCGCTTGCAGGAATGCTTTTTGCAATGTGGAGTATCCCCGTTTACCTTCTTCAAATCAGCGGGGCACAAGCAGGCTTCGAGTTCCAACCGAGATACCTTCTTCCTCTCATGGTGGTGGCGGTTGGAACTCTCGTCCTGACAGACACAGGGGTGCCCCTTCTCACAGATCGCCCTCGGCTTGTGGCGATATTCTTATCGCTCACGATTGCTAACTCGATTGCGCTCCATACGAACATCAGAAGGTACGTCACAGGTACACGGGTTGAGGGCCTCAATCTGAATAGCCCGAGAGAATGGTGGTGGGGCTTCTTGCCCGATGTCATCTCGCCGAATGCGGTCTGGCTCATGGGTACAATTGCTTTTGGCATCGTCGCCTGGGTAGTCTTTGTCAGGCTCCCGCTCACATCGGTTCGCTCAGAATCACCAAGAGAAACTCAGCCCCAGCTAGTGAGCTAGTTCCCTCCGTCGTCAATACTCTTGAGATAAGAGTCGACAACTCGCTCCGTGGGACCTGATTGTTGCAGTGCCCCATGACTGAGCCAAGTCACCGATTCACAAAGGTCCCGAACGACAGCCATGGCGTGAGTGACCAAGATGATGGTCTTGCCTTGCTTTTTCAGCTCGCGGAACTTCTGAAAACTCCTCCGCTGAAACTCCTCGTCACCTACAGACAAGACTTCGTCGACGACCAAGATGTCCGGGTTCACGTTTATCGCAATGGAAAAGCCTAAACGGACGTACATGCCTGAGCTGTAATTCTTGACGGGCTGGTCAAGAAAACGCTCAACTCCAGAAAATCCGACAATCTCATCAAATTTTGAGTCGATTTCCTTTCTCGACATCCCAAGTATGGAACCGTTGAGGTAGATGTTTTCCCTACCAGATAACTCGAGGTGGAAACCCGACCCAACTTCCAATAGGGAAGCCATCCGACCTTGATATTCAATTGTTCCTGAGGTTGGCCAGTAAATCTTGGCGAGGCACTTCAGCAGTGTCGATTTTCCTGAGCCGTTTGCCCCAATGAGGCCGTGTGTCTCACCCGCGACGACATCAAGAGAAACATCCCTCAAAGCCCAAAAATCCTCGTGCTTTGATGTTCTGCCTCGAAGAATCGCTGACTTGAGAGTCTGGTTCCTCTCTTGATAGAGGCGAAATCTCTTGCTTACTTCGTCAACTCGCACGGCCCAGTCGTTCACAGTAGCTCCGCCAGCATCTTTTCTTTCTTGGAGTAAATCCAGGTGCCGAAACCAATCGCGCACAGCGTCCAGACCAATGCAACAATCACAGTGCTAAGAGCGGGGAGCCGATTGTCATAAAGAAGGTTTCTAAAGATTTCGATAAAGCCCTCAACAGGATTCAGGGTGTAGAGGTCAAGCAAAGTAATGGGAGTTCCCAGCAATCCACCGAGTGCGGTGGATTGCGTCTCTACGAGCTCAACCGGATACAGCACCGGCGTGAGATAAAACCAGAACTGCAGAACAACAGTAAGTAGATAGGACAGGTCTCGAAAGTAGACGTTGATAATTGAGAAAATCATCGCTAGTCCCACAGAGAACAACCCGAAAACCACCATAAAGAGAACGACTAGGGGTAGCCAAGGCAAGACAGATGATGCCAGACGCGCCAGTGCAACTATCAGAACTCCCATTTCCAATAACCAGGTGAAGAATGTCGCGTTGGCGAGAGACAAAGGAAGGACGATTCTCGGGAAGTACACCTTCTGAATAAGCCCTGCGTTGGCAACCAGGGACTCAGTTCCGACCGTAAGAACACGATGGAAGAAGAGCCACGGCAGCAGTCCGCAAACTAACCACATTGCGTAGTTGTCCAATCCACTGGGGTTTCCAACCTGAGCAGGAAGTCGAAATATGAAGGAAAAAATGAAGGTGTAAATCAGAATCGCGGCAACAGGATTTGCTAGCGACCACAACTGTCCCAAGGCAGTCCTTCGATACTTTCCCCGCACTTCCCGGTTGGTGAGGTTCTGCAGAAGCTCTCGAGACTCCCAAATTGTGCCCAAATAACTCACGATACGAGAAGTCGATCTAGATAGTTCCCGTAACCGCTCTTGCGCAGCGGTTTCGCGAGTTCGGATAGTTGATCATCTGTAATCCATCCTGCGCGCCATGCAATCTCTTCAATGCATCCAATCTTGAGGCCTTGCCGCTCTTCAATGACACGAACGTACTCGGAGGCCTGCATCATCGAATCGAAGGTTCCCGTATCCAGCCACGCAACACCGCGGTCAAGCACTTGAACCTTGAGCGAACCCTCGCGGAGGTAATGCTCATTAATCGATGTAATTTCTAACTCCCCCCGCGCACTGGGGGTAATGGAGTGCGCAATGTGAGTGACCGTATTGTCATAGAAATAGAGACCCGGAACCGCATAATTGCTCTTCGGTTTAGAGGGTTTTTCTTCAATCGAGACTGCGTTCATGGTCTCATCAAACTGGACGACGCCATACGCCTCTGGATACGAAACATGGGTTGCAAAAATCAATCCACCCTCGATATCCGTATTTGCCCTCAAGGACTTGCCGAGACCAGCTCCGTGAAAGATGTTGTCTCCAAGCACAAGAGCAACTGAGTCGGTACCTATGAAACTCTCA
>JAYOYJ010000086.1:489-868 GCA_038153485.1 Pontimonas sp. | reverse complement strand
CGTCGATAGAGGGTAATAGATCATCGGTTTGTCGTAGATCGGCATGAGCTGCTTGGAAATGCCACGCGTAATTGGCCAAAGCCTCGTGCCGGAACCTCCAGCAAGAATAATTCCCTTCATGCGTTATACCCAACCCCACTTTGGCAACATCCCCCGCGAAAGTCCCTCTGCCAGGCTCGGCGCTTCCCGGTCTTTTCGAGACACCAGCAGCTCCGCTCCACTAAATGGAAAATCGAGAGCCAACTCACAATCTTGGGGATTGATGGCATGTTCCGATTCAGGCTTGTAATGATCGGTCACCAGGTATGTCACTGTGGTGCCCTCCTCCATTGCGACAAACGCGTGGCCAAGTCCTACATCCAAGAGAACAGCGTTCCTC
>JAYOYJ010000086.1:0-479 GCA_038153485.1 Pontimonas sp. | reverse complement strand
GCTGTAATCATTACCGCCTCCCATGTCCCGAACGTAGGGGACCCCATGCGAATGTCGACGACGTAATCCGTAATCGACCCGCTGTTGCACATCACGTACTTGGCCTGACCAGGAGGTACGTCAGCAAAGTGGATTCCGCGGACTGTACCCTTTTGCGATTGAGAGAGGTTTGCCTGGATGGTTACAAAATCCAACCCAGTGGCTTCCTGAATCTTGTCAGAGCGGAACCACTCGACGAAGTGTCCCCTCTCATCAGGATGCACGACGTTTCGGATGGAATACGCTCCGGGAATCGTCAGCGAGGATATCTCCACCCGAAAAGCCTATCAATGAGTCAAAAACGAAATCCCCGCCGTTGGCAGCTCAAAAGTGGCGAGTATAAGGATTCACAAGTGCAACTGGCTCGGCTCGCAGACCTAAACGTTTCAGCGTCCTCAACCAAAGGGTTCGAATTCGACGTGCCATCGAGGGCGCTCTCT
>JAYOYJ010000085.1:0-5142 GCA_038153485.1 Pontimonas sp. | reverse complement strand
AAAAAACCAAGATCATAAAGTACACGAGTATTGCGGAGGCAGCTAGCCAATCAACAAGCACGAAAACCGCAAAGACTGAAACGAATAAAGATAGTTCCAGTGCCAGAGCGGTTGCACTTCCAAGAACTCCTGTGAATGCGGCATTCACACCTGGTCCCGTCAGGAAACCAATCTCGGCCCTCGAATGGTCCCGAAGTCTTTCCAACGTTCCACCAAATAGGTGCCGAGATAGCTTGACCGCATTCTTGATTTCAATTTCCGCAAGAAATATTGCGTTCCACCGATCAAATAAAATTGCAATACCGCCCTTGAAAACAAACAAACCCGCTACCAACCCAACGAGAAGTGTTACGTTCGTCGGCGTCGGCGAAGGTAATTGATAACCAAAAAACTCATACGTTGTGCCAGAAAGTCCCGTCGCAGTGACTCCACCCAAGAGACCCATGAGGCCTATTGCGATAATGTCGATGACATTCAAAATCGCCCTAAAGAAAAAGCGCAGAAGGAAGAATCTCTTTTCGCGCTGGCTAAGTAATGACCAGGAGACTCTTACGACCCGGAGAAGACTCGCTAGATCGCTCTCACGGTCGTGATTCTTTCTGCGCCAGAAAAAGCGCCTAAGAGAAGGTAGGCTCATCAACCCTCATCGGCTGGGAGTGGTCCACATTCTCTATGTCCGCATCAACCATTATTTTCACTAGCTCTGGTGTCAGAACCTTTGGAGACCATCCTGTAACCCGCGATGCCTTAGAGGAATCCCCCACTAATGCGTCAACTTCAGCGGGCCTCAAGAACCGCTCGTCAAACGCAACGTATTTCTCCCAGTCAAGACCGACGTGGGCAAATGCCATCTCTGCGAAGTCCCTCACGGTGTACCGCGTCCCTGTTGCGACAACGAAATCGTCCGGCTCGCTTGCCTGCAGCATCATCCACATTGCGTTGACGTACTCTGGCGCGTAACCCCAATCTCTCTCTGCATCCAGATTTCCGAGATAAAGCTTCTCCTGCAAGCCCGCTTTGATACGCGCTACAGCTTTGGTGATTTTTCGAGTTACGAACGTATCTCCACGTCGCGGAGACTCGTGGTTGAAAAGGACACCGTTGGTGGCAAACATTCCGTAACTTTCTCGGTAATTCTTTGTAATCCAATATGAGTAAACCTTTGCTGCACCATAAGGGGAACGAGGATAAAAGGGAGTTTCCTCATTCTGGGGCGGTGCCGACGCACCAAACATTTCCGAGCTTGACGCTTGGTAAAACTTGGCTGAGCTCCCTGCCACCCGGAGAGCCTCCAACAATCTCACCGATCCCAATCCGGTTGTGGACCCTGTGAACTCCGGCTCATCAAAACTCACCCTCACATGAGATTGAGCGGCGAGGTTATAGACCTCATCTGGATCAATGCGTGTCACGAGCGAAAAAAGACGTGAGCTATCGTTCAAATCTCCGTAATGCAAAAACAGTGTGTTATCCGCTATTTCGGGGTCAGCAAGGAGGTGGTCGATCCGGGATGTATTCGGTAGCGAGGACCGTCGAAACATACCGTGAACCTCGTACCCTTTAGCCAGAAGTAGCTCAGCGAGATAACTTCCATCTTGACCAGTGATACCTGTTATCAGAGCTTTCTTCACGCGCAATCTTTCACTCGAGGTCCCGCGCACTTGGGTGCGTGCTCCCAATCTACAGGGATTTGGGCGTGCAGCCTCAGGCTCTCAGGCTCTTCGCGAACCGGGCAAGTCTGCGAAAAGTATCGACTGGGTGAAAAATCGGGTATCGAAGAACTTCTGCGGCATCTCGTAAAGACTCTATTTCGTCAATTGGAAACGTGTAAGCGACATGCTGAGGATGAGCAATCGGAAATTCGAGCTCATCGAGCGGAACGTCTACGACAAAATTCTCGAAAGCTGTATGGGTTGAATCCCCTCCCAAGCCAATATTTTGAATCAAGTTCTTACCCGCAACCGGATTGAGGTATCCCGAAGTCACACAGAAGACCGCAAACGGCAATGCCCAAGAATCAAGGTTCCCTGCTCTGGTCATCATTCTTCGCATAGCTTGTCTTCTCGCACCTGGCGCAAACCGGCGAGCAAGAATTCGAGACTGCGAGCTCGACCACTCTGCATCAAGCGCGCCCGCTTCACGAAAACTCTGCCAGGTTCTTCTCCAGGTTGCCCAGCCCCAAATCCTGACATCCCGGGAAAAAAGATAAGAGATCGTCCCGGGCACCAAACGCCCAATTCGCTGAGAGCCACTGACTATTCCCACTCGTGGGTCATTCTGGTAACGCTCTAAGAGCTCGGAAGAAAACTGGAAAAAGGATTGCGCAGGAAGACAGTCATCTTCAAGGATGATTGCACGATCGACTCGGTCAAAGACATGATCGAGGCCTGAAGAAATGCTCTCTTTTAAGCCCAAATTGGTCTGGGCATAAATTCTATGAACCGAGCAATCCCAGTTGACCTCTTCAACAACCTCGCGTGTCTGGCGAACCATCTCCTCGTCGCGGTAGTCTCCTGGCCTCGGTCCATCCATGATGAGGAAAAGAGTAGAAGGCTCCCATCTCTTGATGGCTTCAAAAACCTTCTTCGTATGCTCAGGACGGCGATAACCCATCAACACAACAGGGGCGGTAAAGGTCGACATCGTGACGCACTCCTCAAGCATTCGAGCCATCGATTTCATCACAGGTTTTCAACTAGCGTAGTGACGTGCCCCAGAAGATTGCTCACATTACTTTCTCTTCTGCCGGTGGCACAGGGTCCGTGGCAAGGATTCTGTCCGATCAGCAGACAGCCGATGGTATGGATTCACGACTACTTCGCGTAATCGACAGTAGCCTTCGGTCTTCCCCGCTCTCCGCCCCCTTGCACACATTGGCCGCGGCACTCGATGAATACGCTGTCAAACGCCCTTCGTTTGCGTCCCCCATCAGTCTCGCCAGGGACTTCGCTCCAGGCCTCTCCTCAAAGTTCCTCTCTGGCGCCGATGTTATTCATCTCCATGGCATCAACGGTGCGTTACGGCAATCTCACGTGAGTGAGATGGGTATCAAAAATCGATTGGTGTGGACTCTGCATGATATGAATCCATTCACAGGTTCCTGCCACTACTCATTAGGCTGCACGAACTTCACGGAATCATGTTCCGCGTGTCCCGCAGTTCTCGCTCCGTTCCAATCATTAGTAGCGCGCAACCTGGAGCGGAAGAAGAATTCCGTAAGAGCCTTGCAGAATCTTTCCTTAGTCGCTCCAAGTAAATGGTTGGCCGAACAGGCAACGCAAAGTCAACTGTTTCGAGACAAGGAAGTACAAATCATCAATAACCCTGTCGACCCGGTTTTCTTCAAGGACGGGCCCCAAAAGAATCCCCCTGATTCACCGAAGCTGAAGGTGGTTGTCGTAGCACAGAATCTTTCAGACCCGGTTAAGCAAGTCAGGCTCGCGGTGGAAGCATTTTCGTCGGTCCTGCCCAAAATTGGGGATGGTGTCCTCACACTTATTGGTGGGGGAGGCGCGGAGTTCGATGCACCCGGTGTTACCCACGCCGGAACCCTCGAAAAAGTAGCGCTAGCAAAGGAACTCTGGTCGGCAGATGCCCTTATTGTCCCGAGCCAGGCGGAGAATTCTCCCCTCGTTATCGGGGAGGCTGCCGCCACTGGTTGCATCCCCGTTGTCGCAAAAGTAGGGGGTATGGAGGGGATGGTGTCAGACTTGGGAGCGGGTAGTGTCTTCGCGAGCGCGCAAGAACTTTCCGACCAACTCTTCACTATCTCCTCGATGGCGTTCGCGGCCAGAGGGCGGATTCGGAGAGAACTACGGGCTCGTGCTCTTGACCTCTACAGTCCAGAGTCGGTTTCGAAACAATACGAAGCACTGTATGTCAACGGCTAGATTTCCCGAAAAGAGAAGGTAACAACTATGGATCGCAAAGTCCTGGTGACGGGAGCAGCAGGCTTTATTGGTTCTGCAGTCGTTCGTGAGTTGAGCTCTAGCGGCACACCGGTAGTGGCCGTTGATGCCCTCCTCGGTGGACTCTATCCACCCGATGAGAAGGTTCATCGCTTCTCTGAGTTGTCAAAACTGCCATCTGTACAGACTCATCAGCTCGATCTTCGGTTCGATGACCTCTCAATCTTGGGGCAAGACATCACCCATGTCATCAATGAGGCCGCCATGCCGGGGCTCGGGCTTAGTTGGTCAGACTTTGAGCTGTACTCATCGTGCAATATCAATGCTGTTGCGAGACTCATTGATGCTGCACAAAGCTGGCCAATCGAGCGGTTTGTGCAGATATCAACCTCTTCCGTATACGGAAAGACTGCGGTGGGTGACGAGGCACAACCTACACACCCAGTGTCACCCTATGGGGCGACAAAACTCGCTGCAGAACAGCTAGTACTCGCTCACTGGCGGGATAGAGCATTCCCGGCGACGATACTGAGATATTTCTCCGTCTTCGGACCTGGCCAGCGACCAGAGATGGCCTATCGCAAATTCATCTCCAAGGCGCTAGCGAATGAAGAAATTCATGTATTCGGTGACGGATTACAAAGTCGCTCGAACACTTACATCGACGATTGCGTCTCTGCCACGATTTCCGCAATAGACAAAGGCGTACCCGGAGAGTTGTATAACGTCGCAGGAGGAGAGGAGCGGTCTTTGCGAGAGGCTCTCGAGATTATTGAGGCAGAAGTTGGCAAACCGCTCAAATTAGTCTTCTTGGATCGTGCTCGAGGAGATCAAGATCGCACGTTCGGTGATTCATCGAAGGCACAGAAAGTCCTTGGATTCGAGCAGAGTTTCACTCTCGAAGAGGGGCTTGCGAGACAAGTCCACTGGCAGAAGAATTCCGGACTGTACTGAAATGGTCGAGCCAGAGGACCAGCTACGCTCAACGCATCGTCGCGTTGTGTGCGCAGTCGACTCAAACATGGTCTACGCACTTGCTGTGATGCTCTACTCCCTCTCGCGCAGTGCCAAAGTTCCTTTTGAAGTGACCGTGGGGTACCTGGAGGAAACGCTTTGTGAGTCCGACAAGAGGTTCATCAGGGGTGTTTTGGAAATGCTCACAATACCCGGGGAGTTCAAAGCGCTCCCGCATAGAGAAGAGTTCATTTCACAAGGGCACATCTCACCCACTACG
>JAYOYJ010000084.1:1876-5289 GCA_038153485.1 Pontimonas sp. | reverse complement strand
GCTCCTGCGACTCCGAGGTGTTCGCGAGGATAACGGAGTAACCCTCGTCAGTGGCTGCGTCTTCTGCCCCGCGAGCAAGCGCGGTGAAGAAGGGGTTGGCCGCATCGAACACTAAGAGGGCGATCGTTCGGCTTTCCCCTGCCCGCAATTGCCGTGCTGCGTCATTTCGGACAAAGCCCAGCTCGTTGATTGATTTTTGAACGCGTTTGACTGTTTTGGAGCTGACTCGCGAGGGGTGGTTGAGAACGTTCGAGACTGTTCCCACGCTGACGCCCGCGTGGAGTGCCACGTCTTTGATACTGGACGACATGTGTGCCTCGGGGTTCTGGTGGGAAAGTGCGACGCTACTGAAACGTTACAAAACTCTGGGTTTCAAGCTTTGACATTTTCCGTGCGGTTGTGACAAGGTTACAGATAATTCTAGATTGAATCGTTTCAAAGTTAGGTCTGTGGTGACTATCCTCGCAGAACGAGTCCGATCCGATGTCCGGGTCTGTTGCTACGAGGTAACTCTCATCACGACCTCAGCTACAAAGGAGTGCTGATGTTCACCACGGCCATGACCGACATTCTTGAGGCTCAAGCTATCGAGCTTCCGTCTGGGGCGTTTGGAAATTCGGGAACACGATTCAAGGTCTTCACCACCGCGGGAACGCCTCGGAACCCGCGCGAGAAAATCGAGGACGCGGCCACGGTCCACAGATTCACGGGCTTGGCTCCGAGCGTGGCCCTGCATATCCCGTGGGACAAGGTTGAGGACTTTGCCGACCTGAAGAAGCACGCCGAGGATCATGGAGTTCGACTAGGGACGATTAACTCGAATACCTTCCAGGACGATATCTACCGGTTTGGATCACTCACCCACGTAGATAAGAAGGTGCGCCAGGCCGCGATCGATCACCATTTCGAGTGCATCGACATTATGGGCGAGACGGGATCTCGGGATCTCAAGATTTGGCTTGCCGACGGATCCAACTATCCAGGCCAGGTGAATCTGCGTGCTCGCCAAGATCGTTTGCAGGAGTCCTTGCAGACCATTTACGAGCGCTTGGGGGCTGACCATCGCATAGTCCTCGAGTACAAGTTCTTCGAGCCAGCGTTCTACCACACCGATGTTCCCGACTGGGGTACCGCCTATGTTCAGGTACTCGAGTTGGGCGACAAGGCTCAGGTATGTCTGGATACCGGACACCACGCTCCAGGAACAAACATCGAATTCATCGTGGCCCAACTCCTTCGACTGGGTCGCCTGGGGTCATTTGACTTCAACTCACGCTTCTATGCGGACGATGACTTGATTGTGGGTGCGGCTGATCCGTTCCAGCTCTTCAGAATCATTTTCGAGGTCTACCGCAACGGGGGCCTTGATCGGGATTCGGATGTGGCGTTCATGCTCGATCAGTGCCACAACATCGAGGACAAGATTCCGGGTCAAATCCGCAGTGTCCTCAACGTGCAGGAAATGACTGCGAAAGTTCTGCTCGTCGATATGGACGCGCTCGATAAGGCCGAGAAGTCTGGCGACGTGTTGGGTGCGAGCGCCGTGTTGATGGATGCGTTCAACACCGATGTCAGACCGGCACTGGCCACCTGGCGTGAGTCGAGGGGTCTCCCGGCAGAGCCGTTTGACGCATACCGTCAGAGCGGGCATTTGGACAAGATTGCCGCTGAGCGCGTGGGCGGTCAGCAGATGGGCTGGGGAGCCTAGTGAGCAAGACAGCCCGTGATCTCGTTCAGCGATCGCGCAGGCTCGGAGCTGACCCGAGAAACACCAATTTTGCTGGTGGGAACACCAGCGCCAAAGGCGTGGGCAAAGACCCCGTATCGGGCACGAACATCCCTCTGCTCTATGTGAAGGGGTCCGGCGGAGACCTCGGAACATTGACGGAAGCCGGTCTCGCTGTTCTCCAGCTCGATCGAGTGAGGCAACTCGTGGATGTCTATCCGGGAATTGAGCGCGAAGACGAGATGGTCGAAGCGTTCGACTATTGCGCCCACGGTAAGGGTGGCGCTGCTCCCTCCATCGATACCGCCATGCATGCCCTGGTCGACGCGAACCATGTTGACCATCTTCACCCTGATTCGGGGATTGCGATCGCCACTGCAGTGGACGGTAAAGAACTGACGACGAAAATCTTTGGCTCCAAGGTGGTGTGGGTTCCATGGCGGAGACCTGGTTTCCAATTGGGTCTCGATATCTCTCGGATCAAGGAGAAGCACCCGGAGGCAATCGGCTGCATCCTCGGCGGGCATGGCATTACGGCGTGGGGAGAAACCAGCGAGGCTTGTGAAAAGAACTCGTTGTGGATTATTCGAACTGCCGAGAAATACATCAAGGCCCACGGCAGGAAAGAACCCTTCGGGCGGGTTGTCAAAGACCTCGCTCCCTTGAAGCCAGCGGCCCGCAAAGCTCGAGCTGCTGCTCTTGCCCCGATTATCCGCGGTTTAGCGTCAACGGACCGACCCATGGTCGGCCACTTCACCGATGCTCCCGAGGTCCTGGACTTTCTCTCACGCTCCAAGCACCCCAAGCTTGCGAATTTGGGAACGTCCTGCCCCGATCATTTCTTGCGCACCAAGGTTCGCCCGATGGTGCTAGATCTTGCTCCCACGGCAGATCTGGACACTGTCACAGCTCGGCTGAAAAAGCTGCACGAGTCGTACCGGGCTGCCTACACGAGGTACTACGAGAAGTATCGGGAGAAAGAGTCACCCGCGATGCGCGGCGCTGATCCCCTCATTGTTCTCGTTCCTGGTGTGGGAATGTTCTCCTTTGGGGCAGACAAGAAGACAGCTCGGGTGTCGAGCGAGTTTTACATCAACGCCATCAACGTGATGCGCGGCGCGGAGGCTCTCTCCACGTATCGACCCATTTCGGAGCGGGAGAAATTCCGCATCGAGTACTGGTCGCTGGAGGAGGCAAAGCTTCAACGACTGCCGAAGCCCTCCTCTCACGCGAGCAAGGTCGCTTTTGTGACAGGCGCAGCATCTGGGATCGGTAAGGCGATTGCGCAGCGCTTAGCTCACGATGGCGCCTGTGTGGTGATTGCTGATCTCGATGAGTCGAAGGCTCAGGCAGTGGCGAGAGAAATTGGGTCCACCGATGTCGCCATCGGAGTGGGGATGGATGTTCGCAACGAGAACGCTGTGAAGAATGCCCTCGACCGCGCAGTACTGGCGTTTGGCGGTGTCGATATTGTCGTGAATAACGCGGGTGTCTCGCTGTCGAAGCCACTCTTGGAGACCACGGAGTCGGATTGGGATTTCCAGCACGACATCATGGCCAAGGGATCGTTCCTGGTGTCGCGAGAAGCCGCCAGGATTTTGATTGATCAAAGAATGGGCGGCGATATCGTCTACATCTCGTCGAAGAACTCTGTGTTTGCTGGACCCAACAACATTGCCTATTCGGC
>JAYOYJ010000084.1:0-1866 GCA_038153485.1 Pontimonas sp. | reverse complement strand
CGCGACAACGACAACACCCCGCCCCCGAACTCTCTCTGAGCCCCACCCACCCACAGTCCCAATACGCCAACGAAAGCGGACCACGCCCACCAGCTTCGACTACTCGCTGTGGAGCTCGGGGAGTATGGAATTCGAGTGAACGGCATCAACCCGGATGGTGTGGTCCGAGGATCGGGAATCTTTGCTGCGGGCTGGGGAGCTAACCGAGCCAAGACGTACGGGGTGAAAGAAGAGGACTTGGGCCGCTTCTATGCTCAGCGGACCATCCTCAAGCAGGAGGTGGTTCCCGAGAGCATTGCCGATGCGGTGTCGGTCTTGACCGGGAGTGATTTGAGACTGACCACCGGTGCTCATATCCCCGTTGACTCTGGGGTGGCGGCAGCTTTTCTGCGATGAGCACTGTCGTCGCTATCGACCTCGGCGCCACGAGCGGTCGAGTCATCGCCGGGCACATCCAGGGCGGGGTAATCCAGCACGAGGTCGTTTCCCGATTCCCCAATGGACCGGTGGAGCACGCCGACGGTTTGCACTGGGATGTGACGGGTCTCTTCCAGAGTATCCGGCAAGGGTTGCGTGAGGCATTCGAGCAGCACGAAGACGTTGTGTCCATCGGAGTTGATTCGTGGGCTGTGGACTACGGCCTACTCCGCAAGGGGGCTCTCCTGCATGAGCCATTTCACTATCGGGACGACCGAACAGCGAGAGGTGTCTCAGCGATTCACAGTCAGGCTCCCTTTGAGAAGCTCTTTCGCAAGAACGGCCTGCAGTTTTTGCCCTTCAACACGGTGTATCAGCTGGCCGCAGAGCAGTGGGAGGGACCCGCAGGGTCAGCGGAGCAGTTGCTGCTGATTCCCGACCTCATCAATTTCTGGCTGACGGGCCAGTCTTGGATGGAAGAAACCAATGCGTCGACCACAGGGCTGATCGATATTTCGACGGGGGCACTCAGCGATGATTTGGTCGGGCTGACGGGTGCTCCTCGGCACCTGTTCGCCCCGCTGATTAAGCCCGGTCAACGGGTGGGTGATGTCTCGAGTGCTCTCTCTACAGAGCTGGGTATCGCCGGTTCGGTGGTTGCGGTTGGCTCACACGACACAGCCTCCGCTGTTGTGGCGGCTCCGTTGTCATCTGGTGAGAGTGCTTACATCTCCTGTGGCACATGGGGCTTGGTGGGCTTGGAGTTGGAGAGCGCCATCGTGAGCGATGCTGCGAGAAGCGCTAACTTCACGAATGAGCGCGGTGTGGACGACCGAATTCGGTTCCTGCACAACGTCATGGGGTTGTGGCTTCTCAACGAGTGTGTTCGACACTGGAATGACCACGGCGATTCTCGGAGTGTGGAGAACCTGGTCGCTCAAGCCGAGGATTACGACGGGGTCGTCTCGCTGTTCGATGTGGATGATCCTGTATTTATGCCCCCCGGGAATATGCCCCAGCGCATCGCAGACTGGTTGGCCCAGCACAATCAACCTGTGCCCTCGAGTGAGGTCGCTATGGTGGCCTCGATTATCGAGAGCTTGGCGAAGGCGTTTGCCACGACTGTTGCGACGGCGGGTTCTTTGGCGGGAATCACCCCCCGAGACATTTCGTTGGTGGGCGGAGGATCGTTGAATCAGCTGCTCTGTCAGCGTTTGGCCGATTATGCGGGTATCCCTGTCATTGCTGGGCCCGTGGAAGCGACAGCCTTGGGCAATATTCTTATTCAAGCTCGAGCTGCCGGACTTATCGATGGCGACTTGGAGTCGTTGCGAGCGGTCACCGCGGCATCGAGCACCCTACGAACCTTCACCCCCAGACCCGAGAGAGGCATCTCATGACGAATCGTCGTTTTCCGCGGCCGGGGGAGTTGGCGCCGTTGTTGCGGTT
>JAYOYJ010000083.1:0-5367 GCA_038153485.1 Pontimonas sp. | reverse complement strand
CAAGGGGGGACGTCGACACGTCCCCGCGCACCCGCTTCACCAACACTTCCGCGCTGATCAGACACATTGGCAGGCCAATGCCGGGAATCGTCGAGCTCCCGGCGTAGTAGAGACCATCCACTTTCTTGGACACGTTGCCCGAGCGGAAGAGCGCACTTTGCATCAGGGTGTGAGCAGGCCCCAGGGCGGTCCCCATCCACGCCTTGAGGTCAGCTTGGAAATCTCCCGGTCCAACACTGCGGCGCACCACGATGCGCTCAGCCAAGTCACTCGCGCCACTCCATTGGGCAATCTGCGCAATCCCGCGGTCCGCGATGGCCTCCACCGCACTATCGCCCGAGCCATCAAGACCACCCTTGCCGAGGCTCACATCTGCTGGCATCGGAACGAGCACGAAGAGGTTCGAGTGACCCTTTGGCGCTACAGAGCTATCGGTCGCGCTGGGCTTACACACATACAACGACGCGGGGTTCGGCACTGTCGGGTTGTCCGCGAAAATCTTGGAGAAATTGTCCTCCCAGTCCTCGGTGAAGAAGAGCGTGTGGTGGAGAAGCTCGGGAACTTCACCCTTGACTCCGAGGTAGAGAAGGACAGCACTCGGCCCGGCCACCTTCTTATCCCAGTAGGACTGCGGGTAGGTCTGAAGCTCATTCGGGAGCAATGTCGTCTCACTGTGGTGGAGGTCTGTTGTCGAGACCACAAAGTCAGCGCTCACGGTATGTGAGACGCCATGGGAATCCTCATAGGTCACACCCGTCGCGTGGGCTTTGCCCGATCGCTTCTCCGTATTAATCGACGACACTCGAGCCTGAGTCAACACGGTAACACCGTGGTCTTCGATGATGTCCCGCATGGACTCGATAACCCTCGTGAACCCACCCTCGGCATAGAGAACCCCATCTTCGAGGTCCAAGTACGACATGAGGTGGAACATGCTCGGCGCAATGTAGGGGGAAGAACCGAGGAAGACGGAAGGGTATCCCAGGAGTTGCTGAATTTTTGGATTCGTAGTGTGACGCTTCGCAAACGTCATGATGGGAGTGGTCAGTAGGCGAAAGAGTGTCCCCACTCGCTTGAGCACAGCGGGAACCAGCAACGTCCGCAAGCTCTGGAAGGACGTGTACAAGAAGTACTCCTTGGCGATGTCGTATGTTTCCTTCGCCGAATCGAGATACTTCTCCATGGTCGCCCGGGACCCTGGTTCGATCTCCTCGAGTAATGCGAGGTTCTCCTCGCGGCTAGCCCGGACGTCAATAACCTCCGCGTCCTTACCGCCCTGAGGCTCGAAGTACACGCGGTAACCAGGGTCGAGCTTCGTGAGCTTCAGATGTTCCTCTGCACTGGAGCCCATGAGCTTGTACCAGTGGTCAAAAACTTCCGGCATGAGATACCACGAGGGCCCGGTGTCGAAACGGAAACCGTCCTTTTCCCACAGCCCGGCACGACCACCCAACCGGGCGTGCGCCTCCACCAGGGTGACGTTGTATCCATCACGAGCCAGCAAACCGGCAGTAGCAATTCCGCCGATTCCCCCTCCGACAACAACGACCGATTTAGACACGGGGAGCCTTTCTCGCACTGCGAGGTGCTGAGGGTACAAAACCAGTGAGGACGCGCAACGCAAGGACAACCTTGGTCACATCCGGAACACTAATCCGTGAAGTTTGGAGAACGGTGGCAGGAGTCGCTCGAATCCGTCTGCCCAACTCTTCGAATAGAACGTGAGCCAGGGAGACCGCACGCCTCGCACTAGGCGGCAATAGCGGAAGGGCTGTAGCCGAATCCGCCAGGTCCCTCTCAATGTCATCAACGAGGCGGTGCTTCGTGTCCTCATCCAGATGCTCAACCGAGACACCCGGAAAGTAAGTGCGCCCCAAAGCCTGGACGTCCGCACCCAGGTCTCGCAGAAAGTTGACCTTTTGAAAGGCAGCCCCGAGCGCCCGTGCGCCCTTCACCATGACCTCGCGATCAGATGATGAGACGTCACGGTCCTCCAGAAATGCCTGGAGACACATCAAACCCACCACTTCAGCAGAGCCATAGACATATTCAGAGAAACTCTCCGGAGTGTGCTGGGTCTCTGTCAGGTCCATGCGCATCGAGTGAAAGAAAGGTTTCGTGAGCTCTGCGGTGACTCCCACTTTCCGCGCTGAGGTCGCAAAGGCGTGCACGATCAGATTCGTGCTGTAGCCCACCTCGAGCGCACGCTCGGTGTCGGCCTCCAGGGCGTCCAGCATGACACCCGCTTCTTTTGTTGAAACACCTGCTTCGGCTGCCACACCATCGACAATTTCGTCTGCGAGTCGAACGAGAGCATAAAAGTTACCAATGTGAGTTCTCGCTCGGGGCTCCAAAAGGCGAGAAGCCAGCCCAAACGAGGTCGAGTAACGCTTGATGACACCTTGGGATGTTTCTTCAGCCACACGGGTATACAGATCGATCCGAGTGTCCAACTCAACCGCCACGGCGAGGTCCTTCCCCAGGGATATTTCTGCGCCCATTAGCTAGGCTGTGCTGGTCGCGCCTCAGCGACAACCCCACGGTATTACCTTTGCACAGTAGCGCGAGTGAACGATGACAACCTCTGAGAGCGCGAGTGAACGATGACAACCTCTGAGCTGGTCGTCCTCCTGAGCGAGGACGGACGTGAAATAGGCACGGCGGACAAAGCCACCGTCCACACCACGGACACACCACTCCACCTCGCTTTCTCCTGCCACATCTTCAATGACCAAGGGCAGGTCCTGATTACTCGGCGGGCACTCTCCAAGAAGACCTGGCCTGGGGTGTGGACTAACTCTGCGTGCGGTCATCCTGGTCCTGGCGAATCGATGGAAGACGCGATCCGTCGTAGAGCACAACACGAACTCGGTCTAGCCCTCGAGGACATCACCGAGGCCCTCCCCAATTTCCGCTACCGCGCTGTGGATGCTTCCGGAATCGTCGAGAACGAAATCTGTCCGGTGTTTGTCGCTCGCGCGTTGGCCAATCCCACACCCCTCGTTGACGAAGTGTGCGAGTGGCAGTGGGTGGAGGCCTCAGCACTTCGTGAGTCAGTCACTCACACACCGTTTGCCTTTAGCCCGTGGCTAGTCGATCAGATGGACCAGTGGGGGCCACGCTATGGTTTCGAGACGTCGGTGCGGTGAAAGTTCTTGAACGATCGCGACGCGGTGGGGCCCCTCTGGCCTTGGTAGCGACTGCCGTATTTCTCTGAACCGTAGGGGTGCTCGGCGGCCGAGCTCAGTCGGAAGAAGCACAGCTGACCAATCTTCATCCCCGGCCACAGGGTGATCGGAAGTGTTGCCACATTCGAGAGCTCGAGGGTCACGTGACCCGAGAAACCCGGGTCAATAAAGCCAGCGGTGGAGTGGGTGAGAAGGCCCAGACGGCCGAGAGAGCTCTTGCCTTCGAGACGAGCAGCAACATCGTCAGGAAGGGTAACGACTTCGAAGGTCGCTCCCAGCACGAACTCTCCGGGGTGAAGGACAAACGCCTCCGTCGGTTCCACCTCAACCATCCGAGTCAAGTCGGGTTGATCCTGGGCAGGATCTATGTGCTGATACTTATGGTTATCGAAGAGTCGGAAAAACCGATCGAGTCTGACATCCACACTCGAGGGCTGGACCATATCCATATCGAGCGGGTCTAACCCAATACGACCGGAATCCAGTTCGGTCCGAATATCGCGGTCAGAGAGGAGCACGAGACCAGACTAGTAGACTCATCAACCAGCTTCAGAGTCGGCGTCGCGAGTGTAGTTCAATGGTAGAACTTCAGCTTCCCAAGCTGACGGCGCGGGTTCGATTCCCGTCACTCGCTCTCACAGCAGACGATTGGATGTGCTGTCCTCGTTGAGGAATCGCACCACGTTCTCGTCCACGATGATGTCCGCGGGAGTCAGCGGCCTCGTCAAATAGAGCCCGTCCAGGCTGGTCAGCCGACTGAAGGCAACATAGGTCTGTCCCGGAGCGAATGCTCGGGGACCCAAATCGATAACGGCTGCATCCAAAGTCTTTCCCTGTGCTTTGTGAATCGTCACAGCCCAGGCCAACCGGAGGGGAAATTGGGTGAACTCGGCAACAACGTCCTGCGTGAGGGTCTTAGTTGAAGCCTGGTACTCATACTTGACCTTCTCCCAGGTCACCGGCTCCACGAGAACACTTTCTCCGTCGACATCAACTGTCACCATGTCAGTAATCTTCACCACGGTGCCGAGGGTTCCGTTGACAAACCGCGGCCCGTCAGTGCCCTGGGTGTCGTTACGCAAGAACATGACCCTGGCACCGGGTTTGAGCACGAGCTCCTCATCAGCCGGATAGGCGCTGGTGGAGCCAAAGTCTCCCTCGATTGCTGCCTGAGCGATTTTGCCTTTTCCCGGCAAGCGCTCCAGGGCACGCGAGTTGATTTTGGTGACCGCCTGATTCGTTGTTGCGAGAGTAATCAGCTCGGGATCATCCGGTTGGCGCATCCCCTGCTCGTTCACCATTCGCCCCATGTCGGCGTCCATGCGTCCTTCGCGAAGCGCGTTGAGCACCGCACGAAATTCCGAGTCTGCTTGACGGTGGATAGTGTCCAGCTCGTAGATCTCCATCCACGTCTCACGCCAGACAGAAGCGTCAAAGAACCAGGGTGAACGGTAGTGATCCTCGTAGTAGGCCTTCTCAGCCTGCCCCGACACCACGGGGGACAACTGGTAGGGGTCACCAAACATAATCAGCTGCACCCCACCGAAAGGGGTATTTTTCCGACGCTTTGCCTGGCGCAGTCGCCGATCCATGGCATCGAGCACATCAGCTGACACCATGAAGACCTCGTCGATGACCAAAGCGTCGAGATGGGAGAGCACGGCGAGCGATTCCTTGGGGATGAAACCCAGCTCTCGCTTTCCGATAATTCCGATCGGCAAGCGCAGAAGTGAGTGAATGGTTTGACCACCCACAGCGAGCGCTGCCACCCCCGTTGGTGCACACACGGCGACAACTTTGGCGGTGCTGGCAACGAAAGCCTGCAGCAGTGTCGATTTTCCCGTTCCCGCTCGACCCGTGACGAAGACGTGGTCCTGAGTGTGCTCCATTGTCTCGAGGATTCCGCGTTGCTCCTCGCTCAAGACAACGTCACTCACCGAAAACTCCTCCTCGTGTGACCGGAATCGGGCTAGGTCAACCAACCTAGGATGGCAGTTATGTGGGCAATCGTGCGGAGGTTTGGGCTTCTCGCACTCGGAGGGGTCGCACTCTGGTTGCTGACTGTCTTAGCGCTGAATGTCACCCTGTTCTCCGCCACCAGCTTTGTGACCTCCTATCTGAAAGCCCTCGAGTCCAGTGATTACGGGCTTGCCGCCTCTCACGCGGGGCTAACCAGAGC
>JAYOYJ010000082.1:0-5386 GCA_038153485.1 Pontimonas sp. | reverse complement strand
CAAAGATGAAGCGGTGAGCATTCACGATGGCGGCCGGGCCGAAATACTGACCATCAGTCCAAAACACGGGGCAGCTCGACGTGCACGCTGCACACAGGATGCACTTGGTGGTGTCATCATACCGCGCACGGTCCTCAGGCGATTGCAGACGCTCTTTGTCGGGCTTCGAGGAGGCAATCAAGAAGGGCTGGACCTGACGGTAGGACTCGAAGAACGGTTCCATGTCGACGATGAGGTCTTTCTCCAACGGCAAACCCTTAATCGCCTCGACATAAATGGGTTGGGAAATGTCGAGATCCCTAATGAGGGTCTTGCAGGCAAGGCGGTTGCGGCCATTAATACGCATAGCGTCAGACCCACAAATTCCATGAGCACAGCTTCGGCGGAAGCTCAGCGTGCCATCGAGGTCCCATTTGATCTTGTGGAGACCATCAAGAACACGATCTGTCGAATACATCTCGACGTCGAAGTCTTCCCAATACGGCTCCGCGTCCTTCTCCGGGTCAAAGCGCCGAATGATGAAGGTCACCGTGAACGAGGGAATTTCCGCGATTTCGGTGGAAGGGCTAGAGGTCTGGGTTGCCATTAGTACTTCCTTTCCATCGGTGGGTAGTTCGTGATCACGACCGGTTTCCACTGAATAGCGATGTGGTCCTCCACGTTCGGCGATGTGGGGTCACCCGTGAGATACGCCATGGTGTGCACTAGGTATTTCTCGTCGTCACGATCTGGGTAGTCATCGCGCATGTGGCCACCGCGACTTTCTTTCCGCTCAAGAGCTGACGCCACAACGACCTCTGCGATGTCGAGCAAGAAGCCCAACTCGATCGCTTCCAGCAAATCGGTGTTGAAGCGCTTACCCCGGTCGTGAATGCCAATGTTCTTATAGCGCTCGCGCAGTGAATGAATGGTGGCGGCAACACTTCGGAGTGAATCATCGGTCCTAAACACTTGAGCGTTACGGTCCATTTCCTCCTGGAGCTCTTTGCGCAAGCTGGCCAGACGCTCTGACCCATCAGCGCTGCGAGCACGCTCGATCATGTCTCGAACCTCTTTGGCGGGATCCTCGGGGAGTGGCGCAAACTTGGCCTTCTTCGCATACTCCACGGAGTAGCGTCCAGCGCGCTTGCCGAAGACGTTGATATCCAGAAGAGAGTTTGTTCCGAGCCTGTTGGAACCGTGGACCGACACACATGCGCACTCACCGGCGGCATAGAGGCCTTTGACGACCGTCTCGTTATCGGAGAGAACCTCGGCCTTGATGTTGGTCGGGATTCCACCCATCGCATAGTGGGCGGTCGGCATAACCGGTACTGGCTCGTGGACAGGGTCAACACCCAAATACGTCCGAGCAAATTCCGTGATGTCGGGAAGCTTCGTTTCGAGAACTTCTGCTCCCAGGTGGGTGCAGTCAAGGAAGACGTAATCCTTGTTGGGGCCACCACCGCGCCCCTCCTGAACTTCTTGCACCATGCACCGGGCGATGATGTCCCTGGGAGCGAGATCTTTAATGGTGGGAGCATAGCGCTCCATGAAACGCTCACCTGAGGCGTTTCGAAGAATCGCTCCTTCACCACGAGCGCCCTCAGTGAGAAGGATTCCGAGCCCTGCGAGCCCCGTGGGGTGGAACTGGAAGAACTCCATGTCCTCGAGAGGAATACCCTTGCGCCAGACGATTCCCACACCATCACCGGTGAGGGTGTGGGCGTTCGAGGTGGTCTTGTAAATCTTGCCAAACCCACCCGTGGCAAACACCACAGATTTGGCGTGGAAGATATGAATGTCGCCAGTGGAGAGTTCGTAGGCGACAACTCCCGCAGCCTGCTGGGGCTTCTTCTTACCCTTGGCACCTGGTTCGTCGACCATGATGAGGTCTAGAACATAAAACTCGTTATAGAACTCGATGCCAAGCTTCACGCAGTTCTGGAACAGGGTCTGCAGAATCATGTGACCCGTGCGGTCTGCGGCATAGCAGGAGCGACGCACCGGAGCTTTACCGTGGTCTCTGGTGTGACCACCAAAGCGGCGTTGGTCGATTTTGCCATCTGGGGTTCTGTTGAACGGCAGACCCATGTTCTCGAGATCTATAACTGCGTCGATGGCTTCTTTCGCAAGAATCTCTGCAGCGTCCTGGTCCACCAAATAGTCTCCACCTTTGACCGTGTCAAAGGTGTGCCACTCCCAGCTGTCCTCCTCGATGTTGGCGAGAGCTGCTGCCATACCGCCTTGGGCCGCACCAGTGTGGGAGCGAGTGGGATAGAGCTTGGAAATCACCGCGGTCTTGGCGTGAGGGCCAGCTTCGATAGCCGCCCTCATTCCGGCGCCACCGGCGCCGACAATCACAACATCGAACTGGTGCTGGTGTGTGGTGATGTCGCCGTGTGTAGTTGTGGAGTTAGCGCTTGCCATCATGTGCTCTACATCACCTCAGCACAGAATGACGGCAGTAGTTCCGCAGGAGAACCAGCGGGACACGGGTCGAAAGCGTAAATGGTGAGCGTGCCGAGAACTAACAGGGCGACTGTGGAGACCAGCAAAGCTCCGTGCAGGATGCTCCTGGTTGATGCCTTGGTCGCGTAGTCGTTCACCAGGGTTCGCATGCCATTCGCACCGTGGATGAGGGCGAGCCACAGCATTGCCGTGTCCCACACCACCCAGAAGGGGTCCGTGAACTTTCCGGCTACGAAGGCAAAGTCGATAGCTTTCACGCCCTCGCCGACCATCAAATTAACGAAGAGGTGTCCGAAGATGAGGACGACGAGTACGATGCCCGAGGCGCGCATGTAAATCCAGCCCCACTTTTCCCAATTGATTCCGCGCTTCTCGGGACGGAGGGGGGACCGGGGGGTTTCAATCGTGACGCTCATCGTTTCACCACCCAAACACATTCATGAGATGACGGGGCGTGAACGCCAGCATGGTCACGACCCAGAGGCTGAGCACGACGTAGAACATCGCGACGTGGTGACGCGAGCCGATGTTCCAGAAGTCAACAAGGATGATGCGCAACCCATTGAACGCGTGGAACACAACCGCGCCGACCAGACCGATCTCGGCAACACCCATAAGGGGAGTCTGATAAGCCCCAATCACGGCGTTATAGGCCTCGGGGCTCACTCGCACGAGAGCGGTGTCCAAGATGTGGACGAGGAGGAAAAAGTAAATACCGATTCCGGTGATGCGGTGGAGAACCCAGGACCACATGCCCTCTCGACCCCGATACAGCGTCCCGCCGGGAATCACGCTTTTCTTGCGTGGGGAGGGCACTTCAATCGTCACCGAGGGAGAAGCTGAAGACCCAGAGTTACTTGCAGAAGTCGCCACGACTCTGCCCCTTTCGTTAGTAGCCCTGAATACCACCATCTTACGATGTCCTGCATGGGCTCTCTCTCAGCTTGCCACTAGCCTTGAGCCATGTCCCCGAGCTCATCCTCCGACTTCTATGCCGTTATCCCCGCGGGAGGATCGGGAACGAGACTTTGGCCTCTCTCACGGTCACAGGAGCCGAAGTTTCTCCTCGATCTTTTGGGAACGGGGAAGTCTCTGCTGGTGGAGACCATCGAGAGATTGTCGCCCTTTGCGGATCAGGATCATGTTTTTGTCGTCACGGGAGAGACACACGTGCCGGCAGTTCGCAAGCAAGCACCTACCCTTCCTTCAGGCAATGTCCTCACTGAGCCCTCACCCAAGAACTCGGCTGCTGCGGTGGGTTTGGCCGCTTACGTTCTTAACGCCATTAATCCGGATGCAGTTGTGGGGTTTTTTGCCGCCGATCACGTCATTCAGGAGGACTCGGCATTCCACGATGTCGTGAGAACGGCCATCAATGCTGCAGAGTCGGGGCACCTCGTCACGATCGGAATTACCCCGCACGAACCTTCCAGCGCCTTTGGCTACATTCGAAAAGATTCACCATTCTCCCATGATGGGGTTCACCACGTAGGAGAGTTCGTGGAAAAACCTTCCTTCCTTGACGCACAGCGCTTCCTCTCTTCTGGCGACTACCTCTGGAATGCGGGAATTTTTGTCGGGAAAGTGTCGTCTGTGGTTGCAGCATTTGACGAGTTTGCGAGCGACTTGGCAACCCCACTTCGGGAAGTCGCTCGGACAGTATCCAAAGGGAAAGATATTTCCGCACTGTGGCAAAGCCTGCCCTCCATTGCTTTTGACTATGCAGTGGCAGAACCTGCCGCGAGAGCGGGAAGATTTCTTGTAGTTCCTGGCAACTTTGGCTGGCAAGACGTGGGAGATTTCGCCTCTCTCGCGGGGGTAAGAAACAACACAGGAACGTCCGATGTCATCGTCGTGGGGGACACCACGAAAGTCCATCCCCATGACTCCAGTGGAATCGTGGTCGGGTCCTCAGGTCGCATCGTGACTGTGCTCGGTATGAAAGACGTCGTCATCGTCGACACACCGGACGCTCTCCTTGTCACCACGAAGGACCACGCGCAGGACGTTAAGCAAATCGTGGAAAGCATGAAAGAACAGGGTCTCGAAGGAATCCTCTAGCTCGAAACCGATGGCACCCAGGTAGCATCGACACCATGCGAATTTTGATTACCGGGGGCGCCGGATTTGTTGGCTCACACCTTGCTGAGAGGCTTTTGGACCACGGTCACGAAGTCATCGCAGTCGACAACTACTTCACAGGATCAAAAGCCAACATCGAGCATTTGTTGGCAAACCCGCGTTTTGAACTCATGCGGCACGATGTCACCTTCCCGCTGTATGTGGAAGTGGATGCCATTTATAACCTGGCGTCTCCTGCATCTCCTGTGCACTACCAACATGACCCAGTTCAAACGACCAAGACCAACGTGATGGGTGCCATCAACATGTTGGGTCTCGCGAAGCGCTTGCGGGTACCTATCCTCCAAGCCTCGACTTCTGAGGTGTATGGCGACCCCGAAGTGCACCCACAGCCCGAGTCTTACTGGGGCAAAGTCAATCCGATCGGGCCCCGAGCTTGTTATGACGAAGCAAAGCGCGTGGCGGAGACCTTGTTCTTCGACTATCACCGTCAGCATGGACTTGCCATCCGAGTCGCCAGAATCTTCAACACCTATGGCCCCAGGATGGCGGCAGACGACGGTCGAGTCGTCAGCAATTTCATTGTGCAGGCCCTGAAGGGTGAACCACTCACCATCTATGGTGATGGATCACAAACACGGTCTTTTTGCTACGTCGGCGATTTGGTGACCGGGCTGATAGCCCTCATGGAAAATTCGTCAGATGAACCCGGACCCATAAACCTCGGCAATCCTGGTGAATTCACGATGCTGGAGCTGGCCTCGGTGGTGCTGGAGTTGACCGGATCCACCTCACCCCTTGAGCACCGAGACCTCCCGGCAGACGACCCTAAACAGCGCCAGCCCAATATCGA
>JAYOYJ010000081.1:4037-5446 GCA_038153485.1 Pontimonas sp. | reverse complement strand
TTTCTGCCCACTGGTTTTCAAGACCAGCTCCATCGGCCGCTCGGACAGCCCTCCGCCCACGATTCTAGAACACACGCCTTGGGGGGCTAGGCAGTCAATAGGTCGAGGGCTTTGGCGACCCCGTCTCCGAGGAAATCTTCGGTGATGTCGGTCGCATGGATGCGCACCTCTTCGGGGGCTTGACCCATCGCGACAGCACGACCTTTCCTGGCAGCCCACTGCAGCATCTCGATATCGTTTCGACCATCACCGACAACCATGACTCGATCGAGGGGGAAATCGAGTTCGGAGCGAACGCGCTCGAGTGCGGTGGACTTGTTGACGCCTTCCGGTGCAATATCGAGCCACGCGGTCCAGCCGACGGTGTAGCTTACTTGGTGAAGCCCCATGTCTTCGACAACCTTCAAGAAGTCATCAATTTCGTGGCCTGGAGAGATGACCACGACTCGTGTGGCCGAGGTGGTGAGCAGCTCTTCGAAGGTGACTCTCTCGCTCATCGCGTCGAGTGCGCCCTCAGGGAACCAATCCGTGTAGCGGTAGAGGCCAGTCTCGTCTTCAACCGCGTAGTGGGCTTGGGGCAATCGAGCCTTGATGCGGTTGAGAACCTCGGTGGAGTCGAACCTTTCCACGTGGAAGCGTCGATATGCCTGGGGAGCGCCAGGGTCACGCTTGAGTGTGATCGCGCCATTCGAGCACACCACAAACTCTGGAGCGATGTTGAGGCGCTCCAGAATGGGCAACGTCATCGAGACTGAGCGCCCCGTCGCCAGGGTTACTTCGTGTCCTGCATCTCGCGCCTTCTGAACGGCGATGATGACCTGATCAGAGAGATGTCCATCTTCGTGAAGAACGGTGCCATCGATATCGAGCGCAATTAGCCACGGCTCTGAAGTTCTTGTCATGTCACCCACAGTTGTATCAGGAGGGCTTTAGGGAGCGCTGATAACGCTAAGCCCACCCATGAAAGGTTGCAGTACCTCGGGAACGAGGACGGAACCATCGGGTTGCTGGTGGGTTTCGAGTAAGGCAACAAGCCATCTCGTTGTCGCGAGAGTCCCATTCAGGGTTGCGACGGGCTCCGTCGATGCGTCTTTTTCCGGACGGTGTCGAACATTGAGGCGCCGTGACTGGAACGTGGTGCAGTTTGAGGTGGAGGTGAGCTCTCGGTAAGCAGATTGGCTGGGAATCCAGGCCTCCACGTCGTACTTTCTGGCGGCACTAGTCCCCAGATCTCCCGCCGCGACATCAATCACTCGGTATGCAAGACCCAGCGACTGGAGCATCTGCTCTTGCCAGGACACCATGCGCTCGTGTTCTGCCTCAGCATCTGACGGGTCGACGTAGCTAAACATCTCCAACTTCTGGAACTGATGGACTCGAATGATGCCCCTGGTGTCTTTGCCGTAGGA
>JAYOYJ010000081.1:0-4027 GCA_038153485.1 Pontimonas sp. | reverse complement strand
CCGCCTCACGCCGATAACAGGTGGAAAGGCCCACATAGCGAAGCGGTCCATCCGACAGGTCGATGATCTCATCGCTGTGGTAGCCCGCCAACGCTACTTCGCTGGTTCCCGTCAGATACAAATCATCGTCACCCAGGTGATACACCTCTGCTGCGTGCTCCCCGAGGAACCCCGTTCCCTGCATGACTTCTGGCTTGACCAGGGTCGGAGGAATCAGGGGAACAAAACCGTTCTCGAGTGCGACCTTCATGCCCAACTGCATGAGTGCCACCTCCATCAGCGCACCCGGACCTTTGAGGAAGTAAAAGCGCGACCCTGACACTTTGACGCCTCGCTCCATGTCCAGAATCCCCAGTGATTCGCCTAGGTCTAGGTGATCGCGGGGCTCCCCGTCGAACGTCGGAACCTCCCCGACTTCGCGCAGGGTGACAAAGTTCTCTTCGCCACCGGCGGGAACACCCTCCAACACGAGGTTGGGGAGCGCACCCAGAACGCCCGCAGCATTCTCTTCAGCCTCACTCACCTGGGCAGAGGCGTCTTTCACCTGCTGAGCGAGCTCTTTCACAGTGGCCAGCAGGGTTTCTTTTTCCGCACCGGAGGCTTTCGCTACGTCTTTACCGATGGCGTTTTGTTGAGCCCGGAGGTTCTCAAAAGCGGCGATCGCTTCACGCCTGGCCGCATCAGCTTCGAGAGCGGTGTCGACGAGTGATTCATCGGCGCCCCGCGTGCGCAGCGATGCCTTGATGACATCGGGAGAGTCACGCAGAAGTTGAGGGTCGATCACGCTTCTAGTCTGTCACGCTCACTCGGCTGAGCCCCGGCGCAAACTCTCTAGCCATGCCCTGGCATCCACAAACGCGGCGTCACTATTTTGCGCAGAGACCTCTGGTTTGTGGCCATTCGCACGAGGGTAGGAACCGAGGAAGATGACGTTGGGGCTGAATCTTCGCAAGCCGAGCAAAGCATCAGCGACTCGCTCGTCGTCAATGTGACCGTCGAGGTCAATGACAAAGCGGTATCGGCCCATCGCGTCTCCGATGGGTCTGGATTCGAGCAGGCTCATGTTGACGCCCCGGGTAGCGAACTGCTCCAGCATTTCCAGCAAGCGCCCGGGACCATCATCGGGAAGCTCGGCGATGATGCTGGTCTTATCTGCACCAGTTCGCTCAGGTGGCACTCCCCCTTTGCGAACGAGGACAAAGCGCGTCTGGGCATCGGGGTTGTCCCCGATGTTCTCTGCCACCACATCGACGCCCGCGTGTTCGGTAATGCCGGGGGGCGCAATGGCCGCATCGGCAAGCCCATCGTCGATAATCGACTGCGCTGCGTGAACGTTGGAGCGGGCGGGAACGTGAGAATGCTGGGGCAGGTTGGATTCCAACCAGCCTCGACACTGGGCGTACGCGACTGCGTGGGCGGCCACGGTGGTGACATCGGAGGGGGCATGACCTGGTTTCACCGCCAGAACGAAGCGCACGGGCACCATGTATTCGCCAACAATCCGGAGCTCCGGCGCCAAAGCGAGGGCGTCTTGGGTGGCGCTGACGCCCCCCTCAATGCTGTTTTCTATCGCGATCATGGCGTAGTCGCTGCGATCGGAGAGCACATCGTCGAGGGCTTCGCCCACGTTGTGGACGCCGACCCATTCTTGGCCTTGCGCAGCAGAAACCTGCCCCAGGGCCTCCCACGTGAAAGTTCCCACGGGGCCCAGGTAGCTATAGCGCTTCACTCCAGATGCCACCGTCTGAGTCTAGTGAGCACACCGATTTCTGTGCATGTTGGGTGGTGGCAGACTGGGAGCGCAACGGGTGAGGAGAGTTATGACCGGCCACCGCTTCGATGACATCACGGTTGAGAGCTTGCTCGAGACAGGAAGCATGAAGTGGACCAGGATGCCTGGCCACCTCGCGGCTTTTGTGGCCGAAATGGATTTTGGTACTGCCCCGGCAGTGACCCAGTCGCTCCAGGATTCGACACACAAAGCATTGTGGGGCTACCTTCCGCCCGCTGTTGCGAAAGATATGTCGGAGGCAACCTCAGAGTTTCTCCAGTCGAGCTATTCGTGGGAGGTCCCCTCCTCAAGGATTTATCCGACCGCTGATGTGTTGAGTGCGTATGAGGTTGTGCTGGAGCGGTTCACCCGGCCTGGCTCGCCGGTGATTCTTCCCACCCCCGCTTATATGCCGTTTCTCACCCTGACTCCGTTGCGGGGTAGAGAGATTATCCAGGTTCCGATGGTCGAAGGCGAGGGCGGTCGTCTCGAGATGGATCGGGAGGGCATCGGGGCTGCCTTTGATCAAGGCGCTCACCTCTTTATTCTGTGTAACCCACACAACCCGCTGGGTCGGGTCTATAGCGAATCGGAACTTCTCGCTCTCTCCCGTGTTATCGAGGACAAAGGCGGAATCGTATTTTCCGATGAAATTCACGCCCCCATCACCTTTGGGGAACACACCCATATCCCGTACGCATTGCTCAATGACTCGACCGCGGGTCACACCCTTACAGCGACTTCAGCATCAAAAGCATGGAACATTCCAGGGCTCAAATGCGCCCAGCTGATTGTCTCGAATGACGAACACCAGGCTGCGATGAAAGACATCGCGTTCATTGTTTCCCACGGAGCGGCCACTCCGGGAGTGGCCGCCAACGCCGCTGCCTACCGTGAGGGAGGTGAGTGGCTAGAGGATGTGCTCTCGTATATCGATGACAATCGAACTCTGCTGTCCCAACTTCTCGCAACCCATCTGCCCGAGGTGGCCTACCGGGAACCGGAGGGCACCTACATCGCCTGGCTCGACGCCAGGGGACTGCCAGACATCAAAGGAGATCGGTCCTGGGCGCAATTTTTCTCTGACGAAGCAAAGGTGGGGCTGACCGATGGCGCTCTCTGCGGTGAAGCCGGAGTTGATCACCTGCGCCTCATGCTCTCGACCCCCCACCACATTCTCGAGAAGATTGTCGTCGCGATGGCAGAAGCAATCCGATAGCACCAGGGTTAACCTGTGGTCATGAACATCACCCACGAACCAGATGCTCATCGATACGTGCTCAGTGACGGTGATGAGTTCCTCGGTGAGGTGGAGTATCAGATTCAAGGCTCCACCTTGCTCCTAGTTCGCGCAGAAGTCCCCGTGGAAAAGCGTGGTCAAGGGCTAGGAATCCCCCTGACGCGGGGAACCCTCGAGGCCATTCGAGACGAGGGCGTCTATTCGGTCACACCCCTCTGTCCCTACATCGCGAAATACATGATGAAGAACCCGGGGTTCGATGACCTTAAGGCCTAGGGCTTACGCCTGGGCAACACCACGGGTCGAGGGGGGTTCCCGACCTGTTCAATATCGATCTCAACTCCGTAGACCCGACTGACTCGCTCCGCAACAATCACTTCGGAGGGAGAGCCAATCGCGTCCAGTTTTCCGTCGACCACCATGGCGACCCGATCGGCATAACCGGCAGCGACGGAGAGATCGTGGATTACCACAACGACAGCTCTCCCTTGTTTGGCGAGTCCGCGGAGAGTTTCCATGACGGATTCTTGGTGTTTCAAATCGAGTGCAGCCGTGGGTTCATCGAGGAGGACGAGTGGGGTTCTTTGAGCCAGCACTCGAGCCAGGGACACTCGGGCTCGCTCACCGCCGGAAAGTTGGGTGAAAACTCTCTCGCTGAGGTGGCCGACATCAGCCAGACGCAGTGCTTCCTCAATAGCGTCGTCGTCTTCAGCAATCTGTGGGGTCCTCGCCCACGGCGCGCGACCCATCTCGACGACTTCTTCGACACTGAAGGGGAAGGACACTTGGTTAGCCTGAAGGAGCACGGCCCGCAAACGCGCGGCTTCGTCCGGTCGATACTTGGTGACGTCTTTATTTCCCAGCATTGCCCGACCTGTGGTCGCCTCACTGTCACCAGCGAGGAGTGACAGGATTGAGGACTTTCCTGCACCATTGGGTCCCACGAGAGCCAGTACTTCACCGGGATACACCTCGAGGGACACTGATTTCACAATCGCTCGGCCATCGAGCACAAG
>JAYOYJ010000080.1:0-5505 GCA_038153485.1 Pontimonas sp. | reverse complement strand
TTTTCCGGTAATTGCCGTTCCAATGCGGAGGTGTGTCGCACCGCGCGCTATCGCCTCTCGGAAGTCCCCAGACATGCCCAATGACAGGTCTGTTGCCTCCGGAGCAACCTTCAGGAGGTCCTCTTGATAGGTCAGAACCCGGTCGAATGCCCCGCCAGCGTCTTCATCTTGCGGAGCGACCGCCATCAGTCCTCGCAGGTGGAGGTTGCCAGCCTCAAGTGTTTGCTCGGCAAGAGCCTCCAGATCGGTGGGTTCAACCCCGCCGCGCCCGGGAACGGGGGTGAGGTTGACCTCGAGGAAGACCTCCACTGAGCCCTCGTATTTGGCTAACGCCTCCACCAAAGACGGGCGATCCACCGAGTGAATCACCCCGCAGTAGGCGGCCACTGCCCGAGCCTTATTGGACTGGAGTTGTCCGACAAAGTGCCAGGTGAGATCGAGATCGGTGAGTTCCTGGTGTTTCGGAGCGGCATCTTGATGCCGGTTCTCTCCGACGTGGCGAACACCCAAAGAATGGAGCTCCCGCACCAGGCTGGCCGGGTGGAATTTCGTCACCACGATGGTGGTGACATCGTCGGGCGAGCGCCCCGCATCCTCACACGCAGACGCAACCTGGTCGTGAACCCGCTGCCACCGATCCGCGAGCGTCTCGGACACCGCTGTGTCTAACGCAGGAACTCGGGAACGTCGAGTTCGTCGTCCTCTTCGGCTTCTGCGGCAAAAGCGGGGGTCTCAGAAGGCTCGGGAGCTACCCGTTCCTCGGAGGGCAACAACCAGGATTCTTCGGCGTTCGGGATGTCGCCGGTGGCGGGGGCCTCCTCCCCTGTCACAAGTCCTGCGGAGAGGGGGGCGGCTGGACGCTGTTGTGACTCATCGAAGCCTGCGGCGACAACCGTCACACGGACTTCATCGCCGAGAGAATCATCGATGACCGCGCCGAAGATGATGTTGGCATCGGGGTGCACTGCTTCCTCGACGAGCTTGGCAGCGTCATTGATTTCATACAGCCCCAGGTTGGAGCCACCCTGGATGGAGAGGAGGACTCCCTGGGCGCCCTCAATGCTCGATTCCAGAAGGGGCGAGGCGACCGCGAGCTCCGCAGCCTTAATGGCGCGGTCCGCTCCCCTGGCCGAACCAATCCCCATCAGGGCAGTCCCGGCGTCTCGCATCACCGAGTTCACATCGGCAAAGTCAAGGTTGATAAGACCCGGAGTAGTAATCAGGTCGGTAATCCCCTGCACTCCGGCGAGGAGCACGTGGTCGGCCGTTTCAAAGGCTTCCAGCATGCTGATGGTGCGATCTGAAATCTCGAGCAAACGGTCATTGGGGACCACGATGAGGGTGTCCACTTCGTCTTTGAGGGCCTGAACACCGACCTCTGCCTGGGACATCCGCCTCTTGCCTTCAAAGGCGAAGGGTTTGGTGACGATTCCGACGGTCAAGGCACCAATCGACTTGGCGATCCTCGCGACAACCGGAGCTCCCCCGGTCCCCGTTCCCCCGCCCTCACCGGCGGTCACGAACACCATGTCGGCACCGGCGAGTGCCTGCTCGATTTCTTCCTGGTGGTCCTCAGCAGCGCGACGGCCCACCTCAGGATCAGCACCAGCTCCCAAGCCGCGGGTGAGGTCTCGGCCCACATCGAGTTTCACATCCGCGTCACTCATTAAGAGGGCCTGAGCATCCGTGTTAATGGCAATGAACTCAACCCCGCGTAGACCCCGGTCGATCATGCGGTTGACGGCATTCACGCCGCCGCCCCCGACCCCCACTACTTTGATCAGGGCGTTGTAGTTATGTTGAGCGGACACCGACTCTCCTTTGTGCTAAACCTTCAAGCTCTAGTTGAAGATAAGAGTTTTCTTCACTTTTAGCTCTCGACTGACGGTAGGGCTCAACGGGCTCTCGTCGCAGGAGGCTCTGGGCGTGTCGCAGAACCCGGTTAAACCAAGAAAAACTCAGCCTCGTTGGCGTACGACGAGGCTGTCGGGGGTAGTGACATCAATGATTCGAGTTTGCTCTCTCTCGAGAGCACGGAGGGCGGCATTGAGCACACGAGCTTTCTCTGCGGAACGCTCGGACGACCCCCACACCACCTCGTGGGAGCTTCCCCGAATAGTGAACCGAACGTCATCCAACGTGGTGGCCGTTATTCCCTCGACTTGGGTCAAAATCTCATCGGGTAGTGCTCTCAACACCCGGGTGATGGCCCGGAAACTCGGCGACGACGAATCTGCTGTCACGAGAATGCGGGGAAGCCCCGCGGGAACTGCAGGTTCCTCCCACAGCGTCACGCCGGCTGCATCGACCACCGCGAAAGCCTGTCCGGATAACACCGCGCCTACCGGCTTTCGCTCCACGATGGTGACCACGAGGGTTCCCGGGGGCTCGATCCTCGTTTCGAAAGCCTGCACCAGCGTCAGAGGCTCCAGAGCGGTCTGAACGCGTTCGTCACTCACACGAGCCAGTGGCTCTCCATAGAGGCCCTGGAGGGCGTCGGCAACGGCCTGTGAGGTCACGCGGTCGCCCCCTTCGACTCGAACCTCTCGAAAAGCCAACACCGGCGAGAGGGTCAACAAGACCACGCTGACCAACAGCACTCCCACACTCCCGAGCGACACCGCCCACGTGATACGCCGCCTCCGGGTGGCCTCGGTAAACCTTCGGTATTCCGCCTTTTCGGCGGCAACCCGTTGGCGAGACGCTTTCTTCACCCGCGCCGAGGGCTGGGCTTTTTTCGTCTTCGATGCCGACTTCGCTCCAGTCTGAAGAGGCCTAAAACCCTCCGGTCTATCCACCAGAGCCCCCCACGGCCCGACGTTTCGCCTCGAGCAGTTGCGGAACTATTTGGTAAAGATCCCCCGTAGACATGGTCAACACAATGTCACCGGGCTGAGCCCTCGCCACCGCTAGAGCACAGGCCCGATCCCAGTCCGGCTCAAACTCGAACGATGCCCCTGGGGCCATCTTCTGCAAGATGAGGTCCGTCGTCACACCCTCGATGGGGTCCTCTCGGGAGCCAAAAATGTCGAGAAAAATCGTATGGTCACTGCCCCGGCTAAAAGCCTCCGCAAGTTCCGCCGCCATGTATTGCGTTCTGGAATACAGGTGGGGTTGGAACATGGTGATTACGGATCCCTCCCCCACCACCGCGCGAGCTGTTTCCAGGGCTGCCGCCACCTCCGTCGGATGGTGGGCGTGGTCGTCATAAAAACGCACACCGTCAATCTCGCCGTGGAATTGGAATCGGCGATCCGCCCCGCGGAACCCGCTCGCCGCTTTCGCGGCGTCCTCGAGCGAGTAGCCAGACGCGACCAGTGTGGCAACGACTCCGGTGGCGTTGAGAGCATTGAGCCTCCCCGGGACCGCGAGCGTGCACACAGCACTTTGTCCGCGATAGGTGACGGTGAACTGCGCGACAGGCCCTGGCACCAACCCGCTTTGCACGACATCCGCAGCGGGATCAACACCATACGTGAGCACGGTGCACTCGTCTCCCAGCCGAGTGGCCAGATGGCGCGTTCCCTCATCATCGAGACAGACGACCACGGCTTCCTGTGCGCTCCTCGCGAATTCCTCGAATGAGTCGTAAATGGCCTCGAGTGTTCCGTAAAAATCGAGGTGATCCGGGGCGATATTGGTAATCATGGCAATAGCCGGCCGATAGTCCACGAAGGATCGGTCCGACTCATCTGCTTCAATGACGAAGAGCTCGTCGTCCCCCCATCTCGACGACACACCCCATTCACTGACGACGCCGCCATTAACGGCGCCAGTGTCGCGACCGGATCGGTCGAGCGCAGTGGCGAGCATGGCCGTTGACGTCGTTTTACCGTGGGATCCAGCGACCGCCAGTACCCGCTTGCCGCGGATTATCCAGCGCAGGGCCTCCGAGCGGTGAAGAATCTGGAGCCCTCGGGCCCGCGCCTCCACGAGTTCAAGATTTTCTTCCCGCACAGCACTGGAGAGAACCACGGTGGTGGCCTCGCCCAGGTGGGACGGGTCATGGCCGATTCGCACCGTGATACCCGAGCTCTCCAAGGATTCGGTCACCTCAGAGGCTGATCGATCTGACCCCGAGACGCTGAGGCCACGCTCAGCGAGCACACGGGCGATCCCGCTCATCCCCGAACCTCCAATACCAATGAAGTGCACTGCGCCAAGCTCATCGGGAATGGCCCGACCTAGTTCAGGTTTGACCATCAGGCACCCTTTTCTCTGCGACCCCGAGCGTCACGCATGACCTCGACGAAAGCTTCAGCGGCATCCGCACGCCCGAGCCCCTGAGCTTTCTTGCGCATCCGCTCAAGGGCTGTTTCATCGCCCAACAGGGGTAGCACGGTTGCGCGCACATAATCAGGTGTGAAATCAGCATCCGAAACGAGGACCGCGGACCCCGCCTGGAGAGAATCCCACGCGTTCTTCTCCTGCTCGCCATTACCCACCGGATAGGGCACAAACACCGCGGCGAGGCCCAGCAACTGAATTTCCGACACGGTGGCGGCCCCGGCCCGGGAAATCACGGCCGTTGCGGCCGCAAAGGCAAGATCCATTCGGTCGCAGTACTGCATGGTCACGTATCCGGGAGTGTCCTTCCCTGGTAGCGGATTTCGGCTACCCACGATGTGCAGCACCTGCCACCCCGCCGCCAGCACATCCGACACCACCTCGTGGACGGTCGAGTTGATACTCACGGATCCTTGCGAGCCTCCCGTTACCACCAGAGTCTTTTTTCGAGGGGACAATCCAAAGTGTCGACGAGCCTCCGAGAGTGTCGGAGTCGACTCGGGGTGGGTGATACTGCGCGGCATTGGCATCCCGAGAAGCCGAGCGTGAGGCAATCGCGTCAAAGAGAACGTCGTGACAACGTGGCGCGTGAGCCGCGCTCCCCAGCGGTTCGCAAACCCAGGAACAGCGTTCGCCTCATGAATGACGAGGGGAACCCGCAACAACCACGCAGCGACATAAACGGGTGCTGAAACATAGCCACCAAATCCTGCAACCACATCGGGACGATGCGCGCAAATGACCTGCATACTTTTCACGACTGCTCCGGCAAACCGGGGCCAGAACGCCAGTGCCGAGAGCGTCACCCGCCTGGGAAGCGGAAGCCTCGCGATAGTTTCCAGAGCGAACCCTGCTTGAGGAACGAGTCTGGTTTCGAGACCTTCCTGTGTTCCGATCACGACAATATCGTCTGGTGTGGACTGGCCTTGCCAAACGAGCTCGTGTGCGACCGCGAGCAAAGGATTCACGTGGCCAGTGGTTCCCCCACCGGCAAGGACCACGCGCATCATCGGGCTGAGCTCCGCCTCGAGGAGCTGGCGCTCACCGAAATCGCGTCATGCCGATTGAGAGCCATCACTGCGCCGATGCCCAACAAAGAAGCGAGTAGGGCAGAGCCACCCACCGACATGAAGGGCAGCGGCACACCCAGGACGGGGAGCACCTCCAGGACCACCGCGATGTTGATCAAGGCCTGCCCGATCAGCCAGACCATGACCC
>JAYOYJ010000079.1:0-5580 GCA_038153485.1 Pontimonas sp. | reverse complement strand
GTCAGTGTCCATCGCTGCCATATCGACGACATATGAGGCCATAGCCTTCGTCGTGAGGTGATACTCGGCCCACTGCGAGAGGAACTCTCTCGTCTCGTCGTCAGGTATAGCTGGGCCCTGGGTAACGAGGGAATCGAGGATTGAGCTCACAAGACCCTTCGGATAGTGGGCAAGCGCGTAGGGATGCGATTGCCCAAGCCGCGGCATCAGGGGAATGGCCCCACAAAAAAGTATTTCCAGATGTCGGAAGGTATCCCATCCGCCTTTTCTCGTTGACAGCGCAAAATAGGAACCTCGATACTCTTCGAGATAGTCCTCCCAGTTGCTAAACGAATGAGGAGCACCGGGATAGGTGGTGGAGAGAAAGTGGTCTCGTGGCGCTAGTGGTGCTCTCTGAATCTGTTGGGAAGGAAAGGAAAAGTTCAGGGGATACACGCCAAAACGGGAGTGACAAGCAGCGGCTATATTTCGAGGATTCGGTTCGGCGTGTCCAGGAATCATGAAGGATCTTGTGGGGAGGCCTCTCGCGTCCCGGATAAAAAGCGAAGAATCGAGTTCCCGGGTGTAGTAGTCGGGTCGGCCCACAGGAGCAGGATGCGCTGATCCCCTCAGCAGGTGACCTGCCTTCATCCGGAGTAGCCGAGAAGCTCCGACCACCTTGGAGCGCCTGGGGAGAACAGGCAAAGCTTTATCCTGGGCCACAGAGGGAGTTTATCGGGGAGCGAACACCTGACACGGAGGCCTTGCCATAGGGCACACTCGTAGAGGGCCAACAGGAAGACACAACAATGAGTATGGGTTTTGAGTCACGCCGTCGGAGCGTGAACTACCGAGATAGCGATGATGGTTCTCCGAGGGCAACGTTTCGACAGCTCATTCCATTTCTACTCGAGCACAAAAAGGTGTTGTCGCTTGTCATTGTTTTGAGTACTGCCGGAGCGCTGACCACCCTGGCGCAACCCCTCGTTGTGAGCGAAGTCATTACCGTTGTCGAAGCAGGTTCGCCCCTGGGCAATCTGGTCGGAATCCTCGTTGCCCTCGTCGTGGCTTCTGCGGCCTTGTCAGGCTTCCGGCACTATCTTCTGCAACGCACTGGCGAAGGTGTCGTCCTCTCCTCCAGGAAGGCTCTCGTCCGACGATTGCTCAACCTGCCGATCGCGGAGTTTGATCAGCGCAGAACCGGTGATCTCGTCTCGCGGGTAGGTAGCGACACGACTTTGCTTCGAGCGGTGTTGACCCAAGGGCTGGTGGAAGCAGTCGGAGGCGCACTCACCTTCGTCGGTGCCGTAGCGGCCATGATCTATCTCGATGGCGTCCTGTTTCTTCTGACCTCTCTCGTGGTCAGCATTGCTGTCACCGCCGTTGTCACGCTATCTCGCCGTATTCGAGTAGCAAGTCGCAAAGCGCAAGACAAAGTAGGTGATCTCACCGCCAGCGTGGAACGTGCCATCAGTGCTGTACGGACTGTGCGCGCCGCTAACGCAACAGAGCGAGAAATCGAGAGTGTTGAGGGAGATGCCGAAGGCGCATGGAAGCTTGGCCTCAATGTGGCGAAGATTTCTGCACTCGTGGTTCCCGTGTCTGGGATCGCGCTTCAGGTGGCTTTCCTGGTCGTGCTGGGTGTCGGAGGCTTCCGGGTCGCGAGTGGTTCGCTCCCGGTTGCCGACCTGGTGGCCTTCATTTTGTTCCTCTTCATGATGATCATGCCGCTCGGTCAAGCATTTGGGGCGATAACGTCGGTCAACCAAGCTCTGGGAGCTCTGGGGCGAATCCATGAAATCATCGCGCTTCCGAGCGAAAGTGAGTCAGACACCTCTCGGGGACATGCCTCAGTTGTGCAGGAGGGACCTTGGGCTATCGAATTTGACTCGGTGTCCTTTCGCTATCCCGAGACAGCCCACAAGACGGAGGCCGAAAAGCTCCTTGCGGAAACACTCGGCACCCACGACCTTGATGCTGTCCCCACCGGAGAGGTGACACTGCCAGCCCAGAGAGATGCGGTTCTCGAGAAGGTCTCGTTCACGATTCCCAGCGGAAGCAAGACCGCGATTGTCGGCCCCAGTGGCGCAGGAAAAAGTAGCCTTCTCTCACTCTTGGAGCGCTTTTATGACCCTCAAGACGGAACCATACGCGTCTTTGGGCAAGACATCACCGAAATGTCCAGGGAGTCACTGAGGTCTCTGTTTGGCTACGTTGAGCAAGATGCTCCAGTTCTCGCGGGAACCATTCGAGACAATCTCCTCATTGGCTCTCCTGAAGCGAAAGAGCGCGAACTTCACACCGTGCTCGAAGAGGTGAACCTGACAGGAATTTTGGAGCGAGACCCCCAAGGACTTGACGCCCAGGTCGGCGAAGGCGGCGTGCTGCTCTCCGGAGGAGAGCGTCAACGCCTCGCAATAGCTCGCGCCCTCATGCAGGCACCATCGGTGCTCCTTCTCGACGAATCGACTTCATCACTGGATGGGCCCAACGAACTCCTGATGAAGAATGCCATTGACAAGGTTTCGCAGGGTCGCACCCTGGTCGTCATCGCTCATCGACTCGCAACTGTCGTGGATAGCGATCAAATCATTGTGTTAAGAAACGGAAGCGTTGATGCGGTGGGTACCCACGAAGAGTTGCTGACCAGTTCAGCGTTGTATCGGGACCTGGCTGAGCACCAACTCCTGGTCTAACTACTGCGGTTTCGCAGCGGGTCCTCGAAGAACTAATCGAATGCGATTGGTGGCCCTCCGCCAGATGTAGCGAACAAAGAGCCCAACAAAGTCAAACGGTGTCAGAGTGAATTTGTGCTGCAAAACTCGTTTGCGGTAGAGCTTTTCGCTGGCTTGAGAGACGAACCCCTTGTATTGGTCGTGATCACCCGTCATGAATGAACCGTGGCCGTGGTGATAGTAGGTCCCGTCGAGATAAAAAGATCCTCGATAGCCGTTGAACGCCGGCGTGTGCTCCAATAGCGTCACCGGTCGACCCGTTGCTCGCAACTGTTTTCCTACACGGCGACCCGTATCTGGGGCTCCTTTTCGAGTCGCTCTCTCGAGGTAATCCTCGGAAAAGTTAACCTCTCCACGAAGTTTCGTGGGAAACACCATTAAGCACGGGTGGGTTTGTGATCTGCTACCGGGAACCAGTGCGAGCGAAATATCATCCAGTTTGGATATCCACTCCCTTGTCACAGGAAACGCATCAGAGTCCATCACGATGATGTGGGACGTCGCAAAGGCGCCCTCTCGGAGTGCTCGATCGAGTGCCGCAGGGTGATCGTGTCCCTCCACAGCAATCTGGGCTCGATCAGGCTCGAAGGTCAATACCTCGCTCACAAGTGGTAGCCTCCGGAGCGTGTCGGCTGAGTTTCGCGACTGATCCACAAGTACCGCAGCCTTGACAGCACCACCCGATAGCGCCTCAACCTGCGCCAACATGTGCCCAATCCAAAAGAGGTCACCGTAATGGCACGACACCACGGTGTAGGTGGGAGCCTCAGTGGTCAGCAAAGACTACTCCCGCCTCACTCATCTCGCTACGCGCAGTTTGTTCGGTCTCGGGCGAGACCGCAGCCACGAGATTGTCGAGCACGTGAACCTCAAAACCGGCATGTCTCGCATCGAGGGCGCTGGCTCTCACACAGTGGTCTGTGGCAATTCCCACCACGTCGACCTGATTCACCCCGGACTGAGAAAGGATTTCCTCCATCGTTCGCCCATCGTCACTAAGGCCTTCAAACATCGAATAGGAAGGAACTCCTTGACCCTTCTTCACGTGAATAGTTTCTCCGGGAAGTGTGAGCTCGGGGTGGTACTCGGCTCCGTGCGTCCCAGAAACACAGTGGACAGGCCACGTGGTCACGAAATTGGGCTCTTCTCCGTCTTGAGCGAAATGACCTCCGTTGTCATTGTCCCCATCGTGCCAATCACGAGAAGCAACGATGACCGCATACTCGGAGCCGTGTTCAGCGATGTACCGAGACACACCTTGTGCCACACGAGTGCCGCCAGCAACCCCGAGGGCTCCGCCCTCACAAAAATCATTTTGAATATCCACCACTAGCAAAGCCCGCATGACAACTCCTCACCTCCCCGTTAGAAGTCTGCCAGGTTTGCCCCACACGAGTAGGTGCCCACTACGACAGTCTCTAGAGCACCACGAGCCTCATCAGACACTTCACCATGAGCGAAGAAGGCAAAGACGAGGTCCGAGCCATCTTCCGCAGTCACCCAACCCGCGAGAGAACGAGTACCTTGGATGCTCCCAGTCTTCGCGAAGACCTTTCCCTGAGCGATCGCATTGGCTCCTTGGAATCGGTCATCGAGAGAACCATCGACCCCTCCAATCGGTAATGCCTCCGCGAGTAAACCAAGGTCACCGTCACTGCGATACACCTCAGAAAGCAGATCGGTAATGAATTCAGGGGTCACCTGATTATCTTGAGAAAGCCCCGAAGCATCATCGAGAAAGATCCCGTCATCCGGAATCCCCAGGTGTGCCAGGGAAGACAAGAGAGCCTCTCCCACCGAGTCACCCGATCCATTGAACCCTTGAGCCAAAGAAATGTGGCGGCCCAGCATTTCAGCGATAGTATTGTCGCTCTCTTTCATCATGTAGGTCACGAGCTCCGATACGGGCCTCGAGAACACAGAAGCCACAGGACGCGCGTCCTGTGGGGTCACGTCATAGGACACACTGACATACCGAGCAGAGTTTCCCGCTTGACGCAATGCGGTCACAAATGCTGACGCCGCTCTGCTTACAGGGTCACCACTGCGCTGCCCCATCACAGCATCAGGGTTGAATCGGTCACCATCAATTTGGAGCGGAGTGATGCGTGAGATGTAGCCTCGCGTCCTGGCACTCGACGCCCACGCGTCGCGCCAATTGTCTTCTGCATTCCACAGGCTCACGTCCACGACGAGCTCGCGAATTGTCACCTCGTCATCCTCAGGAAGGGAAGCCACGAGTGTGGCAATTGTCTGTTCAGCTAAGTCCGAAATCTTTGCAGCCCCGACATACACACTCTCTTCTCCATCGGGGGTTGAGCTCAGGGTGAGGTCTCCACCCGCTCGCAGGAAGAGTACTTCAGGATCATCTATTGCCAGCGTGGTGGTTGGGAAAGTCGTGTCTGGCCCCAGGGCACTGAGTGCTGCAACGCCAGTCACTATTTTGTTGACACTTGCTGGCGGAAGGGGGGTGTCCGCACCTCGGTCGAAAAGAATTTCATTGGTCAAGGGGTCCACCACAACCCCGGAAAAATTCCCCAAAGAATCGGAATCTAGGAGCGATGAGATTGAACACGTCGGTATAGCCAGCGGCGCCGACGCTACCTCAGGAACTGTCCTGGAGCTCGAAGCCGAGGCAACAGTTTCCAGGTCTGACTCCCCGGTTTGAGTGGATGAACCCTCAGAGAACTCACCAATGGTCACCCCTGCGCCATATGCTCCTATGACTCCCAGGACCACAGCCACCCCGAGAGCCGAAAAACCCAAAATTTTTCGGGATTTTCTGGGATAGGGCGATGAAGGCATATCCCTCAGACTACCGAGCTAGGGCTTGGCTGAGACTGAAGCTAAATCGCTCAAAATTGCT
>JAYOYJ010000078.1:0-5596 GCA_038153485.1 Pontimonas sp. | reverse complement strand
ACGCCAGCCGCAAAAACAGCGTCTGGGCCAGACATTTCGCCAATCTTCTGGATGACCCATTGCGGAGACAAAAGTCCATCATCAGGTTCGTCATAACCCAGGGGGTACTGCTCTCGCAAGAAATTCAATCGCTCCCACCATGCGGAGTAATCGGGCTTGTGTGCTTTCGCTGCCTGGTTGAAGGCGGCAAGCAGGTCGCCCAATACATCCTTCACATCTCCCACAATGGGCACTTCAGCGTGTCGAATCTTTCCAATTTCAGCTGGGTCAATATCCACATGAATAACTCTGGCGTGGGGGGCGAACTCGCTCGCTTTCCCCGTCACTCGGTCGTCAAAGCGAGCTCCCAGCACGACCAGCAGATCAGACTCTTGGAAGGACAACACAGCAGGAACCGTCCCATGCATGCCGGGCATACCGAGATTGAGCGGACTTGAGTCGGGAAATGCACCCCTCGCCATCAAGGTCGTCACAACAGGAGCGCCTACTTTGTTAGCGAAAGTTGCGAGCTCCTTATGGGCACCCGCTCGGATAACGCCTCCCCCCACATACAAGACAGGCTTCGACGCCTCAGCAATCATCTGTGCGGCAACCTGGACCTGCTTTGCATTTGCTTTCGTCACGGGGTGGTAACCGGGGAGATCTATCTCAGGAGGCCAAATGAAGGGTGCCGACTTCTGCTGGGCATCTTTCGTCACGTCCACCAGCACGGGCCCTGGACGACCTGAGGTAGCAATGTGGACTGCGGCGGCAATGACACCGGGAATCTCCTCCGGCTTTGTCACCAAAAAAGAGTGCTTGGTAATCGGCATGGTGACGCCAGAAATGTCGACCTCTTGAAAAGCATCGGTTCCCATCGAGGTGGAAAAGACTTGGCCGGTGATGGCGAGAAGAGGAACTGAATCCATATGCGCATCAGCGATCGCGGTCACGAGATTGGTGGCTCCAGGGCCCGAGGTCGCAATCGCTACGCCGAGTTTTCCGGACGCCGCAGCGTAACCCTCTGCCGCGTGACCAGCACCCTGCTCGTGACGGACAAGGATGTGGCGAATCTTGTCTGCCGACATCAGCTCGTCATAGAAGGGCATGATGGCTCCCCCGGGCAGGCCGAAAACATCCTTGATACCGAGAAGCTCGAGACTCTTGAGAATCGCCCCAGATCCCGTCAGAACCGGCGCTTTGGCAGCCAACTGTGCCTTGCGTTGTTCCTCAGGAGTCAGCTCTGGCGATTCGTCATCCAGAGCGGTCAAGGTGGTGTCAATCATGTGTTTGCTGCTTTTCGTAAGTTAGGGGGTCAACTCAGACGATGTCACCCCGTGACTGCACCCAAAGACGCTGATTTGACGAGTTTGGAGTACTTCGCCAACACGCCTCGGGTGTAGCGGGGAGGAAGCGGTGCCCAGCCCTCGCGGCGTGCTTCCAGTTCGTCGTCATCGACGAGGAGATCGAGCGTCCTTGATGGTATGTCGACCCGAATCAGGTCACCATCCCTGACGAATGCAATAGGTCCTGCATCCACTGCTTCGGGAGCCACATGGCCAATACACAGTCCGGTTGTGCCGCCTGAAAATCGACCGTCGGTCAAGAGTAATACATCTTTTCCTAAACCCGCACCCTTAATTCGGGCGGTAATCGCCAGCATCTCTCGCATTCCAGGCCCACCTTTCGGACCTTCGTAACGAATCACCACGATGTCGCCCTTACCGATGCTTCCTTCAGCGAGGGCATCCATAGCCTCACGCTCACGCTCGAAGACCCTCGCCGGACCCTCGAACACAGTCGAATCAAAGCCGGCGGTCTTGACCACCGCACCTTCCGGAGCAAGCGATCCATGCAGAATCGTGATTCCTCCTGTGGCGTGAAAAGGTTTGTCCAGGGACCGTAAGACCTCGCCATCCAACCCAGGAGGGTCAATCTCGGCGAGATTCTCGGCCATGGTCTTTCCGGTCACCGTGAGCGCGTCACCGTGAAGGAGACCCTCATCGAGAAGAGCCTTCATCAGGACGGGAAGCCCGCCGTGGCGGTCTACATCATTCATCACGTACTTCCCAAAAGGTTTCACATCCGCGATGTGGGGTACTTTGTCACCGATTCTGTTGAAGTCGGCCAACGTGAGCGGAATTTCTGCCTCATTCGCAATGGCAAGAAGGTGGAGAACGATATTTGTGGAGCCCCCGAGTGCCATACCCACCGCGATAGCGTTTTCAAACGCCTCCATGGTCAAGATATCCCTGGCAGTGTGGCCGCGATTCAGCATTCCGACGACTGCTTCCCCAGACTTATGGGCGTAATAGTCACGGCGACGGTCAGCTGACGCTGGGCTTGCCGACCCGGGAAGGCTCATTCCGAGCGCCTCAGCAACGCTCGCCATGGTGTTGGCCGTATACATACCCCCACAGGTTCCTTCGCCCGGGGCAAACGCACACTCAATACGTTTGGCGTCTTCAACGGACATCTTTCCCGCCTGCACAGCTCCGACAGCCTCAAATGAGTCAATAATTGTGATTTCTTTTTCCGTGCCATCCGAAAGCTTCACCCATCCAGGGGCAATCGATCCGGCGTAAAGGAAAACCGAAGCAAGATCGAGACGTCCGGCTGCCATCAACATTCCGGGAATTGTTTTGTCACAGCCCGCCAAAAGCACCGAGCCATCCAAGCGCTCTGCCTGCATCACCGTCTCTACCGAGTCCGCAATCACCTCACGGCTCACCAACGAGAAATGCATGCCCTCGTGACCCATGGAAATACCGTCAGAAACAGAGACAGTTCCAAACTGAAGGGGGTACCCTCCATGGGCGTGCACACCTTCTTTCGCCCCCTGCGCGAGACGCCCAAGAGACAAGTTGCAGGGTGTTATTTCATTCCAAGAGCTCGCGATACCGACCTGGGGCTTATCCCAATCATCGTCACCCATACCAACAGCGCGGAGCATGCCCCTCGAGGTGGTTGCCTCAATACCGTCGGTAACAGCTCGGGAACGGGGCTTAGGGTCAACCAAATCCATAACAACCTCTTGACTGACGCGATAGAACAGCTGAAAACTGGTCTCGCAAAGTGTAACGATGATTTCACCGGGACATCCAAAGCAAAGAATACCCGAAAGTCAAAATCGGTTAGTAGAGTTCAAAAACGGACGGAGTCTTAATCGAAGCCGACCATCAGACTTATGGAGTATCGCCGTCTCTGCTGCTAGGGGAAAAACAAAGTAGCTGAAAGGGATGTAAAAGTGATTAGTCAAACACTTCTGCCACGTAATCGCGAAGGCTTCCGATCGATGCTCTACGGACTTCTTTTCCGATTACTGAAGCGTCTTCCACTAGGGAATAGAAAAGTTGCTGGCCATCGCATTCTGACAATATCTAAAGTCCCCAAAATTCTACTCTCGCAACAAATCATCCTCTACCCTCCTGGACCGGAAATTAGAGCACCGATACTTCAAGAATTTGCGAAAGTTGAGCGGCAGGATTATCCAGAGCTCCGCGCCACACGGTTTCAAAATGCTCTAGTTTGTTCAAACCCTCGAATCTCTGCAACGATTGTCGATTCTTATTTCATAATTCCTTCCGTCGCCGACCCGGGACCGTGGAAGATTGATGTGGGGTCTCCAACCCAAGGAGGAATGAAATATCGTCGAAATTCATCGATACTTGTCGAAACTCGTGAGAGAAAAGCGACCATTGAGAGAGGGCTTTTCGTTGGGTCATGGAGCCCACACAATTGGTTCCATTGGATTATCGACACTTTGCCGACTGTGTATTTGGCCCATCGACTGCCCAATCAACTTGCAGACTGGCCGATCTTGCTTCCGGCAACAATTTCAAAGAAGAGTGCTTGGTTAGAACCATTGAAGATTGTTGCTGGAGATAGGCCCGTGAGATTTGTTCTCGAGCCAAACCAGTACACGAAGGTATCAGACATGATTTTTCTAGACAGCCCAACTTCGCCAGGCCCTATTTCCCAAACCATTGCCGAGGAGCTGTCGCTAAAGGTTCACGCAAATGCCCTGACGGAATACAAGAACTTCATCATTAAGTCTCTAGACCTTGGTTCGACAGGGTCGCCGGAACGGGTCTTCCTGGCCAGAGCACGGGGAGGAAATCGGCCATACAATCAGGATGCATTAATTGAGGTCGCGGTCTCACACGGATTTGAACCGATATTTTTGGAAGACCTGAGTTTCTTAGACTCGGTGAAGGCCGTAGCTTCTGCAAACTACTTGGTCGGCCCTCATGGAGCTGGATGGGCAAACTCCCTGTTCAACACTCGCGGGGCATCTGCCCTAATGTGGACTTGGAGCAGAAGTCCTAACCGAAATTGGTTTTCGAACATTACGAAAGTTGCGGGAATTGATTCGAGGGTGATCTACACAGATTCCGAGGCTAATCTCCAGCTAAAGGGGGAGACGAAATCGTCTGCGAGCCACAAACTTCCGGTAGAGCTTTTCGAATTGGAATTGGCAGAGATGTTGAAGAGCTGAACCTACTCATGCGGCCGAAGAATAATGTTCAATAAGTGGCTCCCACGAAACCTTTCCGTCAAATCTGATAAAAACGTGAAGCTCGCAATGTACTCATCTCCTACAATAAAGTCTTTCTCCAGGCTGGTAAGGGCCAGTTCTCCGCTCGTAACAACCGGACCTCGCCGCAAGGTTATCTTAATCGAGCGTCATTCAATTTATCGCCAACACATTCCGTACATTCTGCTTTCTCGATCTCTGGTCAAACACCATGATGCTCGACCTCTGCTGTTCCACGTGAACCGACAGGTTGCGTCCTCGCGATTGCCGCTCTTCTTGCGAAGGGCCATCGCTCGAGGAGGCCCATACAGATCAATTCACAGGCTGTTTCGTTCGTGTGGCTTTAGAGGGTCACTGCAAATCGACCTCTACGGCGAGAAATACCTGGGCATCGCAACTACCGTTGTCGAGAGGAAAATCGCTGGACTTTCACACAGTGGCCTGGAGCGTTTTGAGGTATTGGGCGTAACCGTAGGGGATCTTCTTTACGACGATTTTTTGGCGCATGGACACATAGCCGTCGACACGTCGTCGCCGGCGTTCTTATCGCATAGCGCTCAATTCATTGCAACGGTCTTGGCTTGGCATTCCTTCTTCAAACATTATGATGTGAGGGCAGTTGTCGCGAATCATGTTTATCGCCAGGGAGTTCCGGCCCGGATCGCGAATCACTTAGGCATAGCAACTTATGAGGCGGGTCTGACTCGAATTGCGCGAATAACAAAAGATTCACCCGCGCTGTCGGAATCTTCCCGTTTTCGAGAAATCTTTAGCGATTTGAACGAACTTCAACGAGCTGAAGCGCTTCAACTTGCCGGCCATGAGATAGATCGCTACCAGTCTGGTGCACGAGTTGACTACACGAACTGGCATCTACCATCGCGACGTGCGACAGCTTCGGATTTAGCCCAGGTTGAGTCCCATTCTGGGAAAAAAGTCTTGCTCGCTCTTCACTGCCTCTCAGATTCACCACATGTCCGAGGGCCTTCAATCTACCCTGATTACTCAAGCTGGATTCAACATACACTGCAAGCTGCGAGAGGGACGAATGTTCTCATTGTTCTCAAGCCTCATCCAGCA
>JAYOYJ010000077.1:0-5835 GCA_038153485.1 Pontimonas sp. | reverse complement strand
AACAAGAAGCTCTATGACCCCAGAGCCTGGGGCAAAGCAGCAGAAACCCACATGGCAGCTCGTGTCGTGGAGGCCACCCAGCAATTGGGATCAGCCGGCAACAAGGTCTAGGAGCGGTTGCGGCCACCCAGCGCGGTGCGATCGATGTTGCCAGACGCGTCTTTTCGAAGCTCCTTCGGCAGGGAGAACTGCAAGTCTTCCTCCGCGGTGCGCACCTCTTCCACCTCGCCAAAGCCCGCATCAGCGAGGTCGGCAAGAGTCTGATCCACCAAGACCTCGGGAACTGACGCTCCCGAGGTAACCCCAATGGTGGTCACGCCCTCTAACCACTCCTGCTTGATTTCACTCGCGTAATCGACACGATAGGAGGCTTTGGCCCCGTATTCGAGGGCAACCTCGACCAAGCGCACGCTGTTAGAGGAGTTGGGGGATCCGACCACGATGACCAAATCGCACTCAGGAGCAATCTTCTTGATCGCCACCTGGCGATTCTGGGTCGCATAACAAATGTCGTCGCTGGGGGGATCCTGCAGGTGCGGGAAGCGCTCTCGCAAACGACGAACCGTCTCCATTGTCTCGTCCACACTCAACGTGGTTTGGGACAGCCAGATGAGGTTCTCGGTGTCGGGAACAACAATGCGATCAGCTTCGTCGGGATCGTTGACGAGGGTGGTGTGCTCGGGAGCGTGCCCCATGGTTCCCTCGACCTCCTCGTGACCGGCGTGGCCGATGAGGAGGATGTGGTAATCCTGGCCGGAGAATCGCACCGCTTCGCGGTGAACCTTCGTGACGAGCGGGCAGGTGGCATCGATTGCGTTTAAAGAGCGATCTTCGGCTTCCTGGACCACCATCGGGGAGACACCGTGGGCGGAAAAGACGATGTTAGAGCCTTCCGGAACCTCAGCGACCTCATCGACAAAGTTCACGCCTTTTGATTCGAGCTCCCGCACGACATGGATGTTGTGAACTATTTGTTTGCGCACATAGACCGGTGCGCCATAGCGCTCCAACGCCTTCTCCACGGCGATGACAGCTCGATCCACGCCCGCGCAATAACCCCGCGGGGCTGCCAGGAGGATGCGTTTATCACCGGCGACAGAGGTGGGCTCAAGCCTCTCGCGACGCAGGGGAATCAGCGGTGCTTCCAGCGTTGTTGCCCCACCGTTGCTAATAGTCACGGGCTCCAGTGTAGAGGGCGGTACCGCCAAGACCCCTGAGTGTCTTAGCCTGGGAAGCGATGTCCCACGCCCCCAACGACTCCTCCCCCGAGGCCCCCTGGTCGATCCAGAAACTCTCGGAGCTAATGGGCGGATATATCGATCGCTTAGGTCCGGTGTGGGTGGAAGCCGAGATCACCCAGTGGGGCCAATCGGCGGGAAACATCTACGGAAAACTCTCCGATACCGAGGCCGATGCGCAGGTATCCATCACCATCTGGCGTCGCTCCCAGGAGAGAATCCCCGACGGGCTCCACCAAGGCGACCGCGTGATTGCGCAGATCAAACCCAGCTGGTGGGTCAAAGGCGGAACACTGAGCATGAATGTGCTCGAGATGCGCCACACCGGACTTGGCGAAATCCTCGAGAATCTCGAGAAGCTGAAGGCTCAACTCGCCAGTGAGAGTCTGTTCGACCTGGAGCGCAAGAAGACGCTTCCCTTTCTGCCGGGAGTCATCGGATTGGTCACCGGAAAAGACTCGGATGCGGAAAAAGACGTGCTGACTAACGCAAAGCTGCGGTGGCCAGAAGTCGAGTTCGTGGTGGAGCACGCAGCGGTGCAAGGGGATAAGTCGGTCGCCGAGGTCATGGCCGCGCTCCAGAAGCTTGCGGATAACCCCACTGTGGAGGTCATCATCGTGGCGAGGGGCGGTGGAGATTTCATGAACCTCCTGCCCTTTAGCGATGAGCGGCTCGTGCGCTTGGTGGCAAACCTCACCACACCGGTGGTCAGTGCCATCGGGCACGAAGCAGACCGTCCCATCCTCGATGAGGTGGCCGACCTCCGGGCTTCCACGCCCACAGACGCTGCCAAACGGGTGGTTCCCGACGTGGAGGCAGAAAAGCAGCTCCTCGAGGAGGCCAGGCACCGTCTCGATGCGAAGCTCTCGGCACTCATTGAGGTAGAGCTCGAGCGTCTCGAATCGTTTCGCACCCGACCTGCACTGGCTGACCCCGACTCTCTAATTGATCGCAAATCGGAGGAGCTCCTCCAGATTGTCGCCAGGGGCGTTGATGTCTCGTCGCTGGTCATCGAGCGCCACCAAGCACAACTCGCCCAATTGACGGGTTCCCTGCGAGGACTTTCGCCCCAGAACACGCTGGATCGCGGGTATGCGATTGCGCGGGATACGCAGGGGCGAGTAATCTCTCGAGCCGATCAGGTGAGCTCTGGCGATGCTCTTCGCCTGAGAGTGGCCGACGGTGAAATCGACACCCACGTCGACTAGGCCCCTCCGAGTAAGCTGGCGGTAATGAGCGAGAAGACGAGCCCCGACGATATCCAGGCCATGTCCTATGAGCAGGCCAGGGATGAGCTCGTCGCTGTGGTGGGCAAGCTGGAGCAGGGCGGAATCACCCTCGAGGAGTCGATCGGGCTCTGGGAGAGGGGCGAAGCCCTTGCCGCCCGGTGTGAAGAGTGGTTGGTGGGGGCGAGAGCTCGCCTCGATGCCGCCAAGAAAGCCCGCGAAGACTCCTGATGGCCAGAACCATTCTCACCTCGGGGCCAGAGAATCCTGAGGACAAAGCGGCGCGAGTGGCCAAAGCCAGGGCTGAGCGTCGCCAACGCCAGAACATGAGAAACCTGGTGTGGTCAGTATTGGCGTCCCTGGGGCTCGTGGCGCTGCTCGTCATTGTCGTGGTTCGGCCCGATACAAACTTGGTGGAAGAGATCGACTGGCGAGAAGTCGCCGAACAGAGTGCCGACCAGCTACCGGGTGATCCCGTAGTCCCCCGACTCTCTGACCTCTGGACGTCGAATCGCGCCGAGGTAACGAAAGAACCAGGCGCCACAGCGACCTGGTCCATTGGTTTGTTAGGTCCAGAAGACAGTTACGTCTTCGTTGACCAAGGCTTTGGGGCGAACGATGCCTGGGTGGCGCTTCGGGTCGAACAATCGGTTAGCACAGGCGAGGTTCTCCTGGGGTACCCACCAAACCAAGTGGCCTGGGTCGAGTATGACCGCAGAGAGGTCGACCCCGGTGGCAATAACGCCTATGTCGTGGTCCTCGACTCTGACGACAGCATCGTGGTTGTCGGGGGAACCAACGCGAAAGGTGTCACTGAGGTCGCCAGTGAAGTGTCCTGGCGCTTAGCGGAGGAGAACCTGCGATGACGACTCCCCTGCTCAGTCCTGCGGAAGCGTGGCAGAGAATGAAAGCTGGGAACGACCGCTTTATCGAAGGTGTGCAGCGCCACCCTCGGCAGGATGCGGAGCGTCGAAGCGAGATCGAGCACGCTCAAACCCCTCACGCCGCGGTGTTTGGGTGCGCTGACTCACGTATTGCGGCGGAAATCATTTTTGACAAAGGGCTCGGCGACCTCTTTGTGGTGCGAAACGCGGGTCAGGTGATCTCGTCGTCCGTGATCGGATCTCTCGAATACGCGGTCGAAATACTCGGTGTTCCCCTCATCGTGGTGCTCTCTCACGACTCATGCGGAGCAGTAATAGCTGCCATAAGCCAAGAAAGTCCAGAAACTCCACCTCTACCGCCACATATTTTGACAATCACGGAAGCCATCGCCCCCGCTGTCACACGAGTTCGGCTGTCTCGCGGTCTTCAACCCGGGGAATTGGATGACTCAGAAGCGGTGGGGCGAGAACACCTCCGCGACACCGTGTCCGAGCTTCTGGCCTCCAGTGAGCTCATTAGTGACGCGGTGGCACTGGGTAAGCTTGCCGTGGTGGGAGCCAACTACACCCTGGCGGAGGGACGCGTGTCCCCCTCGGTAGTGATCGGCACAGTAGACGACAAGGACTAAGGACCAACTTCATGAGCGAGTCGACGGAGTTCCGTATCGAACACGACACCATGGGCGAGGTGAAGGTCCCCCTCAACGCCCTCTACCGCGCTCAAACCCAGCGCGCGGTTGAGAATTTCCCCATCTCGGGACGCGGACTCGAACCAGCCCAGATTGTTGCCCTCGCGCACATCAAGCGCGCAGCAGCGCTCGTGAACAAAGAGCTCGGCATAATCGATGGAGCCATCGCGGATGCGATTGTCGCCGCAGCGCAGCAGATTATTGAGGGATCTCACCACGATCACTTCCCGGTGGATACCTACCAAACGGGCTCGGGAACGTCCTCCAACATGAACATGAATGAGGTCCTGGCGACTCTGGCGAGCAGTGAGGGTGGCGTTGACGTTCACCCGAATGACCACGTGAATGCCTCCCAGTCCTCCAATGACGTCTTCCCTACCTCGGTGCACGTTGCCGTGACCGAAGCGCTCCTCAACTCCCTCATCCCAGCACTCGACTATTTATCAACTGCACTGGAGGCTAAGGCCGCAGAGTGGGCAAGCATGGTGAAAGCCGGCCGCACCCACCTCATGGATGCCACGCCGGTCACCCTCGGGCAAGAGTTCGCGGGTTATGCGCGTCAGATTCGCTTGGGCATCGAGCGTGTGGAGAGCGCCATCCCCCGGGTTGCCGAGGTTCCCCTCGGCGGGACCGCAACTGGAACGGGAATCAACACCCCCCTGGGCTTTTCTGAGAAAGTCATCGCCGAGCTGGCGACAGCAACATCCCTTCCCATCACGGAAGCGAAGGACCACTTCGAGGCTCAAGGTGCCAGAGATGGTCTCGTCGAAGCCTCGGGAGCTCTCCGTATCATCGCTGTGTCACTCACAAAGATTTGCAACGACATCCGCTGGATGGGCTCTGGTCCGAATACGGGCCTCGGAGAACTTCACATCCCTGACCTGCAACCTGGCAGCTCCATCATGCCGGGGAAGGTCAACCCAGTTGTCCCCGAAGCGGTATTGATGGTGTGTGCCCGAGTGATCGGAAATGATCAAACCGTGGCGTGGGCCGGAGCATCGGGAAACTTTGAGCTCAACGTGGCGATTCCGGTGATGGGAACCTCAGTACTGGAATCGATTCGCCTACTCGCGAACTCGGTGCGCGTCCTGGCCGACAAGACCATTGTGGGACTCGAAGCGAATGAGGAACGCGCTCGCGCACTCGCCGAGTCCTCCCCCTCGATCGTCACACCACTCAACCGGGTAATAGGTTATGAAGCCGCTGCAAAGGTCGCGAAGTACTCTGTCGAGCACAAGAAGACCGTCCGCGAATCCGTCATCGAGTTGGGATTCGTGGAGCGTGGCGAGATTACCGAAGCAGAGCTCGACCTCGCTCTGGATGTGTTGAAGATGACAGCACCAGGTCTTTAGGCGACCTGGTTACCTTCTTCCAACAAGTCCGTCACCAACGCGGCAATGGCGCTGCGCTCTGACCGTGTCAGTGTGAGGTGAGCGAAGAGGGACTGGCCTTTGAGGGCCTCGATAACGCTCGCAACACCGTCGTGGCGCCCCACCCGCAGGTTGTCGCGCTGAGCGACATCATGGGTGAGGACAACGCGGGAGTTTTGCCCAATACGAGAGAGCATCGTCAGCAAGACGTTGCGCTCCAAGGACTGAGCCTCGTCCACGATGACGAAGGCATCGTGGAGGGAGCGTCCTCGAATGTGAGTGAGGGGAAGAACCTCGAGCAGACCCCGGTCCATGATTTCCTCAACGACGTTGTGGGACACCACTGAGCTCAAGGTGTCGAAGGTTGCTTCGGCCCACGGGTTCATCTTCTCGTTGGCATCGCCTGGCAGGTAGCCCAGGTCCTGACC
>JAYOYJ010000076.1:0-5986 GCA_038153485.1 Pontimonas sp. | reverse complement strand
GACCTTTTCGTTCCTACGCAGCCCTGTATTTGTGGGAATTTAGCGACAACAGCCCGAAGGTCTAGAACGCCGTCGTGTAGGCGTTCAGGGCTGGCTGCCCTCCGAGGTGGGCATACAAAATTCTCGATCCATCCGGAAAGTAACCCTCTCTGACCAAATCGATGAGAGCCGCGATCGACTTACCCTCATACACGGGATCAGAAATGACACCCTCAGTCCGAGCCAAGTGCTGAATCGCGTCGATAGTTCTCGGTCCAGCAACGCCATAAATGCCGTCGTGCCAGCGGTCGAGAAGAACAACCTCATCAGGCCGGAGCTCGCGACCAAGCCCAATCGCCTGAGCAGTTCTCTGGGCAATCCGGGTGATCTGATCGTGGGTTTTCTCGACCGTGGCGGAGGCGTCAATTCCAATCACACTCTGGGCACGGTCAGAGTGTGCAAAACCCGCAATCATCCCACCCTGTGTGGACCCTGTAACGGAACACACAATGGTGGCGTCGAAGGTGAAGCCCAAATCCTTCTCCTGGTCTTCGACCTCAAAAGCCCAGCCTGCGAAACCGTGCCCACCCAGAGGATGGTCGGAGGCTCCCGCTGGTATCGGGTATGGCTTCCCACCCCGAGCTTCAACCTCATCAATAGCTTCCTGCCAGGACTGACGAAAACCGATGTCAAAGCCGGCGTCGTCAATCCGAACCTCTGCCCCCAATATTCTGGAAAGAAGAATGTTCCCAGTTTTCTCGTAATTGACCTCATCCCACTCCACCCAGTGTTCTTGGACGAGAACCGCTTTCAGGCCGAGTTTGGCGGCGACAGCCGCAACTTGACGAGTGTGGTTGGACTGTACCCCACCGATCGAAACCAACGTGTCGCACCCTTGAGCAAGTGCATCTGCGGCCAGATACTCAAGCTTCCTGGTCTTATTCCCGCCATACGCAATTCCCGAATTAAGGTCCTCACGCTTAGCCCACACTTCGACTTTTCCGCCCAGGTCTTCCGTCAGTCGATCCCAACGCTCAACCGGTGAAGGTCCATACAGAAGCGGAACTCGGGGGAAACTATGCAATTGCTCTCGTGACATGTCTCAACGATAGAGGACTTACGAAAGCCTCCCCCGCCAGCTACGCTCGAAGTCATGCGTGCACGAAGCTGGTTAGGACTTGGGCTCGGGGCGCTGCTGGTGGTCGGCGGCGGAGGTGCCCTGGCGCTGGGGGATTACGTTTATCGGACAGGGACCAGTGTCCCGTGTGGGATCAATGCTGATGACGTCGATAACACTCCGGAGCAGTTCACAACCCCTCTCGAGGGGCCCTTCCCGGGTGAGGGCTGGAACCAGTGGGTCGGCTACGACCTTTCTGACTGGTGGCTCAGCGACATTCCGATCGAGACGGTCACCATCCCCGTCGCAGACGACGTCACGCTGGAAGCCTGGTGGATCAAAGCCTCCTATCCCGTGGCTCAAGAAACTGTCATCGTCACCCACGGGTATGGGACTTCCAGGCGCGACTACAACGCTCTTCTGCCCTCCGCCATGCTCGCCAAGGAAGGTTTCAACGTCTTGCTGGTTGACCAGCGAGACACCGGGAACTCGACTTGCGTCGATGGTCGCCACTCCGCTGGCCAGGACGAATCCGATGACTTTGCCGCTGTCGCACAGTGGCTAGTAGCTGATAAGGGCATTGCACCCGACAAGATCGGCATGTTTGGGGTCTCGGGTGGTGCCATCGCGACCGCGATCCTGCCGGCAAAGACGGAGAACGTGACAGCCTTCGCCATGGAAGCACCTATCTTTGATTTTGCCGACACAGCCCGGCGCGAAGTGGAATTCCAAGGTTTCCCTGGGTTCTTGTGGAGTTTGGCCGACACCGCAGCCATGCTTCGCGGTGTTGACCTCAATGCCACGCCTATCCCCGCCGGTATCGACGCTGCTGGCAATCGACCCATGCTGCTCCTTCATGGAACAAACGACCAACGTTTGGCCTATGAAGGAGCCGTGCAATTCCTGGACTACGCGGAAAATGCTGGTGTGGAGATCACCCTCGAGACTTTTGAGGGAGCAGACCACACTGAAGGAATGCTCACTGAGACCAATCGATATGCCTCAGCTCTCACGACCTTTTTCCGCAACGCATTGGGTCAAACCAGCCAGTAGAAAAACTCTCTCCACGAGTCTTAGTATCAATCCATGCGCAAGGGTTTAACTCGCGGGGCAATCGCCGTCATCGCGAGTGGTGGGCTTCTGCTTTCGGCTTGCTCTAGTCCTGTCGAACCATCGCCCTCCACCTCCTCCACGACCGAGGAAGCCCCCTCGACGGAGACTGCCGCGACTCTGGGGACCTGCGAGCAAGTACTCGCTGGTTACATCGTTCAGATGCCAGACGGCGAGTTTGAAGTCTGCCCGATTGAGGCCACCTACGAAGCGTCCACCGGCTCACTGACCAGCCTTCCCGCCACTAGCGCCGAGTTCGGTATCTCCGGGTTTGGGGCTGACATCACCGACTCGAACATTTCCTTGAACCACCCCGCCAGCGGTGCGAGTGACGGAACACATCTCGCGGTGGCGGACCGATTCAACAACCGCGTGCTGGTGTTCAACTCCTTGCCCACCGGACCCACCGAACCGGACGCCGTGGTGGGTCAACCGAACTTCACGGACATCACTCCGGGGACAGGCCTTGCTGACCTGAACTGGCCAGGGGCGGTCGAAATAACTCCGGATGGCATGTTGCTCATCGCCGACACCGAGAACGGTCGAATCCTGGTCTATAACTCCGTGCCCACCAGCAGCGGACAGCCCGCGGATTACGCTCTCGATCTTCAGCGACTCACGGGGAACAACGACGCGTGGCCCTGGGGAATCTGGTCGGATGGCAAGTCGCTCGTCGTGACCGACACCCGCAAAGGATACGTGCTGGTGTGGGAGAGCTTCCCGGCCGATGAGAACTCTGCACCCTCGCGCTCGTCGGACCCTGAGGGCGTGGGGACACCCCGAAACATCACGTCTGATGGCTCCAGCTTCCTGATCGGTGACGAAAACGGTTCGCAGCAAACCTGTTGGGGAGAAGAACCCCAAAACCGTAATCGTCAATCCCACATTTGGATTGACCGTCTCCCCATTGGACCTCCCGATGGATGCATTTGGGACTGGTACCAGGGTGATGTGTCAGAGGCAGGCATGATTGCCCTGGCAGCTGGGGGTCAGGACGCTCACCGTTGGCCTTCCTTCCCCCGGGATGACGCCTCTGCTCTCGCCCGCGAAACAACTGCTTCGGAGAGTGGCCCGATGGGTCCGCCAGAGGGGGAACAACCACCGCCTCCGCCGAATGGTGACAACCCCCCGCCCCCAGGTGAACCTGGTCAACCCGGTAACCCACCGCAACCACCACCTCCGGCAATCATCAAGACGATTGCCAACACACCAGGCTCCCCCGCTCACAGTTACCTGGGCGGTGACGGTGGTGATGTGGTGATTACCGACACCGCGGTGTATTTCATCGAATACAACGGGAACCGGGTGACGGGCTGGAATGAGATTCCGGACTCACTCGAGGGTAAGACTCCTGACTTCTCGGTGTTTGATCCAGACCCCGATGTGTCCACCTTGCTGCGCGATGGCTTCATCCAAAACCCCGTGTTGGTGAACGCCGATGGTGCACTAGTGGCCAGTAGCGACTACGACCGTCGCGTATATGTGTGGAATGAGGCTCCCGGGGAAAACGGAGCGCAGGCCGACTACATCTACCTGACCGGATTCCCTGCGTGGGACAACACATATGCCGAGGGAACACTCATTATTGCTGGGCGTGAATACCTAGCGATTTGGAGAGATTTTGAACCCGGCAATCTCCCCGATGAGGTCATTCGCGGGCAAGTTGGTAGTGTCACGCTGTCCGATGTCAAAGGTGTCGCGTTTGATGGAACGTATCTAGCGGTCGCTGATGGCCAAACCGATACGGTTGCGGTCTTTGAAGGAATTCCCGCAACAGGTGATGAGCCCCTACGCACCTACAACCTAAGGGGCCCTGGTCGCCTCGATATGAAGGATGGAATCCTCGCGATTGCTCCAAAGGAAGGCTCAGAAGTGTTCATCGTCGATGTCACGTCGACTGCCTCTCCCCGGCCTCTCCCGGTCCGCGTCAACCTTCCGAACCAAGCAAAGTTCCTGCCATTTGGATTTGGAATTGCCGACACGTCTTTCCACCGAGTTCAGCTCTGGAATTCTCTCGCTGATGCCGAAGCGGGCCAGGCTCCAGCCCAAACCCTGGGTGGTGGAATTGGGGATAGACCGCAAACCACTGCGGATCGTTTCTACTTCCCCGCTTCTCTCGAAGTCGTTGCCGGACACCTTTATGTGGGTGAGTTCAAGTTCTCCAACCGCATCCTGGCATTCGCCGAGTAAGGAACCACTATCCCCACAACTCTGCGGTGGGAGGGCTGACGAGGCCTTCTGGTGTGTAGTGCAGACCGTGGTCAATGTCGTGCCTAAGCAACAGTGGGCCATCGATATCGACAAACTCGCATGATTGCCCGACGACAAAAGATGGTGCCATCGACAGTGACGATCCCGTCATGTTTCCCACCATGAGTCGTTTTCCCCGATTTTTCGCTTCATCAACCATGGAGAGAGCCTCGGTGAGACCCCCGCACTTATCGAGCTTGATGTTGATGACGTCATACTTTTCTGCTGCATCATCAAACTCGGCCATAGTCAAACAGCTTTCATCGGCCCCAAGGGGGATGGGTGACTCAAAACCTCGAAGCTCGTCGTCCCCTCCCCTGGCCAAGGGTTGCTCGATCATCGCGATGTCTAGCTCGACCAGAGCAGGAAGGGCTTGCTCCAGCTGGTCAAAAGTCCACCCCTGATTGGCATCGACCACCAGGGTTGCATCAGGTCGGGCATTCCTAATCGCGGTCAGCTTCTCGACTGGCGACTCACCTGAGAGTTTGATTTTAAGGTGGGGATAGCTCGACCATCTGGTCGCGTGTGCAGCCATGTCGCGGGCCGTGCCGACCCCAATAGTCGCGACCGTCGTCAATTCGTGGGGGTTCATGCCCAGTTTCTGCCAAATACTCTCGCCAGTGAGTTTGCACTCGAGATCCCACAGAGCACAATCGACCGCGTTTCTCGCCCCTCCGGGGGGAAGAAGCTCCTGGAGCTCTTCCCTGGTGGCATCCGCACGAAGAGCTGGAGCAACGGTGTCGATGGCAGCCACAATGCTGTCTTGGTTTTCCCCCAGGTAATACGACCCAGTTCCCTCGCCCCGACCGGTTGCTCCGTCTCTCTCGAGCGTGACCCACACCGTGTTCAAGTGGGAGAACGAGTGTCCAGTAATAACCAGTGGCTCGTGAAGGGGTATGGAGACCCGCTCAATCGAAACTGAAGTGGTCATTTCTGGAGAACATCCACGATGGCACCGACACCAGTCGCCACCGAGTCGACGGCCGGGACACCATAGGTCTCGCTTAGAGCGCTGAGATACTCGGCCCGCTGGGTTTCCTCCAGACCGGATGTGTTCGCGCTGATTCCCACCATGCGAATGGCGGGATTCACGACAGACCCGATTCGAAGCGTGAGGTCGATGACGTCCTGAATGCTTGGAAGCGGGAAATCTGGCCAGCCGACAATCGTTTCTCTCGTGGCATCGGTGCAGACAACAATCGCGTCGGGCTGCGATCCCATCAACAGCCCCATGCTGACTGCCGCGTAGCCTGGGTGCAAAATCCCACCCTGCCCTTCGATGACATCCCAGTGGGATTCAGAAGCGTCCGGCGAGAGGGTTTCTGCTGCCCCGGAGACAAAATCAGCCACCACTGCATCGATCGGAACGCCGCTGCCGGAGATCAAAATACCCGTTTGACCGGTAGCCCGAAAAGTGGCGTCCATGCCCCGAGCAGTCATCTCTCTCGCAAGAGCCAGAGCTGTGTACTTCTTGCCCAGAGCACAGTCTGTGCCCACGGTTAGCAATCGCTTCCCCTGCCGCTTCACACC
>JAYOYJ010000075.1:0-6023 GCA_038153485.1 Pontimonas sp. | reverse complement strand
CACCCAGCGCGACGCGCTTGGGTGCACCGGTGGTTCCGCTGGTCTCGATGACGATAGCAATCTCGTCCTCGACTTCCATGGGCGCCGTGGCGGTCACTTTCGCACCACCAGGCCTCGGCAGCACCGCGGGGCCTCCCTCAAAGAGGGCGTGGTGGAGTGGCTCGAGGAGCGACCGGGGGTCGCTCACATCGACGACGAGAAGCTCACGCATGCGAGTCGTCGCTAAATCTGCCAGGGGAAGGGCGACCAGTCCGCCTGGCGCTTCTCCAAGAATGCGTCCCTGCCCTCCACAGCTTCGTCTGTGCCATAGGCGAGGCGGGTCGCCTCTCCGGCGAACACTTGTTGGCCGACCAACCCATCGTCGGTGGCGTTTAGTGCGAACTTCACCATACGAATCGCCGTGGGGCTCTTGGTGAGGATTGTTCTCGCCCACGACACAGCAGCCCGCTCCAGTTCTTCATGGGGAACGACGGCGTTCACGGCACCCATCTCGAGGGCCCGTGCGGCGTCGTATTCCTGACCGAGGAAGAACACTTCCCGAGCAAACTTTTGCCCCACCTGCTTCGCGAAATACGCACTGCCGTATCCGCCATCGAAGGATCCGACATCCACATCGGTTTGTTTGAAACGAGCGTGCTCGGCACTGGCGATACTCAAATCACACACGACGTGGAGCGAATGGCCGCCACCGGCAGCCCACCCCGGTATCGCTGCAATCACGACTTTGGGCATGAAACGAATGAGTCGCTGGACTTCGAGAATGTGGAGTCGTCCTGTCCTCGAGGAGTCAATGCCCGTGGCGTCGTCGGTGTCGGAGTACTGGTATCCATCTTTCCCGCGAATCCGCTGGTCTCCCCCGGCACTAAACGCCCAACCACCATCCGTGGGGCTCGGACCATTGCCGGTAAGGATTACTGCTCCAACTGTCGGAATCAACCGCGCGTGATCCAGGACTCGATAGAGCTCGTCAACAGTGTGGGGACGAAAAGCGTTCCTCACCTCAGGGCGATTGAACGCCACCCTGGCCATCGAATGCGCTTCATCCTGGTGGTAGGTGACGTCGGTGAGGTCCTCAAAACCGGGAACAACACGCCACAGACCCTCGTCAAAGAGCGGGGAGAGCGTGCCAGACATGTTCTAAGCCTACGACGGACAACTCGTGGAACACTGTGGAGCATGAGCTCCCCGCATGCATCAGAGGTTCTCTCGCATGCTCACGTTATCTCCATTCCCCTAACCACCCCTTTTCGAGGGCTCACCCACCGCGAGCTGGTGCTCTTCGAGGGACCCGAGGGCCCCGCCGAATGGAGTCCCTTTGTCGAGTATGACGACGCGGAAGCAGCGACATGGCTTCGAGCAGCTCTCGAGCAGGCTTTTGAACCGGCACCACCAGCTCCCTCGTCGATTCGGGTCAACGGCACGATCCCCGCAGTCTCAGCTCACGAAGTAGCGGGTTTGCTCAACACAGCGGGGATGCCGAGCACCGTCAAGGTCAAAGTGGGTGGGCCCGGCACCACGTTGAGTGATGACGTCGCCAGGGTCAGCGCTGTTCGCGATGCCCTAGGTCCTCCAGGGCGCATTCGTATTGATGCGAATGGCTCGTGGACTCTGGATGAGGCCGAGCACGCCATCCGAGAGATGGAGATGCTCGATCTGGACTATGTCGAGCAGCCTGTTACGGATCTCTCCGATATGGCGGAGCTTCGCCGAAGAATTTCACGCCTGGGAATCCAGGTGGCGGCGGATGAGAGCATCCGACGCTTCGATGACATCGATGCGGTGATTGCCTCAGAAGCCTGTGATGTGGTGATCGTGAAGGTGCAACCTCTCGGTGGCCTTTCCGCCACAAGGCAGGTTGCTCACCAAGCACTGGACGCTGGTCTCGAGGTTGTCGTCTCTAGTGCGCTGGAGAGCAGCGTTGGTCTGTATCGAGGTGCTCAGATTGTCGGGTGGCTGCAGGACACCGTCGGCACGGTGCTCGATGCAGGGCTTGGAGCCCAGGGCTTTCTCTCCGCCGATGTCGTGAGCGAACCCCTGTCAGCCCACGGTGGTGAGCTCTCTGTCAGCCCGCCGGTTCTCGACCTAGACGCGGTGTCGTCTCTTGCGGCCGACGAGGAGCGAACGCAGTGGTGGCGGGCACGGTTGGAGCGGTGCCTGAATCTGGTTTAGAGACCGGAGTAAGAATGCAGCCCAGTGAAGGCGATGTTTACCACGGTGTAGTTGAAAAGAACTGCCCCAAACCCAATGATGCCCAGCCACGCGGCGCGTGAACCGCGCCAGCCCCTTGTGGCTCTGGCGTGGATGTAGCCTGCAAACAGGACCCAAATGATGAAGGTCCACACTTCTTTGACATCCCAGCCCCAGTAGCGACCCCACGCACGCTCCGCCCAAATGGCTCCCGCGATCAAGGTGAAGCTCCACAACACGAAACCGACCACGTTCAGTCGATACGCGAGCGACTCCATCACCGAAGAGCCGGGGAGAGTGTTCATGATGCGAGCTTTCGCCATCTGACGTGCCTCAAAGCGCGCCCGAACCAGTTGAAGAACTGAGAGCGCTGCCCCCAGGGCGAAGAACGCTGTTGCGGTGCTCGCGACAAAGACGTGAATGACCAGCCACCCCGACTGGAGGGCGGGAGGTAGCGGGACCACGTCGACATAGAAGTTCACCGTCACCACACCGAGTGCGAGGAGGACAAAACCGGTGATGTAGGCACCGAGGTAACCGAGGTCTTTCCAGAACAGCGTTCCCAGGAACACCGCGACAATCAAGAGTGTGGAGGTGAGGCCAAACTCGAACATGTTGGCCCAGGGCACCCGGTTTCCAGCGATTCCTCGGCCAATGGTCGCCAGGAGATGAACAATCCACGCGAGAACACTCAGGGTGAGACCGATGCGCTGGAAGGGGCCCCAGGTGGCCGGTGCTGCCGGAGCCTCAGCCTCTCTTCCACCACCCGCCATCACGGGGACCGGCTTTTTCGCCGATCGTGTCGCTAAGTCCCAGGTGAAGGCGAGAAACGCCAGCGTGTAGACGGCCATCGCCGAATACACACCCACGAGCGAGAGATAGGCGAAATCCAGCATCACGAGATCAGTCTAGATTTCACGCTCTGAGAAAAAGCTTCGACCAGATCGTCCAGACCTCTCTGAAGTCCTGGGTCTTCGCCCCGGGCGAGGACCGCAAACTCGAGTGTTGCCTGACTCTTCTTTCCCGGTGTGATCTTGATCCACGCACGGCGTCTGGTCACGAACAACGTCATGATCAATCCGGCCATGATGAACACCGCGGATATCGCCACAGGTAACTGGGTGGGATCACGGTGAACATCGACGCTGACAAAGCGTCGAAGTTCGGTGAACTCCACAGAACCAAGACCTCCGGGGATCTCGGCTCGTTCACCAAGCCCCATGACCAAGGAATCGACCCCCGTATCCCCTCCGGTCACCTGGGTGAGCTCATCCGTGTCGAGCGAATACACGTTCCGAGGGATTCCTTCATCGAGACCCAAATCTCCTCGGAACACGTTCAGTGTCAACACGGGCTGATCGGGCTCTGGATACACAGAAGTCAGGGCACCAGACTCCAGTGCTACAGCTGAGGGATAGAAAAACCCGATCATGCCCAGTTGGGTGGAAAGACCATCGGGAATTTTCACGACACCCAGACTGGTCAAATTGGAATCTTGGGGAAGGAAGGCCACCGGTTGACTGAAGACCACGTCACCGGAAGGTGAGTAGACCGTAATCCAGGGTGCGAAACCGTTCCCCAGTAGATAGACGGAGGTGCCGATGTAATCGATGGGCTCGTTGACCCGAAGCTCGAGGTCTTGCGCTCCCTCGGCATCCCGCAGGGTCACATCAGCAACAAAATCGAGGGGGTTAGCAAACCCGGAGGTGAGATCGAACTGGTAAGTCGGGGTGAAGGAATTGAGCGTCAGCGAGTAGGGCTCCAGTGACGCATCACTGAAGAAGCGACCAGGGTTGAAAGAGTCGTAGCTGGTCAACTGATTGGTAAACGTTTGACCCTCGACCAAGACTCGTTGTCCCTGGTACTTGAATCCCGTTCCGACGGCGAGACCCACCAAGACTCCGACCAAGGCGAAGTGGAAAACCAGGTTCGCGGTTTCCCTCAGATACCCGCGCTCCCCCGAGACACTCGCGCCGTCCACTTTGACCCGATACCCGTGGGAAGCAAGATTCTCCTTGGCAACATCTAACAACTCCTCGGGGTTGCCCACGGCAGTTTCCTTGCGGTAGTGCTCGAATCGCTCGAGTCGAGCAGGAGTATCGGGTGGAGGAGACGTGAGCGCCCTCAGGTGGTGCGACGTGCGAGGCAGAATGCATCCGACCAGGGAGATGAAAAGCAGGAGATAGATCGCGGAGAACCACACCGAAGTAAAGGTGTCAAAGAGTTGTAGAGCGTCGAGAATCTCAAAAAGCTCAGGGTCATCGCGTCGAAACTGCACCACACCGTTGGGATCGCTGGAGCGCTGCGGGACCAACGAGCCCGGAATCGAGGCGAGCGCCAGGAGCAGCAGCAGGACCAGCGCGGTTCGCATGCTGGTGAGCTGGCGCCACATGAACCGCCCGAAACCCACCCATCCGAGGGAGGGTTGTTGGATGGGGCGCTCGGGTGCGCCATCGTCGTAATCAGAGGGGCGTAGTGGTTCCACCGATCACCGCCTGAAGACTTGACATCAACAACTGCCACACACCAGACACCATCGCCATACCAATCGCCATCAGGATGACTCCGCCGGCGATGTTGATGGCCCTGATTTTGCGTTTGAGCCATGCCACGGCGCCGGTCACCCACCCCAAGCCCAAGGCAATCAGGAGGAAGGGAATACCCAACCCCAGGCAATAGGCAATCGCCAGAACGGTCGCCCGGGGAATATCGCCCACGCTGAAAGCCAGGGTGTTCACTGCAATGAGGGTGGGACCAATGCAGGGAGCCCACCCCAGACCGAAGACCACACCCAGGATGGGTGCCCCGAGGAAACCATTCGCACTACCCAGCGGAAGTTTGGTGGTTCTCTGCAAGAAAGAAACCTGCCCGATGAAAACAAACCCCATCAGGATCAGCAGAAGCCCAGCAACTCGAAGGATCACATCGACCCAGGAAATGAGTGCTGCACCCAGCGACGCAAACACAATCGAGAAGGAGATAAACACGGCAGAAAACCCGAGGATGAACAGCACCACCCCCACCACGAGCCTGGCCGTGGGCCTGGTCGTGTTGGAGGAGCCGCTAAACCCGCCAATGTAGCCGAGGTACCCGGGAACAAGAGGCAAAACACAGGGGGAAGCAAAGGCGACAAACCCTGCTGCGATTGCTACGGGGAGGGCAAGAAGAAGCGGTCCGGAGAACACCAGCTCGCCGATCGAACTCACGGTCCTGCCACCTCACCTTGAACATCGCGAATCAACTCAGCGAGCACGTCCGGTTCACTCAAAAGTCCAGAAATCCTGGCGGCAATGCGACCCTGCTGGTCCATCACGAGCGTTGTCGGAACTGCGTTGGGGGCTACCTGTCCGGCAAACGCCAGGCGCACCGACCCGTCGTTGGTGTCGATTATGGAGGGATAGGTCACCCCGAACTCTTCGGCAAACGCAAGAGCGGTCGGAGCTTGATCGATGATGTTGACACCGACAAACACGACGCCGTCGTCCTGGAATTCCTGGTGGAGCGCTTCAAGATCTGGGGCTTCGAGTCGACACGGGGGACAACCCGCGTACCAGAAGTTGACGACCATCACCTTGCCGGAGTAGTCGGCGCTGGAGAAGACTCATCCTGCATCGAGGGGTCCTTGAAACTCGATGGCAGCAGTCCTGGAATCTGGTGCGACCACGGTCAGGGCGCCATCGCCCGAAATGTAGTTCTGGCCGGTGCCCGCCCGATACTGCTCAGCGAGGTCATCACTCTCACTGGCGCACCCGCAGAGTAGTAGCCCTACAACCGCAAGGCTTAGAGCTAGACCTGCCCTCACCTACACCGCTCCCAGATCAATCGCATCCTCGAGG
>JAYOYJ010000074.1:0-6065 GCA_038153485.1 Pontimonas sp. | reverse complement strand
CCCCTTCGTCGGCCACCACTCGCGACAATGGGAACCAGAGCCACTGCGCTACCTGGGAGCGACCGCCGCCATCATGGGTGTCGACCTCGCGGATCGCCTCGAGGAGCGAACAGGGCGGCCTTCTCTCATCTCGAAACTAATCGCCCCCCTGACGGGCCACTAATCATTCGGCTTATCGCCTGGTAGCGTCACGTCCGAGACGTAGGGCATGCGTGATTTCACCACCACGACAAGGTCGGTGACGAGCGTTGCCAGCACCGCCGCCACAATGGTGAGAAACAGCACCGTCCTATCGAGCCACTCTTGGTCACCGAGCCACAACACGGCAGCCAGAAAGACCACAAATTTGAGAAGCCAGGTTCCAAGCACTGAAGCAAAGAATCCGGGCGACAGCACGTCTCCCTTGCCCAATCGGAACCCCCACATGATGCTGAGCGGCGTCAACCCCAGTAGGGCATACCCCAACGCGGCACCCACGAGGGCCCCCAGCATTCCGGGGAGCTCCGAGATAAGAGCGCCCGCCGTGGCGGCAACGATGGCGATGACAGAGGTGACGACCAGGCCCACTAGCAAGGCTCTCTTGGCAATCTGAGACACGGTCATGATGGGGATCCTTCCTCCACAGCGAGCGGGTCGTGGGGTGCTCTGTTATCGGGCGAGAGTGTCACGACTGTCGAGCCCACGAGCCCGATTACGATAATTCCGACCGCGAGGAACCACTGAACAAACAGGAACATGAGGGTTCCAATGGCCAGCACTGCCGTCCAGGAATACAGGATGAGCACTGCTTGGCGGTGGGAGTGACCCATGTCCAAGAGCCTGTGGTGGAGGTGGGCGCTATCAGCATCAAAGGGCGACATTCCGCGGCGAAGCCTGCGACCCACCGCAAGAGAGAAATCCACCAGCGGAACAATCAGCACTGCCAAGGGCAAAATCACCGGCAAGAAAGCGGGCAACAACTGGGTCGGCGAAATCACTCCGGGATCAATCTGGCCGGTCACAGAAATTGCACTCACCGACATGATGAGGCCCACGAGCAGAGAACCTGAGTCACCGAGGAAGAGCTTGGCTGGGTGCCAATTGAGGGGCAGGAACCCCAGCAGAGAGCCTGCCAACAACACCGCCAACAACGTCGCGAGGCCAAAGTAGGCAGTGCCACCCTCGCCTAGGGACAGCACTAAGGCATACAAGAAAAACACCGCGTTCGAAATCAGGGCAACACCTGCTGCCAAACCATCGAGTCCGTCAATGAAATTGACCGCATTCATCACCAACACGATCGCGAGGACCGTCAGAACTAAGGACAGCGTGGGCGAAAAGAGGGTGATGCCTCCAATGGGCAGCGACACGATTTGGACGCCCTGCCAGGCAACCACCCCGGCGGCAATGAATTGCCCAGAGAGCTTCGTCAGCCAGTCCAAATCGATGAGGTCATCGATGACACCGAGAGTGACGACGATAAACCCAGCAACCAAGACCGCGATGATCGGTCTGGGATTAGCAAAAACTTCGTCGAATTGCGGAAGCTGGCTTGCCACCAGAGTGGCAAGCACGATCCCGACATACACAGCGATTCCACCGAGACGAGGAGTCGGTTCTTGGTGCACATCCCTGGGTCGGATTTCTCGGTGCCAGCTGTAGCGAACTCCTAATTGCCAGAGCACCAGCGCGAGGAGAAAGCTCGCCGCCACCGCGGAGAGAGCTACCAGCAGATAGTTGATCACTGCTCCCACTCCCCACCCGTCACGGCTTTCACGTCCTCCCAGGGCACAACCCCGTAGCGGACAACCCTCCACGGTCCTCCCGACGCTACCTCGGTTGCGTCCACGATGGTGCTTCCCGGATTCCCCGGGGCGTCGGCGTACGCGAGACCTACGGGACCGGCATCGATATACACACTGATTGCATCGCCAAACTGAGCCAGCGCTTCGTCAATAGTGAGGGACGAATGTTGGCCCGTGAGATTCGCACTCGACACTGCAAGGGGGCCTGACTCTCGCAGAAGATCCAACGCAACGGGATGATCGGGCATACGGATAGCCACAGTCCCCTGTGTGTCACCCAAGTCCCACTCGACATCCGGTGCTGCCTCAAGAATGATCGTCACTCCGCCTGGCCAGAACTGCTCCATGAGCGCCCTTGCCCCGTCTGGAATCGTGCGGACCAAACGGCGCACATCGTCCACCGATGCCACTAAGACCGGCGGCGGCATATGGCGGCCACGACCTTTGTGGGAGAGCAGTGTGTTCACGGCCTCGGGCGAAAACGCATCACAGGCGATGCCGTAGACCGTATCGGTGGGAACGATGATGCTCTGACCAGCATCCAGTGCCTCCAGAGCGCGGGGCCGACCCTCTTCCCACGCGCCAGGGTTCGACGAATCGATAACGAGCGTGCCCACATCCCCAGTGTAGTTTGCCGGTTCCTCGCAGACCCGGGCCGTAGGCTTAGGTCATCATGCTCTTTATCTTTGACATGGACAACGTCCTGTACGACTATCACTGGCGGATTCGGATGGAGTCACTCACTGAGCTCACCGGTCACGACTTCCACGACCTTCGAGCGCGGTGGTGGCACGACGAGGGTGAATGGAAAGCGGAGGCCGGAGACCCCGACACCGGCGACGAGTATCTCCGCCTGGTCAATGAAGCTTTCGGGTCCAATATTCCCCGCCAAACCTGGGTCGATATCCGTAAGGCTGCGATGGAATTTAGACCTGAAGTGGCTGAGGCGGTCTCTCTGGCATCTGAACACGGTCAAGTCACGCTCTTAACTAACAACGGCATGTTGATTGGGGAGCACCTCCAGGAAGTAGCCCCCGATTTGGTGCCACTCTTCGGAGACCACATGTTCGCGACCGCTCACTACCGAGCACGAAAACCCGATCCGACAGTGTTCTCTCGAGTACTGGAGCGCTATGGGCAGTGCGCCGGGGACACTTTTTTTGTTGATGACCACCCCGACAACATTCGAGGCGCTCAATCTATAGGGATTACCTCACAGTGGTTCTCCCCCACGGACACCGGAGCCACCGTGAAAGAGGCGATTACCGAGTTCGTTTCAACCCGCGCCTAGGGTCGATAACCCCAGGTGAAACGCTCTCTGCCCACCAGATCCGTCTCGGTGGACACAGTCCTATACCCCGCGCTCTGCAAAACGTCCCTCACTGCTGAGCCCTGAAGGTTGGAATGCTCCAGCATCAGAATTCCCCCAGGCCGAAGCGCTCGAGCCGATCCCTCGGCTATGACTCGAATCACATCGAGACCATCAATCCCCCCATACAGGGCGAGACCTGGGTCGAAAAGCTGAACCTCCGGATCGTTGGGAATTTCAGCATCAGGGACATAGGGCGGATTGGAGACGACCATGTCAACACTCGAGGGCGCTACTTGAGAAGCCCACGTTTCGACAGAGGCGTGCTCGACCTGAACCTCGGGAGCCAGCTCCTCCACATTCCTGCGCAAGAAAGGAAACGCGTCGTCAGATATCTCCCACGCCTGGACCGTGGCGTGCGGAATGGATTTGGCTAGTGCAATCGCGAGAACACCGCTTCCAGAACACAGATCAACAATCCGGAGCCCATCATCACCCACCGCCATGGCGGAGGCTGTTTGGATAGCGCGCTCCGCCAGTGATTCTGTTTCGGGTCGTGGCACAAAAACTCCTGGTCCCACTCGAACCTCAAAAGACATAAACGGCGCGACACCGAGAAGATGTTGGAGCGGCTCCCGCAGTTCGCGCCTCGCCACCAGTTCTTCGAGGGTCAAAAGCTTTTCAGTATCCAGCTCATACCCCTGCTGAATTTTCGCGAGGAGCTCACCCCGGGAGAGACCCGCGACGTGCGCAACGAGAAACTCGGCATCCACTGCGGGTGAGGGAACTCCAGCTGTAGCCAGCCTGGCGCTGATGTCACCAATCAGAGCCGGAAGGCTCATACAGTGTCGCCCAGTGCAGCCAGGCGCTCAGCCTCGTCAGCCTCGATGCAGGAGGCAATGACCGGGCCTAGGGAACCACTCATGACCTGATCCAGGTTGTATGCCTTGTAGCCGGTGCGGTGGTCAGCGATTCGGTTTTCCGGAAAGTTGTAGGTGCGGATGCGCTCGGAGCGGTCCATCCCTCGGATTTGGCTCTTTCTCGCATCGGAAGCGGCCGCTGCGATTTCCTCTTGTTGACGAGCAAGCAAGCGGGCGCGAAGCACGCGCATGCCGGCCTCACGGTTTTGAATCTGGCTCTTCTCGTTCTGCATCGACACCACAATGCCGGTGGGAAGGTGTGTGATGCGCACCGCAGAGTCGGTCGTATTCACCGACTGCCCACCCGGTCCGCTCGAGCGAAAAACGTCAATCTTGAGGTCGTTCGGGTTTACTTCGATTTCTTCTGGCTCATCCACCTCGGGGAACACCAAGACACCGGTGGTCGAGGTATGGATTCGACCCTGAGATTCAGTGACGGGGACCCGTTGGACGCGATGAACGCCGCCCTCATACTTCATGCTCGCCCAGACACCTTCGGCGGGATCAGTCGCCGAAGACTTGATGGCAACCTGAACGTTCTTGAAGCCGCCCATGTCACTCTCGGTCTTGTCCAAGACCTCGGTTTTCCATCCCCTGGACTCGGCGTAGTGGATATACATCCGCAGGAGGTCCGCAGCGAAGAGGGCTGATTCCTCGCCGCCTTCACCACCTTTGATTTCCATGATCACATCACGGCCATCATCGGGGTCACGAGGGATGAGTAGCGACCGGAGTGCCTCCGTGGCTTCGGTCAGCTGCTCCTCTAGGGCAGGGACTTCGGCCGCGAGCGACTCGTCCTCACTGGCCAGTTCTCTTGCTGCCGCGAGGTCATCGCTCAGCGTGGTCATTTTCTCGTGAGCAGCAATGATCTTGGAAAGCTCTGCAAAGCGACGATTGAGCTTCTTCGAGAGGCCTGCATCAGCGTGGACTGCGGGGTCGCCAAGCTTCTCCTGGAGCTCGGCATACTCCGCAATCAACGCATCAACAGACTCAAACATCGAGGTCTTCTTAGAGCTTCTTCGGCATCGCGACGAGGAACTCGACGTTGGAGGCCGAGGACTTCATGCCCTCCACCACGCTCTTCGAGCTCGCCACCGAATCCATGGCGCCGATTCCCTGGCGAATCTCCGAGATCGCGCGAAGCTCATCGGCGGAGAGAAGCTGGTCATCTTTGCGAGTTCCCGAGTGGCGAACATCGACCGCGGGGAAAAGCCTTGATGCCGCAGCATCCTCGCTCAAGCGCAGCTCCATCGTTGCTGTCCCCGCAATCTCGCTCGCGACCACATCATCCAGTGCGATACCGGTGTTCGTGGCGAGAGTTCCCACAATGGTGAGCGACCCGCCACCCTCAACGTTGCGCGCAGCACCAAAGAGTTTCTTCGTCGGGTAGACCCAGGCGGAATCGGACCCGCCGCGACTGCTACCCCCAATGCTCTGCTGATACGCCCTGGCGAGTCGAGTCAGCGAATCGACGAACACGACGACATCGTGACCCAGTTCGACCAGCCGCTTCGCGCGCTCAATGGCGAGCACTGCGATGGTGGTGTGGTCATCGGCGGAGCGATCGAAGGTGGAGGTAATGACCTCGCCCTTCGCGCCGCGCTGCATTTCCGTGATGGCCTCAGGCTGCTCATCGACGAGCACGACCATGAGGTGCGCATCGGGGACGTTCTGGGCGACAGCGGCGGCCATGGAGGCCACCGTGTGTGACTTGCCGGTCCCGGAAGCTCCCACAATGACGCCGCGTTGACCCTTACCCACAGGCGCAAACACGTCGACCATGCGGCCCACAAGCTCATCCTTCGAGGTCTCAATGCGCACCCGGTCAGTCGGGTACACGGCGGTCAGCGCCTGAAACTCAACACGGTTCGCGGCTTCCTCCACGGTCTGGCCATTGATGGTGTCCACGCTCACGAGCGCGTTGTATTTCTGGCGGCCCTGATTTTCACCTTCACGAGGCTGGCGAATAGCGCCGATAACGGCATCACCTTTGCGCAGGTTGTACTTCTTGACCTGGCCGAGCGACACATACACATCGGTGGGTCCGGGAAG
>JAYOYJ010000073.1:0-6169 GCA_038153485.1 Pontimonas sp. | reverse complement strand
AAGAAACAGCAAGCATCGATGGCTCACCTATGGATGGCAGACCCCATCCAGCCCGGTGTTATCGACCGGATGTTCCAGACTCACCCACCCATTCGCGATCGTGTAGAGCGCTTGTTGGAGAACAAAGCACGCTTCTAGGTGTATGGCGCCGGCATGGCGCCTAGACTGAAGCCATGATTGGCACGCGCAAGAGCGCCACAGTGCAGAGTCCCCGAGTGGTGATTCCTGCCGGTTTGGAGCGCGCCACGCAATGGTCGTGGCGTCTACTCCTGATTGCCGCTGCCATCGCCGTGGGCCTTTTTGTCATTGCCCAACTGAGTTTCCTCATCATTCCGCTGTTCATCGCGGTGCTGTTGGCAGCGCTCGCTGCTCCGGTATCGATCGGTCTTCGAAAGCTCCGTTTTCCTCGCTGGCTCGCCACCCTCACGACGATCATCGTGTTCGCTGGTGCTGTCGGCGGGTTGGTCTATTTGGTGATCAACGAGGTTGTTCGAGGGTGGGAATCGCTCCAGGCGCGCACCATTCTCGCCTACGACGATTTTGTGCAGTACCTGCTCGAGTCACCCCTCCAGGTCACCGAGACTCAGCTGAATGAGTGGGTCACCACTTTTGCCACTGAGTTGAACATCGACTCCTCGTGGGTACTTAACGGCGCTCTCTCATTTACTTCATCGGTAGGTTCGTGGCTCGTCGGAGCGGGTATCGCTATTTTTGCGCTGGTCTTTTTTATTCACGATGGAACCAGGATTTGGGAATACGTCGTCTCGTGGTTCCCGAAACTGGCGAGACCCGCGATTCTGGGCGCATCGCGCTCGGGCTGGTCGACCTTGATTGAATTCGTGAAAGTTCAAATCCTTGTGGCGGTCGTCGATGCCGTCGGAATTGGTTTGGGCGCCTTCTTCCTAGGTCTGCCCCTGGTCGTGCCTATTGCGGTTGCTGTTTTCTTGGGCGCTTTTGTGCCAGTTATCGGTGGAACAGTAGCGGCGGCTCTCGCCATCTTGGTGGCCCTCGTCTATGAGGGCCCCCTGACTGCGCTGATCATGCTGATTATCGTTCTGGCGGTGCAGCAGTTGGAGGGTCAAGTTCTCCAGCCGCTCATCATGGGACCTGCACTTCGCATACACCCTCTGGCTGTCGTGCTCTCGATTGCAGCAGGTGGTTACTTGGCGGGAATCGCTGGTGTTCTCTTTGCGGTTCCTGTTGTGGCCTTTACCAACGTGGCCATCAAGTATCTGGCTGCAGGGGACTGGCGTGGAGATCCCGACGCGTTACCCACGACGGAAAATCAGGTTGTGCGATGACTGCCACAAAAACTGCGACAGATGTGATCATCCCTGGTCCCACACTCGAGGACTTTGAGGACGCGAAGCGAGTCTTGGAGGGTGTCGCTCAGACCACCCCGATGGAGTACTCGCGGTATCTCAAAGAGGTTCTGGGTGTTCCTGTCTATCTCAAGTGTGAAAACCTCCAACGGACTGGTGCATACAAGATCCGAGGCGCCTACTACTGCATTTCGAAGCTCACCGATGAGCAGAAAGCCAAAGGGGTCGTGGCCGCGAGTGCCGGAAATCACGCTCAAGGTGTTGCTTTTGCGGCTAAAGAGCAGGGAATCAAAGCCACCATCTTCACTCCGGTCGGTGTTGCGCTTCCCAAACTCCAGGCGACCAGGGCTTATGGAGCCGATGTTGTCCTCGGTGGCGACGACATGTTGGAGCCTTTTGCGAAAGCCAAAGAGTTTGCCGAAAAGACTGGCGCTGTTCGTATCCCCCCGTTTGACCACCCGGACATCGTGGCTGGTCAGGGAACCGTGGGTCTCGAGATCCTGGAACAGCAACCCGATGTGCGCACGGTCATTGTTCCAATCGGTGGGGGAGGGCTCATCGCCGGTGTGGCGAGCGCCATGAAGCAGCAGGCGGCGAAGCTGGGGCACTCGATCCGGGTCATTGGCGTGCAGGCCGAAAACGCAGCGCCGTACCCCCAGTCTCTGAAAGAGGGCCACCCGATCGAGATTCAGGTCAAGCCGACCATCTCGGATGGAATCGCGGTGGGTAAGCCTGGAGCTCTGAATTTCGACATCATTAAGGAAACCGTCGACGAGGTCGTCACGGTGAGTGATGATGAGACAGCTCGCGCCATCCTGGTGTTGCTTGAGCGCGCCAAGATGGTGGTCGAGCCCTCAGGGGCCACCCCCGTTGCTGCCATTTTGGCCGGCAAGATCAAAGCTGAGGGCCCGACTGCGGTGATCCTGAGCGGTGGGAATATCGACCCGATGATCATGGAACGTGTGATTTCCCGGGGTCTCGCCGGTGCCGGACGTTACCTCAAGATGCGCATTCCCTTGCCGGATAGACCTGGTCAGCTCGCCATCACGTCGAAGATAGTCTCGGATAACAACGCGAACGTGGTCGAAGTCCTTCACACCCGCCACGGTACGGGTTTGCAGATCAGTCAGGTCGAACTCGAGCTTCATATTGAAACCAGGGGACCCGAGCACGCCGAGCAGGTCTTGAGTGCTCTGCGCTCGGAGGGCTATGAGCCCCGCACAGAGTTCTAGGGGATAAAGGTTTCGACGTCGAGAATCTCGACGGCAATTTCAGCACCGCTGGGTGCGGTGTAGGTGCTGCTCTCGCCGATTTTCAGGCCCATGATGGCTTGCCCGAGGGGACTCTGCTCCGAATAGACATCGAGCTCGGTGTCTCCCGCGAGTTCACGTGAGCCCAGGAGAAACTTCTCCTGGTCACCGTGGATGTGCGCTGTGATGACGGTTCCCGGCTCGACTACCCCGGAGCTCTCCGGTGTTTCACCCACGACCGCGTGCTTGAGCATGTCGGTCAGGGTGCGAATACGACCCTCCATCTTGGCCTGCTCGTCTTTGGCCGCGTGATAGCCGCCGTTTTCTTTGAGGTCACCTTCTTCGCGGGCGACCTCGATGCGCTTGGAAATCTCGGCGCGGCCGACCGTGGTCAGCTGCTCTAGTTCGAGGGCAAGGCGGTCATACGCCTCCTGGGTGAGCCAGACCGTGTTCTCAGACTCTGCTGATGCCATGACTATCTCCTCGTAATAAGAGAAACCGGCCTCACCGTGGGGCCGGTTTGTGTTCCCCGGAAGGTTACGGCAACCAGCACTCGTAGAGCAAACCGGTTACGGCTGGTTCACTGGTGCGAAGGGTGGTATCAAACACCCTGGTCCACCGATCTCCAGAGGGGATGTCAACTATCCGCCAGCCGACGATTCCGTAGGAGGCGTTCAGCGCGTGGACCGCGCACGACACCTCAGTGCCAGGAGCTGTGGTGATCTCGTAGGTTACAGACACTTCCGTGTCATCCCCAATCGTGTGGGCAATATCTCGGTATTGGAGTTGAGAGGGAGTCTCCAGAACCCCACCCCACCAAAGCCATGCGCCCAACACCGCAGCAAAACCGATGCCCGCAACAACGCCAATTGTCCTGTTGGTCTTCGCCGAGCGGGCAGCTCTGCCGTATCGCTCGTCCAAGCGGTTCTGGGTCTCGGTCATCTCCCGGTCTTCTCTCGCTACGATACAAACACAGTAGTGATTTCGCTTGAGAAGAATCGGGGAATGTCGACTATGCGGTTTCTGACCAGCATTGCCTTCATGGAAGAGGAGCTGATTCCCGCCATTGAGGTGGACCCCAATTCGGTTACCCCCGGAGTTATCGGTTTCGTAGTCACCTTCGCGGTCATGATCGCCGTGGTGCTTTTGGTGCTCGACATGGTCCGACGGGTTCGGCGAGTGCGCTATCGGTCAGAAATCGCGGAGAAGCTCGATGGAGCTACCCCACCAGCGGAGGGTTAATCGCAACCAGTAGTACTGCGGTCCAGTGCGACAGGAATGCCACCACGGTCAAGACGTGGAATATCTCGTGAAATCCAAAGTGCCTGGGGCTGGGATTCGGCCATTTCGTTCCGTACACAACCGCACCGACGGAATAGGCCAGCCCTCCTACGATGACCAGAATCATGGTGGCCAGGTTCGCTGCGAACAAGTCTTGGATGTAGAGAACGGCCGCCCAACCAAGCCCGAGATAAATCGGCACATATAGCCACCGTGGTGCACTAATCCAAAACACCCGGAATCCAATACCGATTAGGGCTCCGCTCCAGATCAGGCTCAGCAGAAAAACCGCCTTCTCCTGAGGCAAGGCGAGCCACGCAACGGGGGTGTAAGTGCCGGCTATCAGCAAGAAGATGTTGGCGTGATCGAGTCGCTTGAGGACGACCTTGATGGTGGGTTCCCAGTTGAAGCGGTGGTAGGTGCCAGATATTCCAAAGAGCAACCACGACGATGTTGCAAAGATCGCACTCGTTACGGTGGCCCCGACCCCATCGGCAAGAACAATCAAAACGATGCCCGCCGCTATGGCTAAGGGGAGGGTTCCCAGGTGAATCCAGCCCCGCCACGAGGGTTTCGGATCAGCCTTCTCATAGGCCAGCGACTCTTCGAGTAGCGGCAGGTGTAGGCCCTCGGTGTCCTCGGGTTCACCATGCGCGTCACTCATAGCTTCACTGTATGCGCAGAGGCTAAGAAAAGCGTGCGCAGTTGTAGGGACCCACCAAGCACCCGAGAAAGTACTAGCGTTGTTCTGTGAAGTGGCTTCGGTATCTCCTGGGTGAGGTTCTTCTCTATCGCCTCTACCGTCGCCGAATCCTGGGGGAAATCGAGGGGTTAGCAAAACCCCAGCACGTGGCCATGATTCTCGATGGCAACCGACGCTGGGCCAAGCTCCGAGCACTCGAGTCATCGGCTCATGGACATCGTGCAGGGGCCGACAAGATTCATGAGTTCCTCAGCTGGTGTGAGGAGCAAGGTATTGAGGTCGTCACCCTCTACTTGCTCTCGTCGGACAACCTGGGAGCCAGAGAATCTGCGGAGCTGGATGATCTCGCCATCATCATCGAGAACCTTGCCGACCAGCTCTCGAGGTTTTCCAACTGGCGCGTCAAGCACGTGGGCAACAAGAAAGCGCTACCTCCGCACCTCCAGGAGACACTCGCTGGCGCTACTGAGCGCACTTCCCGGAACTCTGGCCTCCACATCAACCTCGCTGTCGGCTATGGAGGGCGCGAAGAAATTACCCAAGCAGTCGCCAGGCTCGTTGAAGAACACAAAGAGTCTGGTGGGACTCTCGAGAGCTTGCCTGAGCACATCAGCGTTCAAGCCATTGCCGACCACTTGTACACCCAAGGTCAGCCTGACCCAGACCTCGTCATTCGCACCTCAGGTGAGCAGCGCCTCAGCGATTTCATGCTCTGGCAGAGCGCACACTCTGAGTTCTATTTCGTGGAAGCTCTCGGACCGGACCTTCGTGAGATCGACTTCCTTCGAGCGCTCCGAGACTTCGGCACGCGGGTTCGTCGTTACGGGCACTAAAAAAGAAATCAGAAACCTTCCTGTACTACTTGAAGGCGTGTCACTCGCCATTCCGAGGCTTCCACTCCCGTAGTTTCTTCTCAACGGTTCTCAACTTGGCTAAGGAGCCTCCGTGGAAAAATCCGCTACCCCCACCACGTCAAAATCCACAAGCAAGAAAAAGAAGACGGGGGAGCGGACATTCGTCCTCGACACCTCGGTGTTGCTCTCAGATCCGAGGGCTATCTTCCGTTTCGCGGAGCACCAGGTCGTCCTTCCGGTTGTGGTGATTTCAGAGCTAGAGAAGAAGCGCCACGACCCAGAGATCGGCTACTTCGCCAGGCAGGCACTGCGAAACCTCGATGAGCTTCGCTCTAAGCACGAGCGTTTGGATTTCCCGATCGCTGTGGGGGAGGGTGGATCCCTCCGCGTGGAACTCAACCACTCCAACCAGTCGGTGTTGCCCAGCGGTCTTCAGTTAGGCGATAACGACTCAAGGATCCTCTCGGTCGCCTTGAACCTCTCCAACGAAGGTTTAGCAGTCACCGTGGTGTCGAAAGACTTGCCCATGCGTGTGAAGGCAGCCTCTGTCGGTCTCGCTGCCGAGGAATATCGGGCTGAGCTTGCGCCAGAGTCTGGCTGGACCGGCATTGCTGAGGTCGCCATGGGTGCTGAAGAGATGGCAGAGCTTTATGACGCTGAGAGCATCAAGTCCAAGAGCGTCAAAGACATGCCAATCAACACCTCCCTCGTCATTTCCTCTGAGCGCGGCTCAGCACTGGGGCGTGTGACCTCACCAGG
>JAYOYJ010000072.1:0-6276 GCA_038153485.1 Pontimonas sp. | reverse complement strand
CCCCTGGTCCCTATGAGATGGGCCTAACCGACGGCGTTGTGGAGCAAATCATTAGACCGACGGGACTCGTTGACCCGCGGATCGTGACGAAACCTGTTGAGGGCCAGATTGATGACTTGCTCGAATCGATTCGCCTGCGAGTCGATAAAGACGAGCGCGTGTTGGTGACGACTTTGACCAAGAAAATGGCAGAAGACCTCACCGATTACCTCGATGACGCCGGGGTGAAGGTGCGATACCTGCACTCCGATGTCGATACCTTGAGGAGGGTTGAACTACTGACTGAACTGCGGGCTGGAGTGTTCGACGTGCTTGTCGGTATCAATCTGCTGAGGGAGGGCCTTGACCTTCCCGAGGCATCTCTCGTGGCGATTCTCGATGCCGACAAGGAGGGCTTCCTGCGCTCGGGGACCTCTCTCGTCCAGACCATCGGGCGTGCCGCGCGTAATGTCTCGGGTGAAGTGCACATGTATGCCTCCAGCGTGACGAAGTCGATGGCACACGCCATCGAAGAGACTGAGCGCCGTCGAGAAAGGCAGCTCGCCTATAACGCTGAGAACGGGATTGATCCCGCACCGCTCCGAAAAAAGATTGCCGATATCACCTCCGTTCTCGCCAGAGAGAAAGCTGACACGGAGAAGTTGGTCGCGTCGGCCCCAGAGAAAGCCGGTGAAGGATTCGTCCGCACTGAGTTGGTCAAGAGTGGCCCTGACGAACTCTCAGGACTCATCGCCACGCTTACTGATCAGATGATGCAGGCCTCAGCAGAACTCAAGTTTGAACTTGCGGCAAAAATTCGAGACGAAGTTCTAGACCTCAAGCGTGAATTGCGGGAAATGGTCGGCGCACAAGGCTGAGTCCCGGCACAGACCTCACTGCCTACACTGGAACACGTGCCCATTGAGACCCCGAAGTCGTCCTCAGTTGTTCACGTTAAGGGTGCGAGGGTCCACAATCTCAAAAGCGTCGATGTCACCCTTCCTCGGGACTCGCTTGTTGTATTCACGGGGCTTTCGGGCTCGGGTAAATCCTCACTCGCCTTTGACACCATCTTCGCCGAGGGACAACGACGCTACGTGGAGTCTCTTTCCGCTTATGCGCGCCAGTTCCTGGGACAAGTTGATCGTCCGGACGTGGATGTCATTGAGGGGCTCAGTCCGGCGGTATCAATCGACCAAAAATCCACCAACAGGAACCCGCGGGCCACGGTGGGAACAATTACGGAGATTTATGACTATCTCCGACTCTTGTGGGCGCGGACAGGAATACCCCACTGCGTGGAATGCGGGCAACCCATTCGACGCCAGAGCGTGCAGGACATCGCCGACTCCATCCTCAAAGGTGATCCAGGGAGGCGTTTTCAGATTCTTGCGCCTGTCGTGGCCGGGAGAAAAGGCGAGTTCGTAGATCTCCTGCGTTCACTGAATTCACAGGGTTTCGCGCGTGCGCGCATCGATGGTGACGTTGTCAGCCTGGGTGAAACTCCAAAGCTCGCCAAAACGAAGAAACACGATATCGACGTGGTGGTCGACCGGTTGGTCCTCGGAGACGACATAGCAGGGCGCCTCACTGACTCGTTGGAGACAGGACTCAAGCTCGCGGATGGGGTGGTCATTGTTCATGGCGTCGATGACGATGCCGAGCAAACCTATAGTGAGAAACTCAGCTGTCCGAGTGGCTGCACTGTGGGGCTCACGGAAGTAGAACCGCGCACCTTTTCCTTCAATTCTCCCTTTGGAGCGTGCCCCTCCTGCTCAGGTTTGGGATTCACCCAAGCCGTCGATCCGATGATGGTAATTGGTGACCCAGAGCTCAGCATCGAACAAGGTGCCCTCCGGCCCTGGACTCAGTCAGGCAAGGGGCTATACGGCTACTTCCGCAATCTCCTGCGAAGTCTTTCGGACGAGTTGGACTTTTCGCTCGATACTCCGTGGTCTCAGCTGACAGAGACAATCCAGGAGGCCGTGCTGCACGGAAACAACTTTGAGCTTGTGGTTCGTTATCGCAACCGCTTTGGTCGCGACGTCAAATACTCCTCTGGTTTTGAGGGAGTCATCCCCTACATTGAGCGCAAATATCAGGAAACCGACAGCGAATGGAGCAAACAGCGCTTTGCCGACTACATGCGGGAAGTGCAGTGCACATCCTGTCACGGGAAGCGTCTCCGCCCTGAAATCTTGGCCGTCACAGTGGGAGGGCTTTCCATTTCAGACGTGGCAGACCTCAGCCTGTTAGAAGCACACGAGTTCATGAACTCACTCACCCTTTCGGATCGAGATGAATCCATCGCCACTCCCATTTTGCGCGAGATTCGAGCCCGTTTGGAGTTCCTGCTCGAAGTGGGATTGAACTATCTCAGTATGTCGCGCAGCGCCGGATCGCTATCTGGTGGAGAAGCTCAGCGCATTCGACTTGCCACTCAGATTGGATCTGGGCTCACCGGCGTGCTTTATGTCTTGGATGAACCCAGTATTGGTCTTCACCAGAGAGACAATCGCCGGCTCATCGATACTCTGCTGAAGTTGCGAGACCTGGGGAACACGCTCATCGTCGTCGAGCACGATGAAGAGACCATTCAGGCTGCAGATTGGATTGTAGACATTGGCCCTGGTGCCGGCGAATTCGGGGGAGAGGTTGTTCACCAAGGGAGCTTGACGACCCTCTTGCGGGAAAAAAAATCCGTCACCGCGGACTACCTTTCGGGTCGCTCGCGGGTTTTTGTGGAGCGCGAGCCCAGACCGATCGACACCTCCCGAATGGTTACCGTCGAGGGAGCGCGCGCCAACAACCTAAAAGACATCTCCGTGGACATCCCGCTCGGAGTGATGGTGGCTATCACCGGGGTCAGCGGATCGGGTAAATCAACCCTTGTCAACGACATTATTTATCGATCACTCGCGAACACGCTCAACGGTGCGCGCCACGTGCCAGGTCTTCACACGAGGATCAAGGGAGTCGACCAGCTCGACAAAATTGTGCATGTCGACCAAGCGCCGATAGGTCGAACACCGAGGAGTAACCCCGCGACTTACACCGGTGTGTTCGACAAAATTCGGGCATTATTCGCTGAAACTCAGGAAGCGAAAATGAGGGGCTATCAGCCCGGTCGTTTCAGTTTTAACGTCAAAGGCGGGCGCTGCGAGAACTGTTCGGGTGATGGAACGATCACCATTGAAATGAACTTCCTCCCGGATGTGTACGTGGACTGCGAGGTCTGTCACGGTGCCAGATATAACCGGGAGACTCTGCAGGTCCACTACAAGGGCAAAACCATAGCTGACGTGCTCGATATGCCCATTACCGAAGCGGCAGACTTCTTCGAGCCCATCAGCGCAATTCATCGCTACCTCAAGACACTTGTCGATGTGGGGCTGGGGTATGTGCGACTGGGTCAATCAGCGACCACGCTTTCGGGAGGGGAAGCGCAGCGGGTAAAGCTCGCTACGGAGCTTCAAAAGCGTTCCACTGGTCGCACTATCTATGTTCTCGATGAACCCACCACTGGACTGCATTTTCATGACGTCAAGAAGCTTCTTGACGTGCTCCAGGGCCTTGCCGATAAGGGAAACACTGTGATGGTCATCGAACACAACCTCGACGTGATTCGCGCCTCTGATTGGATCATCGACCTTGGTCCTGAGGGTGGAGCGGGAGGTGGCACTGTCATTGCCGAGGGCACACCGGCCGATGTCGCAGCTGTGGCAGCATCCCACACCGGAGCATTCCTCAAGGAAACGCTGGGCTAACCGTGGCGACCCGCTACGCCTGGCAACCTCCCTCGAGGGATATCCCCGCTTCTCCTGGCGTGTATCGCTTTCTCGACGAGTGGGGGAGAGCTATTTACGTGGGCAAGGCAAAAGACCTGCGCAGCAGACTCCAGAGCTATTTTGCAGAGCCGGCGACCCTCCATGACAGAACGCGCCGAATGGTCGCCACGGCGCGGTCTCTCGATTGGACTTTGGTGCCTACTGAGCGTCAGGCACTACAGCTGGAATACCTCTGGATTAAGGAATTCCAACCTGAGTTCAATGTTCGCTTCCGTGACGACAAGTCCTATCCATACCTGGTGGTGACGGTGACAGAGGACATTCCCCGGGTTTTTCTTGCGAGAAAAAAGGGGATAAAGGGAGCGAAGTACTTCGGCCCTTTCCCGACCACAGGCGCGTTGCGGGAGACCCTTGCCACCATCTTGAAGGCGTTCCCCGTCCGATCGTGCTCAGAATCGACCTATCAGAAGGCGCAGCGCAACAACCGAGCATGCTTGCTCGGTGACATTGGCAAGTGTGCGGCCCCCTGCGTAGGGCGTGTATCGCAACCGGAACACAAGGCTTTGGCGCTGTCACTGGCTAGTTTCATGGCGGGGAACGATAAAGGTGTAGTTGAGGACCTCACGACGGCCATGAATGCTGCTGCTGCCTCTCTCGACTTCGAGAGAGCCGCGAAGATGCGCGACAGGATTGACGCCATCGAAACCGTGTTGATGAAGAACACCATGGTCCTCGATGAACGTGTGGACGCGGATGTCTTTGGTGTTGCGGCCGAGGGTGTGGTCGGAGCCGCTCACGTCTTCCGTGTTCGAGGCGGTCGCATACGTGGCGCGAAGGGCTTCATCGTCGAAACTCCGACCAGTGAGTCCGGGGAGAACCTGGTGGAGATGATTCTTCGCGATGGTTTTGACGACCAACCGCCAGCGAGAGTTGTTGTGGTTCCGGAGCTTCCTGCCAACACGCGTTTTTGGGAGGAACAGCTGACCGAGAGCCGCAAGACACACGGAGAAGATGGGTCTGTCACTCTCAAGACCGCCAAAAGGGGCGAGCTTGCTGATCTTGGGGCCTCTGTGGCTCTCAACGCTCGCCACACCCTGCAGAGCCATCTCTCACACCGAACCAGCGACCCAGTCAGCAGGTCTCGTGCTCTCTCTGAGCTTCAGAATGCTCTGAGCCTGGAGGAAGCTCCGCTTCGTATTGAGTGCTTCGACGTCTCTCATTTGGGTGGAGAGAACGTCGTCGCCTCCATGGTGGTGTTTGAAGACGGTTTGCCTAAGCGGGAGCACTATCGAAAATTTGCGATTGAAGGCGTCCGGGATGACACGGACGCGATTCATCAGGTTCTCAGTCGCCGCCTCGCTCGACTTGTTAATGCTGACGCCGATCAAGGGCCCTCTAACCCAGGTTTTCGATACCCGCCAGGGTTATTGATCGTTGATGGTGGGCTTCCGCAGGTTAACGCGGCCGCGCGAGCACTCGCAGAGGCAGAACTGGATATCCCAGTATGTGGTGTCGCAAAGAAACTCGAGGAGATATGGCTTCCAAATGCTCAATTCCCAGTCATCCTTCCTCGATCTTCGGATGCGCTTTTCATGGTTCAACGCGTTCGAGATGAGGCTCACCGTGTTGCCATCAGTTACCAGAGGGGAACGCGTAAAAAGTCTCTCCGGACCGAGCTCACGGATATTCCGGGAGTGGGGGAGGGAACAGCGAAGGTCCTACTGAAGCACTTCAAGTCGGTTACCAAGCTCAAACAGGCAACCAGGGAGCAGATCCTCGAGGTTGACGGGGTCGGCCCCTCTCTCGCCGATGCCATCCAGGCCTTCTTCTCCGAGAGCTAGAGAGGGAGCGCTACGATGCTGTCAACAGGCCGGGGAGGTTTATTGTGACCAAGCACGATGGACCCTCCGTGCTCATCGTCACGGGAATGTCAGGGGCCGGTCGGTCGACCGCAGCACACTCACTCGAGGACCAGGGCTGGTACGTCGTCGACAACCTGCCGCCCCAAATGCTCCAACCTTTGGTGGATTTGGCGCACGATCCCGACAGCCATATGTCGAAGCTGGCGGCCGTGATGGACGTCCGCGGGGGTTCTTTGTTCGAGCATGCGAGCGAAGTCATCGAGTCCCTCTCCGAACACGCCAACGTTCACGTCCTCTTTCTCGATACGACAGACGACACTCTTGTTCGACGATTCGAGCAGGTGAGGCGCCCGCATCCTCTTCAAGAAGACGGCACTCTCCTCGAGGGCATCTCGCGTGAACGCGCCCTGATGCATCCGATCCGAGAACAAAGCGACCTCGTCATCGACACCTCGGAGATGAACATTCACCAGCTATCGACGGCTGTGGCCGCAGCATACGGAACCCCTGGCGAGACACGAACCAGGCTCACTATCGTGAGCTTCGGCTATAAGTACGGTCTCCCGTCCGACGTTGACATGGTCGCTGATATGCGGTTTCTCCCCCATCCGTACTGGGAGGAATTGCTTCGGCAGAATACGGGACAT
>JAYOYJ010000071.1:0-6292 GCA_038153485.1 Pontimonas sp. | reverse complement strand
CCTCGTGACAATGCCTCCAGCCGGAACCTCGAGATCTCTGCCATCGAAACTGACCGCTACCGGGTCCTCGCCCGGATTCGCAAACGTTATTCGGGACTCCCCGACGGAAGGTATCGCTAAGGCCGCAGCTCCGACAATGGGATATGCGGAACCGACCCAACTCGTGTCTGTGGACTCATCGTTTCCTGTGCTCTGTCGGACAGCTGCGACAACGGGCTCATCGGACTCAACAAAGAGTGCGACGTCGCCACTGCCCAACTCATCAAGGGTAAGGTCAAGCACTTGGCCTGCGACCAGCTGAAGACTCGTGGTCGTCGGTTCGCCGTCAGATCGCACCACCGTGATGCGAACGGATGTGTCTTCGGCAGGAGAAAGCAAGCGAAGGGCCACTCCCACATCGGCATAACCCTCCTTCCCCTTGATCGGACCGAGGACCTCTTCTGGTGCAAGGAACACTCCGGGGATTATGCGACCTGTGCTGGGTGCTGGTTGTCCCGTGACGACCGAGAGGCCATCCGCGAGCAGTCCGCGAACAATAGAGGAATGAAGGGCTGCAACTATCCCGCTACCCGAGCTCGTGATGCGAAGCACTGGGGATGGTTCACCAGGTGCGAGCCCCGCTAACGAAAGAACTCTTTGGGCGCCAGGTTGCACCAAGATGCCCTGGCCTAACGGTGACGAGATTGGGCCAGAAAGACCCCAAATCTCAACGTTGACGGTGGCGGGAACATCGCCGGGGTTCGAGAGTGATAGCGCGGTCTGTCGTCCGGTCGAGGTGTCTCCACCGACCAGCCAGGTCTCTGTCCGGGGCTCTTGACATTCGGATACCGCAAGCCCTCGGACATTGAGATTCGAGAGATTCTGGTAACTCACAGCGGCGAGTGCGCCGTCTGCAGTTGGTTGCGACACAACTATCGGGTACACGGTACTTAACGCTCCTTCAAGCGAAAGACCGTCTTGAACGGTTGTCTCTGACAGAGCTGTCAAGGAAGGGTTTGCTCCTGCCACCACCTGTTCGGGACCTCCATAAGCAACAGGTTCAGAACTGGCAGAGCCAAAAGACAAGCCGGGACCCATACAGACGAGGACTCGATCTGGTTCCGCTGGCATCACTTCGACGAGAGGCATTTCCGGGACGGGACCTGAAAATCCGCGAGTAACTCCTGCAGCGACTCCACTCACCGACAACCCCACGCCGAGAACGAGGGCCACAGTAGAGAAGACGGACGCGACCGTTCTTCCCGCAAGGGTCCTCGACACGTGCTGAGGAATGTGCTCAGAGGTCATCTGAGGTCTCCTCACCAAGCGTGGGCACAGCGTAATCAACTGGCCGGTTCGTGCCTCGTGATCGGCGCTCCGTCGGAATAGCCAAGATGACCGCTATTGCGACGATCCAGAGGAACCATTGTCCAAAGGTTCCAATTCCCGTCGGTTCCGCCGTGGCAGGAGTCGGAACTGGCTCTCTCACCTGCCAGAGCTGCCCCGATTCGACCGAGCTAGCACTGACTAACTCGGGGTGTTGAGCGAGTGAAAGGGCTCCGACCGAATCTGTAGCATCACGGAGAAGAACAAATGAGACTCCATATTTTTCGAAAAGCGGTACCGGGTTCGCAGCGCTCGGTCGAATGAGCATTGCGGCAAGTCGTGCGAGATCCTCATCTCTCTCAACCAGCTCAGTGCTCCTCCCGCGAATCAATGAGGGCGATTCCATCAGTGTCGAGCCTGCTCCTCGCTCCAATGTCACGAGATAGGAATCTTCCTGGGATTCAATCACCAAAGTGCCCACCTGAGGAGATTGGGTGGCCTCTGCGGCAACTTATACGGGCAACGTTCGCGGAGCAGACACCTGCTGAACACCGATGTTCCCCGACCAAGCCTGAACTGCCATGAAGCTGGGCACTACCAGGGCGAGTGTGATGATGGCTCCCCCCGCTATACGCGCAGCAACTGGTCCAAACCCGCGGAGCGCGTTACCCAATGAATCGTGGAAGTCCACACGATCCAGCACCGCAAATGCGCCGACCAGGAGCCCCAGGAAAAGCACACCAACCCAACTACCCGGCCAGACGAAAACTTCTGCGGACCCCTGAAAACCCGAGAATAGTGATGGCGCAACTGTCGCACCAACGAGTCCTGTCGCACTCAGGAGACCAAAAACGAGACTTTGCCGCGCCTGACCCACAAAGAGAGACAAGAGCGCCAGAACCATCAACACGCCCCCTAAACCAAGAGCAAACACACTGATGATTCCAGGGGCCACTGCCAGAACATCGCCCATGGTCGAGGAAAAATTCTCCGGCCAACCCACAAGGGACATCCACCACGGAACCGAAGCGAATTGAACCGCAATACCGGGGTCCGCGAAGAGCACACCCCAGTTCTCCCACCATCGACCCGACACCTGATCCCACCAGCCAAGAAACCTCGGAAGGGAGAGGACTGCTGAAGGGCCAAGAATAATCGGAAGTACCCCCACAAACATTCGTATTGGGTGCGAGACTGCGCGAGACAGCGCACCTACAACTGCAGAAATCAGGACAATCGGCCACAAAGCAGGAGCGGACGATGTCACAACAATGGAGGCAAGAGAGGCTTGGCCCACTCGCTGCCAGGATTCGTGAGCCGTGATGAAAGTTCCGAGCAGCCAAGGAAGCGCGAGGAACGCGAGTACCGCTCCCACTCGACCGTCCGCGAGAGCGAGAAGCAAAGGCGGACTAAGTGCCCAGACAAAGCTCGCGGCAGTCGTCGTCCATGCCTTGCTGAACAACTGGGAGAAACCCCACCAGGCAATGGCACCAGCGAGAGGGATTGCCAGCAAAAAAAGCCCGTCGAGAGAGGCATTCGGGTTCCACCATGTGAGGCTACCCAGCATTGCAAACAACAACGCAGCTGGATCTGAAGGCATCAGCGAACCATCGGGGCCAGGAAGAGTCCAGACGTAATCCCATAGCCCCCCGCCAGCTTCTGCGATAGGGACGAGGCCTCCGCCTTGGAGATAGCCCGCTCCCCACCAACGACCAAAAATAAGCCCTGAGAGGACGAGCAGTGCTAGAAGCAACCAGGGAAAAGAGGGAAAGATTGGAGGTAGTGGGTTTCGTGATGCTCGTTCTTCCTCACGAGCGAGCCCAGCCTCGCGGGCAATGGATTTCTTCTTTCGAACCTCAGCCGGCTCCATGCGCAGCAAGTCGATGGTGGCCCACGTCGTGACACGCTGAGAAGCCAGCACCTGCCGAGCTCCAAGTATTGAGCCCAGTTGTGCGAAAACACCGAGCGAAGCGAGCAACTCGGAGCCCATACGATCCGGCCGCTTGACAAAAAGCTGAGCACCCCCTCGGAGGATGCTCCACGGCAGAAACCACACAAGAAGAGCCGGGAGGAGCCAGAGAGGCGCATAAACCAGGCGTCGATAGAGCCAAGCTCGCCGAACAAGGGCGTACTCCGTTACCCCAGAAAGCTTTCTGCGAGCATTCCACTCCGCCGGACCTGCCCCTACCTGAACGACAGACCTCGGAACCACAACCACCCTGTGTCCTGCGAGACGCGCTCGAACACACAGATCAAGCCCTCCATCAAATGGGCCAAGTCCCGAATCAAAACCACCCAGGTCTCGGAAGACAGATGCATTTACAAGCATTCCTACTTCGCTTACCGCAAGGACATCACTCAACCGGTCGTACTGAGCTTGATCCCTCTCCCTTTCTGCGAGCGCGATCCGCTCGCCAAATCGTGTCATCGTTTCACCCATCTCGCGAATAACCCCTGGATCAGCTGCCACCCGCTGTTTGGGCCCGACGATCTTGACAAGGGGCGCGTTCTCGACGGATCTGGTCAAGCCCTCGAGGGCTACTTCGTTTGCAACTGTGTCGTCTCGGAGTAACCACAGCCATTCCGTGTCGGGAATCGTCGCCCTTTCACCAAAAGCCTTCTCCACACCCTCGTCAATGGCTTCAGCGAAGCGCGTCGAGTAGGGAACACTGCAGATGCTCCACGTGAAGCTAGCGCCTTCCAAGGCAGAATCAATCAAAGGCCCTAACGTGGAGTCTGCCGAGGAATCAACGAGGACAAGGTTGGAGATTGCTCTGGTTTGGTCCTTGAGTGCTACCAGGCTCTCTGAGAGTGTCTCTCCGCCCTGACGAATAACGAGAATCGCCGTGACACTGGCGCGCATAGGTCTCGTCTACGCGCGTCTGCGCAAACGCCGGCGCTCGCGTTCTGAGAGCCCACCCCAAATGCCGAAACGTTCGTCGTTCTTCAGCGCATATTCGAGGCATTCAGCCTTGACCTCGCAACCGGAACAAATCTTCTTCGCGTCGCGAGTGGACCCTCCCTTTTCGGGGAAGAACGCTTCGGGATCTGTCTGCGCACACAATGCGTCGGCCTGCCACGCGAGCGCACCTTCGTCATCTTCGGGCCGACGAATTCCGGGGATTCCCAGTCGTACCGGGTCTACGAACCAGTTATCGGGTACAGAATTCCGATACTCGCTCACGTGGGCTCCTTTACCGCCGTCGTCCGGCCTCCGACATAAGGTTCCCACAATTACACCGGTGTAATTACCCCTACGTCAAGTCCGATTGAGGGAAACACTCATGTGAGGGTTTAACTAAGCTCGTTTTAGTGCGGTGCGAGCGCGCGACGAATAACTTCAGCGAGCCGCTGGGATGACACATCCCATCCGGCTTTCTCTTGGACGAGTCTTTTTGCCTGCCCCACAATCTCAGCCTTGAGGGCTGGATCTGAAGTCAGAGCGCGCTCTATCGCGGCCGCCAAAGCGTCAACATCTCCCACAGGGAAGGTCCAACCCGTGATACCTTCCATCACCCATTCCGCGGACCCCGAGGTGAGTGAACTCACAACCGGAACCCCCAGAGCCATCGCGTCCATTACTGTGACCGACGTTCCATCGGTTCTCGGTGTGACCACCACGGCATCCGCAAGCGCCATCATCGATCGGAACGTATCAGGGTCGCGAGGGGGCTCGAAATGAACGTTCTCCGCCAGTCCTTTTTGCTCGAGAGTCTGTTTCACCAAATGTATGAGGGACCCCGTCTCGACAAGTACTGCGAGTGTGTCAGGAAACTTGGACACCACCTGTTCAAGAGCGGCAACGAAGACCAATGGGTCGTAGTGAGGCTCCAAACTCCGCGGGTACAGAACAACTCTCTTATCCTCGGGCCAACCACAATCAGCTCTCGTGAGGGACTCCCGCGACCGAAGCGAGTCAGGACCCCACGGTATGCGCAGAATGTTCTCCTTTCTAGTCCCAAGCGCCACTAGAGCATTTTCTGTCGCATAGTTGTCGGTCACAACGGTGTCGAGATCCGGAACCAGATTTCGCAGGCGTGAGAGTTGCTCTGCGGACTGTGTTGCAGAGACCATCACATCAGTGGCGAAAGAAATCGCAATGTGGCGGAAATCGCCCTGTTTGAGACGGCCCGAAACGGTGTCGAGGGGCCCAGACACCACAACTGAGCGGGGGGCACTGAGTGCGTTGACAAGTTCGTCCCACGATTCACACACTGAACCCGATACCGTGGCTCGTGGCTCACCGTCTGCCCCTTCGGTGATGTGAATACGTTCATACTGCTCAGTCAGAGTTTCAAATAATGCATCAAACCTCTTCACATGGGCATCTTCCCGATTGGTAACGAAAAAGAGGTTCATGGCACCGTTATCGAGCGTTCAGAAGGTCAGATTTCACAATGTCGTGAAACGCAACATCTTTCGTCAGGGTGGATCCGATTACCTCACCCGCGTGATCAGGCGTTATAGACCCAGGCGTGGCCGGGCGAAGCGCAACAATGTCACCTGCGCTGATGGTCTCGCCAGCACTCATGTCCCTGGCAAATCGAAGCCCCCGGCGCTGAATGACGACAGTCTCCTTCTCGTTGTCAGCAACCACCTTGATTACTGAACGCTGATTCAAGCTCTCTTGTACGCTCCACCATCTCTTTCCACGTTTCCGGAGTCATCGAAAAATGGTGATCAGGTCCCTCTTTGGTCACATCATCGGTGAAGTGTTTTTCAATAATCCGTGCGCCCATGGCGACCGCTCCCAAGACGGTGACGTGCCCATGAGTATGATCGGAAAGCCCCAGGACTGCCTCAGGGAACTTTTCCCGGTAAGTGTTGAGCACGTTGAGATGAATGTGATGGAGGTTCTCTTGGGCGCCCGTGTAGTTGGTGTTGCACTGCATCACCGAGTACGGCACGCCGTGCCGGGCAATTGTCTTTACGGCATTTTCCACTTCCGGCAAGGTTGCCGCACCGGTAGCGAGGATGACCGGCTTAC
>JAYOYJ010000070.1:0-6298 GCA_038153485.1 Pontimonas sp. | reverse complement strand
CTGCGACCCCTTGACCCCCAGTCAAGTGCGCTACCAAGCTGCGCCACAGCCCGTGGCAGACGACGATAACTCGTCGGCAACGAAGAGAGTCTAGCGTTTCACACCCCCTCGGTTCACCCCGGCTCCCTCAGTGGCTTCGCATCTGGCCCTCGGTAGGCTCAGGCTGTGCTTTTACTTGACCTCGGTCTTGTTGTCGCCGGCCTCGTTCTGTTGATTGGCGGTGGAGAGGCTCTCGTTCGGGGAGCATCCACTCTTGCGGTGCGAGCCGGGATTTCTCCACTCGTCATCGGGCTTGTGGTTGTGTCTGCGGCAACCTCAGCCCCGGAACTCGCCGTGACCGTGGGAGCTGTGCTCGTGGGAGAGCCGGGACTCGCCCTCGGAAACGTGATCGGAAGCAACATTGCGAACATTCTCCTCATTTTGGGGCTGTCCGCGGTGCTAAGCCCGCTGGTGATTAAGCGCCAAGTAGTGAGGTTCGATATCCCGGTGATGCTCGGGATCTCGATTCTGCTAGTGGTCGTTAGCCTCGATGGGGTTCTGAGTTTGATTGATGGCGTGCTCCTTTTGAGTGGGCTCGTGATCCACGCGAGCCTCAGCATCATCATCGGTCGCAAAGAGGCGCAAAATGCTGCTTATGTGCCAGCGGCAATGCCCCTCAACAGCACACCCGTTCCCCTGTGGCTAGCGATAATTCTCGTTGCCATTGGAGTGGGGCTACTGGTGCTGGGTGCACAAACACTCGTCACCGGGGCTGTGAATATCGCACTCCATCTCGGGGTGAGCAGCCTGGTGGTAGGTCTCACCGTGGTCGCAATCGGAACATCACTTCCAGAACTTGCCACCTCTCTCGTTGCTTTGCGACGAGACGAGCGGGACATGGCAGTGGGCAACATCGTGGGGAGCAATATTTTCAACATTGGTCTTGTCCTCGGGTTGCCAGCAATCCTCTTCGCGGGGGGCATTGCGCTTCCCAGCGCTGCCATTGCTTTGGATTTACCATTGATGCTGGCGGCTGCAGTGGCGCTGTTGCCTATTGCCTTCACCGGTTTCGTTATAGCGCGGTGGGAGGGAGCCCTGTTTGTAGGCCTCTACGTGGCCTATCTGCTCTATGTGGTTCTGGCCTCCACTGAACATGACGCAGCAACGGGTTTCACCAGCATCATGCTGTGGTTCGTCCTTCCCCTCGTCGGAATCACATTGGTGGCGGTTACTGCCTATGAGGTCGGTATCTACCGTGGTCGAGCTAGCGCTACGCACCATGGTGAAGGACAAGACGATCTCGAAGACCAGGCCATGCGCGGTGAAAAGCGGGATGAAGGTCACGGTCCGCAACATCGTTCATAAGCACCCACTCGAGGGCGGCGCTCTCTAAGTCCATCGCCACCGGCTCGAAATAGTCATCCGCTATTCCGAGCACGGTGGTGTAGGACCAGAAACCTAGGTCGAGGACGCTGGTACCGATGACCCGGACAGCCTCGGACGGAACCCCTGCCTCCTCATGGGATTCGCGAAGAGCCGCGTCAATAGCGCCCTCCCCCTGCCTGAGCGCTCCCCCAGGGATACCCCAGGTTCCCCCGGAATGGGACCACTCTGCGCGTAGCTGAAGGAGCACACCAAGAGGCGGGTGCAATACCAAAAGTCCTGCCGCACCAAAACGCCCCCAATACCGGGAGCCGTCCGGACCCTCCACCCACGCATCACCGGGATCTCTCAGATGCTCGGGCGGTAGGGGCGGTGGTCTCGTCAATGGCTACTTCTTCTTCCCGCGCTTTTCTCGAACACGCATGTTGATGACAATCGGCGAGCCCTCGAAACCATAGATTTCTCGCAACCTGCGCTGAATGAACCGTCGATACTGCGGGTCCAAGAAACCACTAGTAAAGAGCACGAACGTTGGCGGGCGAGTAGATGCTTGCGTCCCGAAGAGTATCCGGGGTTGTTTGCCACCGCGGACCGGATGCGGATGCGCCGCAACTAACTCGCTGAGGAACGCGTTGAACTTACCCGTGGGTATCCGCTGATCCCACGATTCCAGAGCCGTCTCCAAAGCGGGAACAAGTTTCTCAATGTGTCGTCCCGTCGTGGCGGAAATGTTGACACGCGGAGCCCACGCCACGTGAGCGAGGTCTTGTTCGATTTCTCGCTCGAGGTAACGTCGGCGGTCGTCATCGAGCAGATCCCATTTATTGAAAGCGAGAACCAGGGCCCGGCCCGATTCGAGCACCAGGTCAATAATGCGAACATCTTGTTCGCTGATGGGCTCGGACACATCGAGCAAGACAACAGCGACCTCAGCCTTTTCCAACGCTGCGGTGGTGCGCAAGCTCGCGTAGAAGTCAGCACCCTGAGCCATGTGCACTCTGCGCCTAATTCCCGCCGTGTCCACAAAACGCCAGGGTTGTCCCGCAATAGTCACCAGCTCATCGACGGGGTCACGAGTAGTGCCTGCTAGTTCGTTGACAACTACGCGTTCAGAGCCAGCTGCCTTATTCAAGAGGCTCGATTTCCCGACATTCGGTCTGCCTAGGAGGGCAACACGGCGCGGCCCGCCCGGTTCCGCCGCGGCGACTGCCGATTCTTCGGGCAAAACGGTCAAGACATGGTCGAGGAGGTCCGCCACTCCTCGGCCATGGAGGGCTGACACGGGCCAAGGCTCTCCGAGTCCAAGATTCCATAGCGCTGCGGCCTCAGGCTCCTGACGTTGATCATCCACCTTGTTCGCGACGAGAATCACCGGCTTGGATGTCGACCTCAACAACTTCACCACGTGTTCATCGGTTGCGGTGGCGCCCACGGTGGCATCCACCACAAAGAGAATTGCGTCAGCAAGATCAATGGCGACTTCGGCTTGCAGAGCCACAGAATGCGCTATCCCTTTGGCATCGGGCTCCCAGCCACCCGTGTCTACCAGGGTGAACGACGTGGTATTCCAGTGGGCTCGGTATGACACTCGGTCCCGGGTAACACCGGGAACATCCTGAACCACAGCTTCCCGCCGACCCAGAATCCGATTGACAAGAGCTGACTTCCCTACGTTCGGGCGACCCACCACGGCGAGAACGGGCAGAGCCCGTTGAGGGCGATACTCGCCCTCCTCATCTTCCATTCCTTGAAGAATGAATTCGTCGTCACCCTCGAGTTCGTAATCGGCGAGCCCTTGGCGAAGCGCCTGCGCTCGTTGTTCTCCCTCCGCCTCATCCAGGCTGGAGAGTCGATCCGCGAGACCAGGATCATCAGGGATGTCGTCAGACCACTCCTCGTTGTCCTCAGCCATCCGAGCCACCCACCGTGTCGTCGATCAGCGACAGCATCGCGTCGACAGTCTCGTCAAAGGTGAGCGGGCCGGAATCTATGACTGAAACGCCAGGGGCAGCGTTCATAAAATCCACCACGTTCTGATCACTGCGATCACGAGCCTTCAGAGATTCTGCGACCGGTTGGGCCATTCCCCCGCTCAGTTCCGCTTGGCGTCTCGCGATACGCACTTCTTCCGAGGCCGTGAGCAGTACGCGGACTGTGGCATCAGGGGCGACCACCGTGGTGATGTCGCGTCCCTCCATGACTATTCCTGGTTTGTCACACGAGCTGAGGACGTCGCGGAAGTGGGCGACCAGACCCTCCCGAACCCGAGGATGGCGAGCAATCTGCGACACAGTGTCCGACACCTCGGCTCCCCGAATAGCTTCGGTCACATCTGTGCTATCGACGAAGAATGCTAGGCGCGAGGGGTTCTGGCTCGCTTCATACCGAGCGGATTGCTGAACCGTGAGCACGGCTTCTTCGCTCTGCAGGTCCACACCTGCTTTTATAGCTGCCCACGCCAATGCCCGATAGGCAGCCCCGGTGTCGTAATAGGCGAAGCCACGCTCCAAGGCCACGGCTTTCGACACGCTCGATTTTCCACTTCCGGCGGGTCCATCGACTGCAACCACAATCACAGCACTCATGAGCGCTCTCCGGCGATGCGCCAACCGGCCTCACGCAACTGTTTTTCAACATCTACCACGACGTCGGGTGCCAGAGTGAGGTCAGCGAATCCCACTTGAGCTCCCGGCGAATGCTCCAGGCGCAAGTCTTCAAGGTTGACTCCCCAGACACCGAGCTGTGTGAGTAGGCGAGCTAACTCACCCGGGCTGTCGTCGATCACGACAACGAGCGAGGCAAACGCGGTGGACGTTCCATGCTTTCCTGGAAGTCGCGACACACCGTTCACCCCCGCACCCAAGGCTTCCGCGAGAACTTTTCTCGAGCCCGATGCATCGAGGGACCCCAGCGCCGTGAGGACATCATCGAGGTCATCCCGCAGGGACGTAAGGTGCTCCACAAGGGGATGAGCGTTGGCACTCAGAATCTGAATCCAGAGCGCAGGGTCGCTTTGGGCGATTCGGGTCACATCCCGAACCCCAGACCCAGCTAAATCCAGAGCCTTCTCATCCGCATCCTGCAACCGGGCTGCGGTCAAGGACGCGACAAGCTGGGGAAGATGAGACATGACCGCCACAGCGTGATCGTGTTCCTCAGGAGACATCTCGATAGGGAGGGCCCCAAGGCTCACGACGAACGCTCGGATTGTTTCCTGTGACTCAGATTCCGGGGCGCACAACACCCAGGGGCGGGCAGTGAAGAGATCACTGCGCCCGGACACTGCTCCGCCCCGCTCTCGGCCCGCCATGGGGTGTGAGGGGACATAACGCGCAGAGTGGGGGCTGTGTGACTCGACATCTTTTGTAATCTGTCCTTTCACACTGGCGACATCGATGACGAGTGCCTGGGGGTAGTCCCCCAACGCCTGGACAACCGCACCGGCCACAACATCGGGTGGTGTTGCCACCACAACGAGCTCAGGCTCTGCCTGCCCCGGTAATCGGCGCACTCCAGCACCATAGTCTTCCGCGAGGGACAGCGAGGAGGGCGAGACATCCTCGAGGGTGACCTCAACCCCACGCTCTCGAAGCGCGAGACCCAAGCTCGTGCCCAGCAATCCCGTCCCCACAATGTGAACACGCGAGAAAGGCTGGCTAGTCTTCCCGGTCATGACGTCTCTTCTTGATGGGCGCATCAGCGCGATGGGCAAGGGTCAATAAATCTTTGACCTCCAGCGTAGTGAGCTCACGCCAGGAACCAGGCTTGAGACCTCCCAGGTGCAGCCCGCCCACTGCCTTCCGATGTAGGCTGATCACGGGGTGCCCCACGGCTTCCATCATTCGACGGATGATCCGGTTCTTGCCAGAATGCAGGACAATCTCGAGGATGCTGGAGTCCTTTGGCGCATTACTGCGAACTGTCACCTTGTCTGCTGCGCTCACTCCATCTTCGAGCTCGACTCCCGTGGTCAGTTGCTTCACAATCGCGTGGTCCACCACTCCCCTCACTGTCGCTGTGTAGACCTTGGCAACTTCGAACGAGGGATGACTGAGCCGATGAACTAGGTCGCCGTCGTTGGTCATCAATAACAGACCCGTGGTGTCAGCATCGAGTCTGCCGATATTGACGACCCTCTCGCCAATGTCCCGCACATACTCGGAGAGATCGGGGCGACCCTGCTCGTCAGCCATGGTGCTGACCACCCCTCGGGGTTTGTTGAGCATGATGTAAAGCGCTTCGGTTTTCAAGGGAACTACTCGACCGTCCACACTCACCACATCGACCTCGGGATCAACTCGAACGCCCATCTCAGTCGCCAGCTCACCGTTGATCCTGATGCGACCCTCCTGCATCAGTGCCTCAGCGCGCCGCCTCGAGAAATGCCCGGCTGCTGACAGCACTTTCTGGAGACGTTGCTTTGAGTCGTCCTGCTCAGCGGGCATCATCAAAACCCTCGGCGCCATCATCGAGCAACGGCGACAAGGGAGGTAGCTGATCGAGTGACTCTATTCCCAACTCTTGAAGAAGCAAAGGAGTTGTTGCATAAAAGATTGCCCCCGTCTCGGGGTCCGTGTGGGATTCCGCAATCAACCCTCGGCCGAGCAATGTCCGGATGACGGTGTCGACATTCACAGCGCGAATGGCCGACACGTGTCCTCTAGTCACGGGTTGCTTGTAGGCGATGACCGCAAGGGTCTCCAAAGCAGCCTGTGACAGCTTGGCAGGCACCTGGTCATCCATGAGTTTCGTGACGGCATGGTCGTAGGCCTCCCGCACGTAAATTCGCCAACCTCCACCGACCTCGCGCAACTCGAACCCGCGCTGGGGCCCACCCGATTCGCCGTTATAGTCGGCCACGAGCGCCTCGATGGCGCTCTTTACCTCTGTGAGGGGAACATCGAGAGCGCTGGCGAGTGTCACCACGCTGTAAGGC
>JAYOYJ010000069.1:0-6311 GCA_038153485.1 Pontimonas sp. | reverse complement strand
ACCCCCTCGACCTCGACATGGTGAACGAGCTGGGTCGCGTGATTACCGAGGCCACGGCAGCCTATGACGCTTATGACCACGCCCGAGCGCTAGAGCTTGCGGAAAGCTTCTTCTGGACCTTTACCGACGACTACCTGGAATTGGTCAAAGATCGCGCCTACACCGGCGAGGGAGCCGATCGAACCAGTGCGGTCACAGCTCTGCGACTGGCCGTCGACGCTCTCGTCCGCCTGTTCGCGCCGGTCATCCCCTTCGCCACGGAAGAGGTATGGTCCTGGACCCATGAGGGCAGCGTGCACACATCCTCCTGGCCGAGCGTGGAGGAACTCCCCTCGTCACCCAACGAGGAACACCACGGCCTTCTCTCCTTGGCCAGTGAGGCGCTGATTACGATCCGACGCTCCAAGACAGACCAGCAAGTTGCGCAAAAAATGCCCATTCTCAGAGCGACCCTGAGTGCACCCGCGCGCTTGCGTCTCGCTGAATCAGACCTCATGGCGATGGGAAAGATCCAGACCCTGTCCTGGTCGGAATCAGACAGCGTCGCCATTAGTGACATCGAATGGGGCTCACTCGATGAGTGATTCCCTTACTCCCCAGGTGAGGCCAGTGCAGCCTCAGGATCGGGAACGGTGGGAGGAGTTATTCCTCGCCTACGGAGTCTTTTATCGCGAGAGTTTTACCCCAGACGTGATTGAGGGTGTCTGGGCCTGGCTGATGGAAGACGAACATCCGGTGCGATGCTTTGTCGCTGAAATACAAAACACCGTGGTTGGCTTTGCCCACCTGTGCTTCCAGCACGACACGTTCACGGCTGGTTCGGGCTGGTTCCTCGATGATCTTTTCACCGACCCCGAGAGTCGGGGCCACGGTGTTGCCACGGCCCTGATTTCTGCCCTGGAAGACTACGCGCGCGCCCGCGGCGGAGGGACACTGCGCTGGATTACAGCATCCGACAACGATCGTGCACGCAGGCTCTATGACGCGTTGGCAACTCCCACCACGTGGGTCACCTACGAGAAAGAGCTGGATTAGTAGTGCAGCTCGGTAGTCGATTCTCGGTGGGACAGGCTCTCCCGTCGCTTCCAGAGCCTCTCCGCACGGAGATCGAAGCCATCGAGGCGAACTTGAGTGAGCAGGAACGGGTAACGCTTCGCTGGACGCTGACCTGGCTCGAAAATCGACCCGTCGTCACACTCGACAACGGCGTCACTCTTCGAGGCTAAGCGGACTTCTCGCGCCGAGGGGCGGGCTTCTGCACCACGACGGGTGCGGCGGTGCGCAAGACGGCATCCCTCGTGATGACAACGCGCTCGATGTTCTCGTTGGAGGGAATATCGAACATGATGGGTCCTAAGACTTCCTCCAAGATGGCCCGCAAACCACGCGCGCCGGTTTGGCGCTCAGAGGCCAAATCAGCGATCTCTTCGAGGGCCTCTTTCTCAAACTCCAGCTGAACACCATCCAGGACAAACATCCTCTGGTACTGCTTCACCAAAGCATTCTTCGGGCCGGTCAGGATGTCGATCAGGGCGGATTGATCGAGCGGGGCAACGGTCGTCACCACGGGGAGACGCCCGATGAACTCAGGAATCAAACCAAACTTGTGGAGGTCCTCCGGTAGGACCTGACTGAAGATGTTCTCTTGCGAATCCTTGCTGTGCAGTGGCGCGCCGAAACCAATCCCGTGTCGACCCACCCGCTGAGAAATGATGTCCTCCAGTCCCGCGAAGGCACCGGCAACAATGAACAACACATTCGTGGTGTCGATCTGGATGAATTCCTGTTGAGGGTGCTTCCGTCCACCCTGAGGCGGGACAGCAGCAACCGTTCCCTCAAGAATCTTGAGCAAAGCCTGCTGAACACCCTCACCGGAAACGTCTCTCGTAATCGAGGGGTTCTCTGCTTTGCGGGCAATCTTGTCCACCTCGTCGATGTAGATAATGCCCATTTCGGCGCGCTTGACGTCGTAGTCCGCCGCTTGAATCAGCTTCAAGAGGATGTTCTCGACGTCCTCACCGACGTAGCCAGCCTCCGTGAGTGCTGTGGCATCCGCCACGGCGAACGGCACATTGAGCCGCTTCGCGAGGGTCTGTGCCAAGTACGTCTTACCGCAGCCGGTGGGCCCGATGAGCAGGATGTTGCTCTTTTGAATATCGACATCATCGGCAGAATCCACAGCGTGCGGTGAAGCTGTCGCGCGGACTCTCTTGTAGTGGTTGTAGACCGCTACGGAGAGAGACTTCTTTGCCTCTTCCTGGCCAATGACGTACTCCTCGAGGAAGTCATAGATTTCCTTGGGCTTCGGAAGATCAAAATCAGCGCTCGCCGTCTCACGACCCTCAGATTGACGCTCATCGATGATTTCGTTGCACAGCTCGACGCACTCGTCGCAGATGTAGACACCAGGTCCAGCGATCAGTTGCTGGACCTGTTTTTGGGTCTTTCCGCAAAACGAGCACTTCAAAAGCTCGCCCGAATCACCGGTGCGCGCCATATAACCCTCCGCTAGAACAGTGGTTAGCAACTTCTTGGAGCTTACCTTTTGAGGCGAACTCCCCGGCGGACATTCCACAGCCCGCCAGGGTGTGGCGAGAATAGACTGGGACTCTCATGACACCCACTGTGCGCACTCTGTTGGTTACCCCTCTACTCGGGGTTTGTGTTTTGTTTGTCCTGGTTTTTGGGGGGTCTGCCGCTCTCGCGCACAACGTCGTGGAGAACTACACGCCCGAGCCTGGTTCGACGGTGACTGAGAGTCCGGTCGACATTTCGCTTACCAGCAACGACCTCTACCTCGACTTAGCCGGCGATGGGCAAGGTTTTGGCATTGTGGTCCGCGATAGCCAAGGTCTCTACTACGGCGATGGTTGCCACCTCGTGGACGAGCGGACACTCTCTGCCAGCGTCGAACTCGGAGAGGCAGGAACCTACGAGATCGTTTACCAGTTTGTCTCCGCGGATGGTCACAGCCTGTCAGAGAGCTACACGATTGAGTTCGCTCCCGCTGCGTCACACTCGCCGGCAGTCGGTTACGAAACCCCCGCCGAATGCAGTGTCGTGAGAGAACTCGCCTCGGAAGAGCCCACACCGGAAACAGTGGTCACGGCAAGTAGTTCCGAGGGGGTTGTCGCCGAAGAAGAACCTCGTGACTCGATTTTGATCGTCGGCTTCCTCAGCATCGTCAGCATTGCTGTCGTGGTGTGGGTGGTCTGGCGGGTGCGCCAGAAACGAAACGGGAACTAGCTAGCGGCTACAGCTTCAGGGCCCTTGGCCGGTGACGCGGTTCCTGCTGACTTCCGTGTCGAGAGGACCTGGTCAATCAAGCCATACTCCAGCGCTTCTTGAGCGGTGAGGATCTTGTCGCGATCAATGTCGCGGTTGACTTCCTCGATGCTCTTGTTGGAGTGGCGAGAAAGTGTCTCCTCCAGCCATTCGCGCAAGCGTGCAATCTCTTTGGCCTGGATCTCAATGTCCGATGCCTGCCCACGACCGGCTTCTCCCATCATGGGCTGGTGAATCAACACGCGTGAGTTCGGCAATGCTAAACGCTTACCCGGCTCTCCCCCCGCGAGGATGACGGCCGCAGCGGACGCTGCTTGACCCAGGACAACCGTCTGAATCTGAGGGCGAACGTACTGCATGGTGTCGTAAATGGCGGTCATAGCCGTGAACGAACCGCCAGGAGAGTTGATGTACATGACGATGTCCCGGTCGGGGTCCTGGCTTTCGAGCACCAGCAACTGAGCCATCACATCGTCTGCGGAGGCGTCATCGACCTGGACTCCGAGGAAGACGATGCGGTCCTCGAACAGCTTGGCGTAAGGGTCCTGGCGCTTGAAGCCGTAGCTCGTGCGCTCCTCGAAGCTTGGCAGAATGTAGCGGCTCTCCGGGGTCGCGGCCGTTGAACCGGACTGGGGTGTGATCATCTCCATGAAATTCGCCTACTTCTTCTTGCCCTGGTCGGTCCCGCCGCCACCGACGACGTCGCTCGCGGAGGCGCGGATGTGGTCGACAAACCCGTACTCAAGTGCCTCATCAGCCGAGAACCAACGGTCGCGGTCGCCATCCTCCATGATTTGCTCCACGGTTTTGCCGGTGGCATCCGCAGTGATTTGGGCGAGGCGCTTCTTCATGTCGTTGATGAGGTGCGCCTGGGTCTGGATATCGCTTGCCGTTCCGCCGAAACCGCCGTGGGGCTGGTGGAGCAAGACCCGAGCGTTCGGGGTGATGTAGCGCTTACCCTTGGTCCCCGCAGTCAAGAGAAGCTGACCCATCGAAGCCGCCATTCCAATACCCACGGTGACGATGTCGTTGGGCACGAACTGCATGGTGTCGTAGATGGCCATACCCGCGGTGATGGATCCACCCGGGGAATTGATGTAGAGGTAAATGTCGCTCTCCGGGTCCTCCGCTGCGAGCAAGAGAAGCTTCGCAGCAATCTCGTTCGCGTTCTCGTCACGAACCTCAGAGCCCAGCCAAATGATGCGATCCTTGAGCAACCGATCAAAAACATTCGGCTGCATCATGGTTTCTGCCATGGTCACGGTGGTGTTCTCCTCTACGGATTCAAAGCCTTGGTTACCCTGAGCGTACACAGCCGGTGGGGCGTGAACGGGGGGTGTTCGCCCTCGGCAGAGTGCGGCGGCTTAGTGCTCGTGGTCGTGGTCGTGACCGTCGTGGTTATCCGCGACGGCCTGTGCCACAGCATCCTCGACGGGGTCAGTAGCCGAGTTCGTGACCTCACTCAAATCGACCTTCTTGCCCTTGGTGTCCTTCACCGTGAGCTTCGTCAAGGCGACCGAGAGCGACTTGGAGCGCGCTACTTCACCAACCATGGACGGGATTTGGCCGTTTTGGTCCAGTGACTGAATGAACTCGCTGGGCTCCATGCCATACTGACCGGCAGACTGAATCAGGTATTGAGTGAGCTCATCCTGAGACACCTGCACCTCCAACGCCTCCACGAGTGCATCGAGAAGTAGCTGAGTCCGCAAGCTCTTCTCCGTCGACTCAATGACCTCAGCGCGGTGCTTGTCATCCTCAAGACGACCCTCTTGCTCCAGGTGGCGGTGCACCTCAGCATCCACAACGCCCTGCGGAAGAGGCATGGAGACCTCGGAAATCATCTTCTCGACCAGCTTGTCGCGCGCTTCTTGAGCCTGGGTGAACACACCCTTGCGCTGTGCCTGCTTCTTGAGGTCATCGCGGAGTTCCTTGATGGTGTCGAACTGGCTCGCGATTTGAGCAAAGTCATCGTCAGCCTCGGGAAGCTCGCGTTCTTTCACGCTGAGAACTGTCACCTCAATAAGGGCTGTTTCACCTTCACGATCTCCACCGAGCAATACTGACTCGAAGGTGGTGGTTTCACCCGCTGTCAGGGTGTCCAGCGCTTCATCGATTCCTTCGATGAGCTGACCCGAACCAATTTCGTGGCTAATCGACGACGCCGAATCAATCGTCGCATCGCCAATCTTGGCCACCAGGTCAATCTGGACAAAGTCACCCTTCTTCGCGGGGCGATCCACCGTGACCAGGTTTCCGAAACGGGCGCGCAAAGCATCCAGCTCATCGTCGACATCACCCTGGGTCACCATGATCGGCTCCACCTCGAGCGTGTACTTCTCAAACTTGGGCAGCTCAAAGTCCGGGCGAACATCGACCTCTACCGTGACCACGAGATCCCCCGAGAAGTCCTTATCGCTCGGCCACTGGGACACATCAGCCTCGGGGCGACCCAGCGTGCGCACCTTCTCCTCGGCGACAGCGAGCTGAAAGAAGCGGTCGATACCTTCGCTCACCGCGTGGTTCAAGACCTCTCCGCGACCTACCCGCTGGTCGATGATGGGGGGTGGAACCTTGCCTTTACGGAAACCAGGAATCTGGATTTGTTCCGCGATGTGCTGATAGGCGTGGTCAAGACTGGGCTTGAGCTCCTCGGGGGTCACCGTGATGCTCAGGCGAACACGGGTGGGGCTCAACGACTCTTTGGTGGTGGTGGGCACAGCTTTTCTCCAACTAACTTGTGTTTTTTCTTTCCGTCGGGGCGACAGGATTTGAACCTGCGACTTCCCGCTCCCAAAGCGGGTGCTCTACCAAGCTGAGCTACGCCCCGATGGTCCACAGCGATTCACCATCGTGGCACAGTGTTTCTGAGGTGACCCGGCGAACAACCCTAGGAAGTCTAGCCGGAATGTCGACTAAAGGAAGTCTCGACCAGCCCCGATGCAGTAGCATCGTGGATTGGTAACATCACCCTCGGGGATGTAGCTCAATGGTAGAGCCTCAGTCTTCCAAACTGATGGTGCGGG
>JAYOYJ010000068.1:0-6345 GCA_038153485.1 Pontimonas sp. | reverse complement strand
ACAGCAGAACTCGTCAAGGTTGCTGCCAACTCATTTCTTGCGACAAAAATCTCGTTCATCAACGCGGTGGCCGAAATAGCAGACGTCACCGGCGCCAACGTGACACAGCTTGCCGATGCCATTGGTTATGACACAAGAATCGGCCGACGATTCCTTAACGCTGGAATTGGATTTGGTGGGGGGTGTCTCCCCAAAGACATCCGAGGATTTGTTGCCAGAGCGGAGGAACTCGGAGTCGGTGAAGCGCTTTCATTCCTGAAGGACGTCGATGACATCAACCTTCGGCGGCGCGCCCATGTTGTTGAGGTGCTGCGAGACGAATTGGGGGACCTGACGGGCAAAACCATCGCAGTGTGGGGAATCTCCTTCAAACCAGATTCGGATGACATTCGGGACTCACCTGCACTCGACATCGCTGAAACACTCGCCAGAGAGGGAGCCACCGTCGTCTCTGCTGATCCCGAAGGATGGAAGCCAGCGCAAGCCCGCATCGAGCGTGCGGGAGAATCTGAATCCATGACCACCACCGCTGATCACCTGGCAGCAGTGACTAAGGCAGACGCCCTCGTTGTTGCCACCGAATGGAAAGTCTTCCAAGAGGAAGACCCCACAGCTATCGGTGATCTGATGGCTCAGAAACTCGTCGTCGATGGCAGGAACTGCCTCGATGCTGACTCGTGGAAAGAGGCAGGCTTCCGCTACCGCGGAATGGGCAGGGCTTGAGCTAAGTCCCTAGTCGACCCAGTCGAAGGTCCTCGTAACGGCCTTCTTCCACAATCGAAGCTTCTCTTCGCGCTCCTCTTCTGACATATCCGGGACAAAGCGCTTATCCTCGCTCCACTTTCCGCGGAGTTCGTCGCGGTCTTTCCAGAAACCAACTGCCAGACCTGCTGCATAGGCGGCACCGAGTGCGGTCGTCTCCGCAACACGAGGTCGCACCACGGGCACACCGAGGATGTCTGCTTGGAACTGCATCAACATCTCGTTGTTGACCATTCCCCCGTCCACTTTGAGCTCTGCCAAATTCACTCCAGCATCGGCATTTGCAGCGTCGAGTACTTCTCGCGTTTGGAAGGCCGTGGCCTCAAGAGCCGCGCGAGCAATGTGTCCCTTAGCGATGAAGCGCGTGAGCCCCACAATTACTCCCCTCGCATCGGAGCGCCAATAAGGAGCAAACAGGCCCGAGAATGCGGGAACCACATAACACCCGCCGTTGTCGGGAACACTCGCGGCAAGCTCCTCCACCTCTTCGGCGTTGGAAATTATTCCTAAGTTGTCTCGCAGCCACTGCACCAGTGACCCTGTGACAGCGATTGACCCCTCTAGGGCATACCGGGGGGCGTCATTACCGAGCTGGTAAGCGACAGTGGTCAGCAGGCCATTCTTCGACATGACGGGTTTCTCACCCGAGTTCACAATTAAGAAATTTCCTGTCCCGTAGGTGTTCTTCGATTCACCCTCATCAAATGCGGCTTGCCCAAAAGTCGCTGCTTGTTGGTCCCCCAAAATGCCGGCAATCGGAACCTCTCTCAGCAAACTGGAAGAGTGCGCGTGCCCAAAGACCTCAGACGAGGAACGTATTTCCGGCAACAGAGTTGCGGGAATCCCCCACGCATCGAGGAGCTCTTGATCCCAGGCACAGCTGTGCAGATTCATGAGAAGAGTTCGTGATGCGTTGGTCACATCAGTGGCGTGAACTCCGCCATCGACTCCCCCTGTGAGATTCCACAGCAGCCAGGTATCAGGTGTCCCAAACGCGAGATCACCGGCTTCTGCTGCTTCTCTGGCGCCCTCTACATGATCTAGCAGCCAGACAATCTTGCTGGCGGAGAAGTAGGTGGCAAGGGGAAGCCCTGTCTTGTCTCTGGAGGCCTCGCTACCCAGGGACTCCTCCATCGCATCGACGATGTCTTGGGTTCTCGTGTCTTGCCAGACCAGCGCGTTGTGAATGGATTCACCCGTTCTTCGATTCCAGATGATGGCCGTCTCACGCTGGTTGGTAATACCGAGTGCTGCAATGTCGTGGCGGGTAAGCTGCGCTCTCGATAAAGCCTCGCCCATCACTTCACGCGCGTTGGACCAGATTTCTTCCGGAAAGTGTTCGACATAGCCAGCCTGGGGGAATATTTGCTCGTGTTCCCGCTGACTCGAGGACACGATTTCTCCATCGTGAGAAAAAATGATGGCCCTGGAACTAGTCGTACCCGAATCAATCCCCATGATGTGGGACGTCATAATCACTGCCTCTGTGCTCAGGGGGCTGTAGTTTCCAGCCAAAATCCGTATAGTGAAGCCTAGTAAACGTGCTCCGGGGTCAGTGAAACTCTGAGCCGGCGGTGACAGTCCGCGACCCGACTGCAATGAAACTTGTTGGCGGTTGACTGGGTGAAACTCCCAGACCGACGGTTAAAGTCCGGATGGTAGGAGACGTTGGATTGTGGTGGGGATTTTTTCCACCGCTTTTTGTGTTGTCTTTCCCGGAGCGACCTACACAAGGGACCACACCGGATGACCATGGCAACTCTGTCGGGCGCTGACTACTCAGCGGCGATGACGCGCGCCCTGGAGCTGGCACACCGGGGTCCAAAATTCGGCCCTAACCCACAAGTCGGGTGCGTGTTGATCGATGATTCGAGGGACATCATCGCGGAGGGATGGCACGAAGGGTCGGGAACCCCCCACGCAGAAATTATGGCGCTAGAAACCCTCAGAGCGTCTGGTCGATCTCCCGAGGGACTCACTGCTGTTGTGACATTGGAGCCCTGCGCGCACACGGGGAAGACAGGTCCTTGCGCTGAGGCACTCCTGAAAGCTGGCATTACTCGTGTTGTGTATGCGCTGGAAGATCCAGGCTCCACTTCTGGCGGCGGAGCTGACCTTCTGAGAAATTCAGGTGTTGAGGTTCTGGCTGGAGTCGAGGCTGATGCTGCTCACGCCGTGGTTATGCGCTGGTTGCACGCTGTGACAACCGAGCGACCGTGGGTGACTCTCAAGTGGGCCATGTCTCTCGATGGCCGCGCCGCCGCGACCGATGGCACCAGCCAGTGGATTACGGGCGAGGAAACCCGTGCGAGGGTTCACCGAGATCGCTCCGACCACGATGCCATCATCGTCGGAACCAATACCGTTCTGGTCGATAACCCGCGCCTGACGGCGAGAAATTCAGAAGGAAATCTCTATTCCCACCAACCACGCGCGATTGTTATGGGCCGCAGGGAAATTCCTGACGACGCTCTCATCCGAGAGCATCCGGGCGGGTTTGAACACGTGGCAAATCACGACATCGCTGGCTTACTGAGCGCGTTAGGTGAGCAAGAAATCAGAAGTGTTTATGTTGAAGGTGGGGCCACTCTCGCCAGTGCTTTTCTCGCAGAAGGTTTCGTCGATGAACTTCACATCACGATGGGCCCACTGCTGCTCGGGGGACCCAACATGGCCGTCACTGAACTCGGTGTGTCCACCATGGCGCAGGCCCACCATCTGATCGTGTCCGCCGTCGAACGCTTGGGTGACGACATCGTCGTCACAGCACGACCTCAACGAGAAGGGAGCCGCTAGTGTTTACCGGCCTCATCGAAGAAATAGGCACCATTACCTCTCTCACAGACAGTGGAGACGGTGCGGTGGTGGAGATTGCCGCTCACACAGTGCTCGACGATGTCTCCCACGGCGACTCCATCGCAATCAGTGGCGTGTGCCTCACCGTTATCGACCACACTGATTCTCACTTCCGGGCCGATGTCATGAAGGAAACCCTGCTTCACTCGGCAGCGAACTTCTGGAAGTCAGGCATGAAGGTCAACTTGGAGCGCGCAGCCCGCGTGGGTGACAGGTTGGGTGGTCACATCGTGCAGGGCCATGTCGATGCTGTCGCCACGATTCTGGAAGTAAGACCTGGTGACCAGTGGAGAGTGCTTCGCTTCTCGCTGACAGAAGACATTGCCCCTCTCGTCGCTCACAAAGGCTCCATCACGCTCGATGGGGTGTCCTTGACGATCTCGGCAATCGGAAGAGACTGGGCTGAGGTGTCTCTCATCCCAGAGACATTGGCTGCCACGACATTGGGAGAGGCCGAGGTCGGAACCCAGATGAATGTTGAGACCGATATTCTCGCGAGGCAGGTCCTTCGTCTTCGAGAATTCAGCATGGATGGAGCTACCTCATGAGTATCGGAACTCTCGACGAGGCACTGGAGCACCTGCGCCTTGGCCGGCCCATCATTGTGGTCGATGATGAAGCTCGCGAAAACGAGGGCGATCTTGTCCTGAGCGCTCAGTTGGCAACACCTGAGTGGGTCGGGTTCACGATTCGCCACTCGTCTGGCTACCTTTGTGCTCCGATACCCGCCGAAAAAGCTGTGGCGTTGAACCTTCCGCCGATGGTGGCTGACAATGAGGACCCCCGAAAGACGGCCTACACCGTCAGTGTCGATGCGGCGACAGGAATCACGACCGGCATTAGTGCCTCCGATCGAACACGTACCCTTCGCGTGCTTGCTGACCCGGGTTCCACTCCCTCCTCACTGATTCGTCCCGGCCACATTGTTCCCCTCAAGGCTGCTCCCGGAGGCGTCAAAGAACGAGCTGGTCACACCGAAGCAGCAGTCGAACTCATGCACATGGCGGGCCTGGAACCCGTCGCCGTTATCGGTGAGGTTGTCGGAGACGATGGAGAACTCCTCAGGCTGCCCCAGTTGCTGGACATGGGCGAACGGGAGAACATCCCGGTTGTCACCATTGCCCAACTGCTCAAAGAAATAGAAGACAACGCTGCCGGCTCTGATCTTCGAGTTCCTCGCCACCGGCCAGTCGCTGATCAACGGGTGATATTTGAGGTTCAGACTCGAGTACCCACCGACCACGGAACGTTCGATCTTCGCGCATATCGCGACCGAGCAACGGGGGCTGACCACATCGCCATCGTCTCCGGTGAGCCGCAAGACAACACCCTGGTGCGTCTTCACTCGGAATGCCTCACGGGAGAGGCAATGGGATCACTCAAGTGTGAGTGTGGTCCCCAGCTTCAGGCCGCCATGGAGCGCATTGATGAAGAGGGTGGCATTGTGATTTATCTCCGCGGCCACGAAGGTCGGGGAATTGGGCTAGTCAATAAATTACGCGCCTACCGGCTGCAGGAACTGGGGCTCGACACCCTTGATGCCAACCTCGCTCTAGGGCTACCCGCGGACGCCAGGGACTATGGCGCGGCTGCCGCCATCCTTGCGGATATGGGGGTGAGCTCAGTGCGCCTGCTCTCGAACAACCCCGAAAAACGACGTCAACTCGAACAGCACGGAATCACTGTGACCTCGCTCGAGCCCCTCGTCGTGGGTGTGGGAGAAGTCAACACTGCATACCTCGAAGCCAAGCGCGACCGAATGGGACACCACCTGCCGGGAGAACTCGCGACGGGTGCCATCACCCTCCCCCACGAAGGAGAAACATCATGAGCGGTCACGGAGCCCCCACCATCCAACTCGAGGGTGCGCGCGGCATGAAGGTTACGGTTGTCGCAGGAATGTGGCACGAGGAGATTGCTGAAGCTCTCGTCGCGGGTGCGACTCGTGTGCTGGAGCGAGCTGGAGCTGACACCTCAATTGTTCGAGTACCCGGTTCGTTTGAACTGCCGGTCGTCGCGAAAGCTGCTCTCGACGGTGGAGCTGAGGCCGTGGTGGCTCTCGGAGTCATTATTCGAGGCGGCACCCCCCATTTTGAGTACGTGTCCTCAGCGGCGACGACAGGGCTCACTGATGTCGCACTCCAGACCGGTAAGCCTGTGGGTTTTGGTGTTCTCACCCTGGATGACGACAAGCAGGGCCTAGATCGCGCGGGTCTCCCTGGCTCCTCAGAGGACAAAGGCGCGGAAGCAGCCGAAGCTGCCCTCCACACAGCCCTCATCCTGAGGGAACTGTCTTAGGAGGAAAACTCCCTCACAAAGAAGGTCATCTCGCTTCGACGAATATCTCGAAGAAGAGCGCGGTCAGGCGGTAGGTCTGATCCCAAGACGCACACAATTTTGCTGGGGGGAATCCCAGCATGAAGCAGGTCCCCGACTACATCGCGATTTGCGTCGTAATTGCCAATGACGATGGCCGACGCTGATTCAGCCAGCTCAACGAGGTCCTGGGCGGGCGCATCAAAGGACAATGATTCTCTGCTCTTGAGGGCCCTCGGGATGGACTTGGTATACCCGAACCCTTTGCCATATAACCGCGACGTATCTCCGGCGAAATCATCGAAGAGATACGAAGGCTCCAACGCCGCAATGAGGCGTGGACCCAGCACCTCGCTGAGGCCAATGAAGGTAAACGCACTCAAGTAATCAGTCCGTGATTCCAGTGAGCGG
>JAYOYJ010000067.1:0-6432 GCA_038153485.1 Pontimonas sp. | reverse complement strand
CCCATCGCCACCGCCCACACGACCAGCAGTGGACCGAGGTCTCGAACGCGGGGCCACCGGATTCCGGCAAAGGTTGTCCCCACTTTTTGGAGGCTCTCCCGAGCGGTCATGAGGTACCCGGCGAAGAAGATCGCAAGAGCGATTTTCGCGATTTCACCGGGCTGAAAATTCAATCCGTCGATGCTCACCCAAAGAGTGGCACCGTTGACGGTCCGCCCAATGCCAGGCCACAGCGGCATGGTGAGTAACACCACCCCGGCGAGCATGGCGAGGTATCGATAGCGCAGCAGGACGCGGTAGTTCTTGACGACGATGAGGACGATGATGGCGATGACCAGTGCCACGGCCGTCCACGCCATTTGTCGAACACCAGCCGCCTCCCACCCGCTCGAACCGGCTGCGATATCGAGGCGGTGAATGATGGTGATGCCCAATCCGTTGAGCATGGTCGCCAGCGGAACCACAAAAGGATCGGCGTCCCGCGCGACAATCCGTAAGACCAAATGCAAGCCCAGGGTCAATCCGGCCAGACCCGCCGCGTAGGTCAAGAGACTCCAGTCGAGAGTGCCCAGAGCCCCCCACTGGACCAGAGCGAGAGCCAGCGCGCTGAGCCCCAGCGCCACGATAAGCAAGACCAGCTCCAGGTTGCGAAGCTTCTGGGGCATCTTCACCCGCAACACGACGCGTCCGGTGACCGGAGAGACAGGGGGGACCGTGTTCGTCATACCCCTACCGCCTCAGCCGATCGACGATTTGGAGGGCATCCTCGAGGGACTCTGCGGGGAGCGACTCTTCGATTCTCTCTTGCTCAAAAACTTGCAGAGACTCAATGGGGACATCTGTTTCTTCGTACAGAGTCCAGAGCGACAGCGGTCCCACGTTTTCGGGGACGCCCTGGTAGATGGAGACAAAGCCATTGCTTTCTCCGACGAAGTAGCGAGTTTGAGTCCACTCATACGCGCTAAACGCAGCCCCCACCAGCGCGGCTATGACAATCACTACGGAGAGAGACCAGACAATTCGCCGACGGATAAGACGTCTGCGGTCCTCACGTATGAGCTCTTCGAGGTAATCCTCTTCGGGCTCGAAGTGTTCGTCGGCGGGCGGCATCGCCCGCAGAGGGTGGAGCAGGAGAGCGGGGAGGGCTGGGCGGCGCATGACCGGACCGGATTCGTAGGTGAGGGGTCCAGCAGCGGCACCCACCATGCGGGGCTCTGCAGGAGGTGAGGTGTCGAGGTCTTCTGCGACGCGAACGACTACCACGGTGACGTTGTCGGGCGCTCCCTCACTCAGACTCTGGGTGATGAGTTTGTGGGCTGCGAGCTCCACATCGTCCACGGTCAGCAGAGTCTCGGCGATATCCCGCTCCGGGACATATCCGCTGAGCCCATCAGAACAGAGCAACCATCGGTCACCCGGCATGGTGTCGATGACATGGGTGTCGACCTCAGGCTCCGCGTCGACATCACCGAGCACACGCATGAGAACACTGCGTCGCGGATGGACTGCTGCCTCCTCCGGGGTAATGCGCCCACTATCGACCAATCGCTGGACGAAAGTGTGATCGGAGGTGATCTGTTCCAGAACACCTTCGCGGAGGCGATAAATCCTGGAGTCCCCAATGTGGGCAATGACCATCTGAGATTTCACCCGAATCATCGCACTGACTGTGGTGCCCATACCGGTCAGCTCGGGATGCTCCACCACAGCGTTGGTCAAGTCCGCGCCAGCGTCCAAAACACCACGGAAGAGCGCCTCTCTCGCCTCGTCGACGCTGTCGTATGAGCGATCAAGACCGAAAAGATGCTGGACCGCCAGTGCACTTGCCACATCACCACCCGCGTGGCCACCCATGCCATCGGCAACCACGAAGAGGTTTCGGCCGACCGAGCCGGAGTCCTGATTGCTCGCGCGAATCTTCCCAATATGGGAGGACGCGGCACTCAGAATCTGGTCGGTGGGCATCCGGCTACTTTCGAAGTTCAAACGTTGTGTTTCCCACACTCACCGGGGTGTTCAGCGGAACCGGGGTCGGGATACTCACGCGGTTTCCATCCACGAACGTGCCATTCGTGGAATCCAGGTCTTGGATCATCCACTGGTCATTCCAGAGCATCAGACGCGCGTGGTGGGTGGAGGTCACATCATCACGAATCACCAGACTCGAGTCACCGGAGCGCCCAATCGTGAACTGCTCTTCCGGCAACAACTCGATCTCGAGGCCCTCTTTGGGTCCCCCAGTCACAATCAACGATTGCGCGATACCGCTCGGGGTTGAGGGGGCCGGGGAGAGTTTGGGCGGCTGGTCAGCAGACGGCTTCGCCGCGGGCTTGTCCTCGTCCTCCTGGCGATAGCGAGCGGGACCAAAAAGGTCCGTGCGAAGGGCATAGACAATCGCGAAAATAAAGGCCCACAGCAGACCCAAAAACGCCAGTTGCAGCAGAAACAGCGTTAGCTCGCTCACGATGTCTCCTCTGTGCTGGGGGGTGTGTGGTGCGCGAGGGCGCGATAGGAGTCTTCAGCCTGCGGAACCACCTCAAACAGGATACGCGCCTGGCCGATGACCAGAGAGCACTTATCTGGCAGAGCGGCCCTCGTCACGCGTTCACCATCCAGTTTGGTTCCATTCGTCGAACCCAAGTCACGAACCTCGGCGCGCTTGCCATCCCACCTGACTTCAGCGTGATGTCTGGACACCCCGCGAGCGACGACGTGAACATCGGTATCGGTGCCGCGCCCGATAATGGTGGATTTTTTGATCAGCGGGTATCGAACCGAGTCCCAGATCAGAGTGGGAACCCACACCACAGCACCGGTCGGGGTGCTCCTGACCTCGACCATGCCCTCGGAGAGAGAATCTTCCTGGGAAAGTTCGACCGTGAGAGGTCCCGAGAGGCCATAACCCCGGACTTGGGCGTAGTCCGCGAGAGCGTGGGTGATTTCCTGGAGGAAAGCGTCCCCCAGTTGGGTAAGTCGGTCGAAGTCCGCGCTCGAGAGCCCACAGATGTAGTGGTGAGGAGCGATGCTCCTGGTTCTCGACACCGTTTTCGCCCTTGAATCCATCTCGCGCTTCAGCGCAGCAACAATCTCGACGGGGTGAACACCAGAGGAGAAAGCTTTAGCGAAAGAGCCCCCGACTAGGCGCTCCACCGAGCGCTCAAAACTGTCGAGAAAACCCACGGCACACCTCCGAGGTTGGGGGTTCTTCTGACTAGTGATGCTAGCCGTCTTGGCTGGTGAACCCTCGAGGACTGGCCTGCGGGGGCAGGGCCCTCCTGTGGTACTCTCGGCACGTTGATGGGCGACCATCATTGCGCGAGTGGCGGAATGGCAGACGCGCTGGCTTCAGGTGCCAGTGCCCGCAAGGGCGTGGGGGTTCAAGTCCCCCCTCGCGCACGTTATGTGCGGCGACCTCTGAAAGTCTTCATGGCTTTGTTGATGCCAAACGCGTCGGCAATCCAATCAAAGAGCACAGGCGGCAGTAGGCGGAAGATTCGCACCGAGTAGACCATCCCCGGGAGCAAGAGTTCTCGTTTCGTGGATTCCACGGCATCCAAGATTTTTCCGGTGGCTTCGTTTTGATCTTGGATGGGCAACAACGGGCTTCCCGATTTCACCCCATCGAACATTCCGGTGTTGATGTAGAACGGGTTCACGGTCAGGGTGGTGACAGATGACCCCGAGTCTCGAAGTTCCGCTCGAAGCGCTTCCATAAACCCGACGGCTGCGTGCTTGCTCGCCGAGTAATCCGTCTGACGAGCAGATCCGGCGAGCCCAGCGGCGCTTGCGATGGTGACCAGTCGGCCCGAGTCACGGTCCAGCATCGAAGGGAGGAAAGCTTGGGTTGTCCAGTAGAGCGCGAAAGTGTTGACGTTGTAGGTGTGGGTGATGTCTTTTTCGTCCAGATCGAGGAGAGTCTTTCCGCTCACAACCCCGGCGTTGTTCACCAAGACATCGAGGTGACCGATTTTTTCGAGAACTTTGGTCGCTGCTGTGACTACTGCTGATTTCTTAGATACGTCAACGGACATCGCAAGGGCACTCGCACCGAGGCTTTCGACTTCTTTCGCAACAGCTTTGGCGGCATCGAGGTTGATATCCCAGAGCACGACGCGCGTTGCGCCTCGCTGTGCTGAGCCCAGTGCCATGAGCCGACCGATGCCACTACCCGCACCGGTGATGAGGACGTGCTTACTGGTCAGTGAATAGGGTTCAGCCATTTTTCTACTTCCTGAACGGGAGATACTTCATGAAACGAAGACCTGTGGTCATTGCTCTGGTGAAGGCCTCGGCGCTCATACCCCGTGGAGCTGCCACATTCAGCCCGCTCTGAGTCGCAACGGTTTGAACGTCGGTGTATTTCTGGATGCCTTCGCGACCGTGTCGACGGCCGACACCTGATTCTTTGAAACCACCCATGGGCGCATCAGTGGAGGCCCAGGAGGCGGTGAATCCTTCGTTCACGTTGACGCTTCCGGCCTGGATCTGCACAGCAACAGATTCCGCTCGAGTTTTTGAGCCCCAGACACTGGCATTGAGCCCATAGCTGGTGTCGTTAGCGAGAGCGATGGCCTGTTCATCGCTCGAAACCTTATAGATGGCGACAACGGGACCAAAGGTTTCTCCTCGACATAGCATCATGCCTTCGCTCACGTCGCTCAGCAGAGTGGGTTCAAACGCATAGGGGGCGATATCCGGTCGGTGCTTGCCCCCAGCGAGAAGGGTGGCGCCTCGCTCGAGTGCGTCCGATACGTGGGCTTGGACTTTCTCCAACTGTTCGGCTGAAATCAAGGCGCCTACCTCAGAGGAGAAATCGAAGGCCGTTCCTAACCGAAGTTTCTCGACTTCGGCAATCAGTCGGGGAACGAAACGGTCATAGATCCCCTCGTGAACATACAGGCGCTCGATCGACATACACAGTTGACCCGCGTTGGAGAAGCTTGCGTTGATCGCTCCCTGCAAAGCCCGCTCGAGGGGGGCGTCATCGAGAACAATCATCGGATTTTTACCACCCAGCTCAGCGGAGAAACCGATGAGACGTCGGGCTGCCTGCTCGGAGACAATCTTTCCGGTCGCGGTGGAACCGGTGAACATGACAAAGTCGGCGTTGTCGATAATCGCGGTGCCCAGCTCTGGCCCATCGCCGATGACGACCTGGAAGAGACCTTCAGGAAGCCCTGCTTGATAGAGAAGGTGCAGAGCGCTGAGTGCGGAGAAGGGTGTTTGAGCGTCGGGTTTGAGGACAATCCCGTTTCCCGCCATAAGGGCAGGAATCGCATCGCTCAGCGGGAGGGTGAGTGGGTAGTTCCAGGGCGTAATCATCCCGACTACGCCTTTGGGCTGGAAGTGGACTCGGGTGTTGGTGACGAAGGGGAGGGCGCCTTGGCGTTTTTCGGGCCGCAGGTGGCGCTCAGCACTGTTGGCGTAATAGCGCGCGGTGAGCGCGATATCGGCAACCTCATCGAATGCTGAGGCGCGGGACTTCCCTGTTTCCCACTGCACGACATCGAGGAGGGTGGCCTGGTGTGCGAGGACCGAATCGTGGAAGCGCATCATGATGGCTTTGCGCTCGCCAAATGAACGAGCCTTCCAGGCGTTGGCGGCGTCTCTCGCCGCCTCAAAAGCGCTGTCGACATCGGTCGGGTTGGATTTAGGTAGCGAGGCAATTAGGGAACCATCAAGGGGCGAGAAGTGCTCTTGGGTTTCCTCACCCGGAAAAACGAGGCCTGACCACGCATCGAGCTGCTCCTTCGACACCGGTGGATCGATGGTGGGAGTTTTCCGTTGCGCGATTGTGCGAGGTGACATAGCCCTATGGTTGCGCATAATCCTGGGAGAGGGGAATAGCCAAACCTCATCCAGCGTTATCGTGGGTGACACCAGACGAAGGAGCACCAATGTCCACTGTGGTTGTTGATGTGCAGGGCATGACCTGTCAGCACTGTGTGAAGGCCGTGACCTCAGAAATTGAGGGGATCGAGGGAGTCACCGGTGTATCTATCGCCCTGGAACCCGAGGGCACATCCCAGGTGACAGTGGAATCAGATTCTGCAGTGTCTTCTGATGTCTTGAGGGATGCAATCGCCGAAGCGGGTTATGACATGGTGGGAGCCCAGGGCTCGTCATGAGTCTGCCTATCCAGCTCGACATTGAGGGGATGACTTGCGCGTCGTGCGCGACGCGTGTCGAGAAGGCTCTCAACAAGGTCGAGGGGGTCGAGGCGAGCGTCAATTACGCCACTGAGCGGGCCACAGTCTTCGGGGATGTCCCGCCCGAAACATTGCTGGGCGCCATCGAGTCTGCCGGATATCACGCCCACGTTCACTCGGAAGAACCCCCTTCGGGTCCCGATCCCATGGTGTCGCTGAGAAATCGCCTTCTGATTTCTGCTGCCATGACGCTGCCGGTAATGATTCTCAGCATGGTTCCGCC
>JAYOYJ010000066.1:2408-6617 GCA_038153485.1 Pontimonas sp. | reverse complement strand
CGCGCTGCGCGATCGAGCAGGACAGAAAAGTAAAACTCTTTATCGATTGCGGCACCGGCGGCGACCATGACTCGGCGCACGACGTGGCCTTTGATATCCAGACCCAAAATAGCCTCGGCTGCACTCTTCGCATCCTCCGGTGTGGGAGCAACCTTCACTCCGCCCGCCTTACCGCGACCACCAGTCTTCACCTGAGCTTTCACGACCGTGAGACCGCCGAGCTTCTCGGCTGCCGCCTGGGCTTCCTCGGGGGTGTCGGCAATGAGCCCGGCTAAGACGGGAACGCCGTGACGCTCAAACATGTCTCTGGCTTGATACTCGTAAAGGTCCACGCCCGAAGATCCTTCCGGTTTGTCGGCTGGGAGATGATTCCACCTCAGACTCGCAACGGTAAGAGCGGGGAACCCCCTCAACCCTACACAGTGGGAAGAGGCGCTGTGCGCGCCTAGAGCTTCGTAATGGGGGCAATCTTGATGAGCAGTCTCTTGCGCCCAGCAGTATCGAAGTTCACCTCAGCGATGCGCTTGGGACCCTCGCCGCTCACCTGAACCACACTGCCTGGACCAAAGTCGTCGTGCTCGATGCGATCACCGGCCACCAAGGTGAGGTCCCCGTTATCGCGAACACTCGACGTCACGCGATTTGCCCACGTCGTCGGCTTCTTCGGAGCAGGCGGCAGCTCATCGCGCATCGACAGGGAACCGCCGCTTCTGCTGCCCGCTCCCTGCCAACCGGAACTGCGGATAGGACCGCCCAGTTCGTGGCCAGAGCCACCTGTGGCAGCCCGAGACTCGCGCCACGAAATCAACTCTTGAGGAATCTCGGCCAGGAATCGACTCGGCGAAGCGATCGCGGTATCCCCGAACGTGCTCCTCGTCATCGCGAGCGAGAGGTGCAAGCGCTGGCGCGCTCGCGTAATGCCCACATAGAGCAGTCGACGCTCTTCTTGAAGACCACCCGGTTCGTGTGCGCTCATCCGATGCGGCAGGAGATCCTCCTCGAGTCCCGTCAGGAACACTACGTCAAACTCAAGGCCCTTAGCCGTGTGGAGGGTCATCAGCGAGACGGTGCCCGTCTCGTCATCGAGCTCATCCGCGGCGGCCACCAGGGACACTTCGGTCAAGAAATCACTCAGCGTTCCATCCGGGTTATTGCGCCCGAACTCCCGGGTCACCGCTAACAGCTCTCCGAGGTTTTCTGCACGGGCTTCATCCTGCGGGTCACGAGAGTTCTGCAAGAGGGTTAGATACCCGGTGCTGTTCAGAATCTTTTCGAGTGTTGCCACGGGCGGCTCGGTGTGGGCCGAGGCCTCGGCGGTATCGAGAGCTTCTGCGAGCGAGAGCATGGCCTGGGTGACCTTGGGGCCCAACCCCAACTCGCTACTGCGGCGAAGTGCTTCGCGAAGAGTGATGTCCTGTTGCTCTGCGAGCAAAACGAGAGCGTTCTCTGTGGCCGGGCCAATGCCTCTCTTGGGTGTATTCAGGATTCTTCGGAAGGCGAGCGAGTCCGCGGGGTTTGCGATGGTCACCAAGTAGGCAATCGCATCCTTGATTTCGGCACGTTCATAGAACTTTGTTCCCCCAATCACCCGATAGGGAATACCGGAGCGAATAAGAATGTCCTCTAGTGCACGAGTTTGGGCGTTCGTTCGGTAAAACACGGCCATCTCCGAGTAGGGAATTCCCTCACCGGAGAGCTGGACAATCTGATCGGCCACGAACTGGGCCTCATCATGGGCGCTGTACCCGGTGAAACCGATGATCTCTTCACCTGCGCCGAAATCAGTGAAGAGGTTCTTGGCTTTGCGGTCAAAGTTATTGCCGATGACCGCATTGGCAGCATCAAGGATGTTCTGGGTCGATCGATAGTTCTGCTCCAAGAGCACGACCGTTGCGCCGGGAAAATCTCTCTCGAACTCGGTGATGTTGCGAATATCGGCACCCCGAAAGGCGTAAATCGACTGATCAGAGTCCCCCACCACCGTCAGTGAGGCTCCAGGAACCGACCCATCGTCCGCCCGACGGGCGGCAGGCTTCTCAGGAACCAGGTCTGCAGGGATGGGTCTGGTGAGTTCCCGGATGAGGGCGTATTGAGCGTGGTTGGTGTCCTGGTATTCATCGACCAAGACGTGTCGGAACCGCGCCTGGTACTTGGCTGCAACCTCGGGGAAAGCCCGAAACAAATACACGTTCTGCCCGATCAGGTCATCGAAATCAAAGGCCTGCGAGCGCTGGAGCTCCTGCTGATAACGATCCCACACCTCGATAAAGAGAGCATCTGCTGGATCCTGGGATGACGATGAGCGTCGATAAGACTCGACATCAGCTAACTCGTTTTTCAGTCTCGACATTTTCCCGATCACTGCGTTGGGTGTGAGGCCCAGATCATCGCCACCTAGTTCTTTCAGGATTCGCTTGACGAGTGCCCTCTGGTCCGCTGAGTCATAGATGGTGAAACTGCTCGAATACCCGAAACGGTCGTGCTCAGCGCGCAAGATACGCACGCAGGCGGAGTGGAAGGTCGAAATCCACATGCCGCTCGCTGCCTCGCCCATCAGCCCGGTAATGCGCTCGCGCATCTCGCCGGCTGCTTTATTGGTGAAGGTAATGGCAAGAATCTGGCTCGGCCAGGCATCCCTGGTCTGGAGGAGGCTGGCGATGCGACGAGTGAGGACGCTCGTCTTCCCCGAACCAGCGCCCGCCACAATAAGAAGCGCCGGGCCGCGATACTCCACCGCCTCCACTTGCCGAGGGTTAAATCCCTCCAGCAGAGGCGACGAAGAATCTGTCATAGCTGGCTCAGTCTAAAGCCCACATCTGATGGCCCGAGATAGCCTTAGGTCGTGAGCATGCCCCCGCCCGCCGAGCCTCGCGATGAGGGTCCTGGCCTCGTCGAACCGGAACAGCCCGAACCCACGCTCGACCTCGATTCACTCGACACCGGTCGCATCCTGCGCGACACCGGGTCACTGAACATTCCAGACCTCAGTGACGACGAATCATCGGACAGCGCAGAAAATTCTGGGGCTGAGTACGATGGTTCCGAGAACCAAACCGCTCAGAGCGAGAAAGCCCGCTCAGGACTCAATATTCTCTCTGTCATCTCGCTCATTTTGGCACTCGCCCTGAGTCCTTTCGCCATGGTTTTTGGGTATGCCGCGGTGGGCCAAAGCCGGCGCGCACACCAGCATGGAGAGGGCCTTGCCTGGGTGGCCGTAGGCCTTGGCTGGCTGTGGACGGTGGGATGGGTTGTGCTCGGAATCAGCCTCGGTATGACCTGGCTTCAGCTGTAGCTAAGGAATTCCTCAGCGCTCCTCAAGCCAGCTCTCTACAATGGAAGGGTCCCTATTGGTCGAGCGAAAAGGCAACCATGTCGAACTCTAACCCTGCATTTGCGCGTTCTCTGGCGTTCCGCGAGAACACTCTGGCGACCCCGAGTGCCGAGCAACTCGATGAAATGTATGGTCGTCCGTCAGCCTCCACCGCTGACACCGGTCGGATGTCCTACGAGGACACCATCATGAAAACTTTGATTTCCTTTGGAATCTTGGTCGCCGGTGCGGTTGTCGGGTGGATTGTTCCCGCGCTCGCTATTCCCGGCTTCATCGTCGGATTTGTCCTTGCGCTGGTCAACATCTTCAAGAAGCAGCCCTCGAGGGGTCTGATCCTGAGCTACGCGGCCTTCCAAGGTCTCTTTGTGGGTGGTATTTCGGCCATCTTCTCCCAGATGTGGGATGGAATTGTCACCCAAGCGGTCTTTGGAACTCTCGCGGTCATCGGAGTGACGCTCTTCTTGTTCCTCAGCGGAAAGTTCCGCACCTCTGCCCGCATGACCCGTATTGTCCTGGTCGCCATGGTCGGATACATGGTGTTCTCGCTGGTGAACTTCGGACTCATGGTCTTCGGCGCGACCGATGGCATGTTCGGGCTTCGCAGCACGGAAATTTTCGGAATTCCGCTCGGAGTATTCCTCGGGGTCCTCGTGGTCTTCCTCGCCGCTTACTCGCTGGTCATGGACTTTGAGTCCATTCAGGCTGGGGTCGAGCAGGGAGCTCCACGGGTCTTCGGATGGCACGCAGCCTTTGGGATCATGGTCACCGTCGTGTGGCTCTATGTCGAGATCCTGCGTCTACTCGCCATTCTCCGCGGCGAATAGTTCTGAGTCGATGGTGGGGGGGGGGCGTGGGCCCCCCCCCCCAAGGGAAAGCCA
>JAYOYJ010000066.1:0-2398 GCA_038153485.1 Pontimonas sp. | reverse complement strand
TCTCTTCCCGTTTGTGGGGGGTTTTTTTTTTTTCGTTGTGGGGGGGGGGGGCGCGCCCCCCCCCCACCACTCGTTAAGCCAAGTAGAAGACGCTTTCGAGCTGCTTGAAACCCTCATCCGGCTTAAGGCCATCAAGCTCTTCGAAGAAGTGAGCCATCTCGGACTGCCACCTCGCGTTGACCTCCGTGGCAGCCATTCCGGCTCGGGCGGCGTCCAAATCCGGGGTCTCAAAGTAGCCAAAAAGGGTGGCGTCGTCGCGGTCGAGGAATAACGAGTAGTTGGTCCAGCCTGTAGCCGAGAGCGCTTCGAGCATCTCGGGCCATACAGATCGATGACGCTCCACGTATTCATCGAGGAGGTCTTTCTTCAGTTTCAAACGAAAACCCACGCGCTGCATGATGTTGCCTTTCAGTTTCGTTAACCACCTCGGGTGGTAGCCATTGACATGACTACCACCCGAGGCTTCTAGTTAGCTACCAGGAAATTAGTAAATCTCCTTGAAGGTGGCAATGTTGTCGATGGTGAAGGTGAAGGGGTCACCGAGGTAGGCAATGCCACCCTCGACCACTTCGTAGCTTCCGCCACCAGCGGAGAAGGTGGATCCGACGGAACCGTCGAACTCACCGTTCATGCCGAGCACAGCTGCGTAGACCGCAACGTAACCCAGGTCGATGGGGTTCCACAGACCAACCTTGGCGATGGTGCCATCTTCGATGTACGGAGCCATCTCAGAAGGCAGACCCAGACCGGTCACAGCAACAGAAGCGCCCTTGGCCTTCTTCTCCTGTGCAGCGGCCAGAACACCCACGGTGGTGGGGGCAATGATGCCGGCTACGTCAGGGTACTGAGACAGGATGGCGTTGAACTGCTCCACCGACTTGGTGGCGTCGTCATCACCGTAGAAGGTTGCCGACTCGAGGTCTCCACCACACCAGGACATGTTGGGGTAGGTGGCCTCAAGGTAGGGTCCCATAGCTGCGATCCAGACGTTCTGGTTTGCAGCGGTAGCGGCAGCGGAAAGAATTGTCACACAACCCTCTTCGCCAACTTCCTCAGCAACCCAGTCGACCTCAGCAGTACCAATGCGGTCTGCTGCGGAAGGAAGGATCGTGACCAAACGGGCATCAGCGGACTCAGCAGCGACGTCAGCGTCAGAAGTCACAATGGTGATTCCGGCGGCAGCAGCCTCCTGCAGAGCCGGAACGATGGCGTTCTGGTCAGCAGCGGAGATAACGAGAGCGTCGTAGCCCTCCTGGATTACCTGGTTGATGAACTGAACCTGAGCGGGGCCGGTGGCCTCGTTGGGTCCAATGTAGTCACAGCTTGCACCGAGTTCTTCACAAGCCTTCTGAGCACCCTCATCCCATGCGGAGAAGTAACCAATGTTGATGGCCTTCGGCATGATGGCGATGCGGTATGACTCAGCAGTCTCCGTCGTGGTCTCTGTCGAGCTCGACGTTTCCTCGGTGGTCGTTGTTTCAGGTGTGCTGGCACACCCGGCAATACCGAGTGCAACAACTGCGCTCAGAGCAAATGCACGAGCGCCCGACTTAAATAGTCGATTATTCATTTCCCACCTCTCGAATGGTTTTCTTGGTGTTCTCCTTGCTCCCCGCACGAGTGCGGTTACGCAAGGTTTCAGTTACCTTTGGAGCGATAACTGAAATCAACAGCAACCCACCGCTGACAATCAGCAACGAGTTCGCCGTAAATCCTGCAAGTTGAAGGGCGGATCGGATCACGCCCAGGGAGAGCACAGCAGCAATAACTCCCCACATTGTTCCGATTCCACCCGCGATGGACACCCCGCCAAAGAGCACGGCGGCGATGATGCTCAATTCGTAGCCCACAGCGCCATCCGGCGATGCGCTGGCAAATCGGAGCGTGTACACAACTCCAGCCACTCCGGACATCAGACCAGTCATGGCAAACAGCATCAACTTGGTGCGCTGAACCGGAATACCACTGAACTTCGCGGCTTCCGCGTTGACACCAATGGCAAAAGTCCAGCGACCGTATCGAGTGTGGTGGAGAACAAACCACGCCACCGCAGCGAGGACCACCAGCAAAATCGTGGACCAAGGCAGGAAGGTTCCGGGGATACGACCGTAACCAATACCAATCCAGAACTCGGGCAACTCGTTGACCGGCTGGTTGCCCAACAACGCATAACTCAAGCCGCGATACAGCGCCAACGTGGCAATCGTTACCGCCAGAGAGGGTAGGCCTAGCTTTGTCACGAGCCACCCATTGAAAAGTCCACACGCGAGTCCGACGAGAAGTCCACCGACAATCGCGACTTCGAAGGGCACCCCAGCGCGATACAAAAAGCCCAGGCTCGCACTACTGAGATTCAGAGTCGAGGCCACCGACAGATCAATCTCCCCCGAAATGATGA
>JAYOYJ010000065.1:0-6774 GCA_038153485.1 Pontimonas sp. | reverse complement strand
GGGTGGGGAGGAAACCGCTGGCTTCTACCTGACCGCTCCCGAGGCGGGCCTGGCTTCGCGCACACGTCGACCCTGCTTCTTGTTCTCGGGCTCGTTCTCCCGCAGATGCACATACAGCGGCGCGGCGATGAAAATGCTCGAATATGTTCCGGCAATCATTCCGATGAATAACGCCAGAGCGATGTCTCGGAGAGTTCCCGCGCCCAAGAGGAGAGACCCGATGAACAAAATGGAACCCACGGGAAGAACGGCAACGACTGACGTGTTAATGGAGCGCACGAGAGTTTGGTTGACCGCCAGGTTCACGGATTCGGCAAAGGTCCTGCGACTTTCTTCACCGTCCTGTGAGGTGTTCTCGCGCACTTTGTCGAACACCACCACTGTGTCGTAGAGGGAGTATCCGAGGATGGTCAGCAGACCAATGACGGCCGCCGGCGTGATCTCGTAGCCCAACACCCCATAAATTCCCGCGGTCAGGATGAGGTCGTGAGCAAGTGCGGTCAGGGCCGCAAGGGACATCTTCCAGGTGCGGAAATAGAGCGCCATCACGAGAGAGACAAGAACGAGGAACACCGCCAGACCAATCAGCGCTTGGCGCGTGATGTCTTGACCCCAGGTCGCTCCAATAAAGGATGCGGTGACTTGTTCAACATCCACCGCATAGGCTTCGGCAAGGTCGCCTCGAAGCTCCGTAGTTTGGGCATCCGTGAGCTGCTCTGTTTGAACTCGGACAGAATCACCGCCCACGATGGACACGCGGGGATTAGAGCTGAGCCCTGCGACCGACGTCACGGTGTCAATCGCCGTTTGCTCGGAGAGCGACGCCGGGGCGGACACGCGAAACTCTGACCCTCCGCGGAACTCGATGCCAAAGACGAAGCCGCCGCGGAGAATGGTGAGCACAATCGCGAGTATGGCGATGGTCGCGCCAATGAGGTACCAGCGCACTCGATTACCGACGAAGTCGAAAGACTTCTCCCCCGTGTAGAGGGCATTACCAAAGGTCGTGAGTCGTGACATCAGCCCTTCCTCTCCGCTTGTGCTTCCTCGGCAGCTTTGCGCTCGGCGATGGTCTGACGACGCTTCACTTCGCGCGCACTTTTCTTTCGAGCAGTCGCGTTGACGTCAACCGGATCGCGGAACCGTGCGCGACCCCGATAGACCGCTCCTAGTGCTCGGGGGTCGAGTCCGCTGAGCGGATGACCTGAGCTGAAGAACCGCGTGCGACCCATCAGAGTCATCAGGGGCTGGGTGAAGAGCGCCACAATAATCAGGTCCACAATCGTCGTGATACCCAGTGTGAAGGCGAAACCGCGGACGTTACCGACAGCCAAAATGAACAGAACCGCGGCAGCGAGGAAACCGACCGCGTCCGAGGCAAGAATCGTTCTAAAGGCCCTCTTCCACGCCGCAGAGATAGCCGAATCCAGCGCCCTGCCATCTCGAAGCTCGTCTCGAATTCTCTCGAAGAACACGATGAACGAGTCAGCGGTGATACCAATCGCCACAATGAGACCCGCAACTCCCGCGAGCGAGAGACGGTAGCCCTGAGAGTTCGAGAGGTAGGTAATAACGAAATAGCTCAGAACAAATGCCGCTGTGAGCGAGAACACCGTCACAAAGCCCAACGTTCGATACTGCAGCAGCGAGTACAGCACCACGAGAACCAAACCAATCGCCCCGGCGAGCAAACCGCTTTCCAACTGGGTCAACCCGAGCGTCGCGGTAATGGTTTCAGCACTTTGGACCTGGAAACCGATCGGCAGAGCTCCAAACTTGAGCTGATCCGCCAGGACCTCTGCGGTTACTTGAGTGAACGAACCGCTGATCTGGGGTCGGCCATCGGTAATAGCGGCCAAGGTTCTCGGCGCGCTAATCACTCGACCATCGAGCACGATCGCGAACTGGTTCTGAACACCGGGAAGCGCCACGAGGCGCTCGGTTACTGTCCTGAAACTCTCGGTACCACTCTCATCAAATTCGAGGAATACACCCCACTCCGTCGTGACGGTGCCCTGCGGGCCCGGCACGAGTCCTGCGATTGCGTCCTGAATCGTCTCGCCGCCAACTTCCACCGGTCCCAAAATGTACTTTTCAGAACCAAACTCATTACAGGTCACCAACGGAAGCGCAGGGTCTGCGACGTTCGCGCCCAAGCCATCCAGCTGGTCACAGGTCAAATCATTGAACGCGCTATCAACATCTGAGGTAATCCAGGCCAAATCACTGGGGTTCTCAGGGGTCCTCTCGGGCTCGACAAACTCGACATCCTCACTCGAGGCGGACTCATCAGTAGTCGCGATACCCGTGCGCAGGACAGCTCGGAACTCGAGTTTGGCCGAAGAGCGGATTCTCTCCAGGGTGGCTTGGTCCGGCACTCCAGGTATTGACACGACGATATTTGCCCCACCCTGAGTGCTCACTTCGGCCTCCGCGACACCCCCCGCATCGACACGTTGACGGATGATGGCCACAGCCTGATCGAGCTGTTCTTCCGACACCGTCTGATTGGCGGCAATCTGCGGAGCAAGAATGATTTGGGTCCCACCTTGAAGGTCAAGGGCGAGCTTGGGCACCCACGAACCCGTTCCCTGCCACACGGCAAACGCATTGCCTCCTACCAGCAGAAGGAAGATGGCGCCCAACCAGGCAAGCTTCTTCCACGCTGAGGACACGGCTGATTGAGATGCCACAGGCGAACTTTCGAGAGGAAGGGGTTTTAGGAGGCTTTTTCAGGCGATTCGTCTGAGGCCGCGGGGGCTTCAGCGGTTTCGTCTTCGACAACTTTGGTGAGGGTTGAGCGGTGAACTCTTATCTTCACACCCTTGCCCACATCCAAGGTAGCGACGTTGTTCTCGTCATCGAGGTCAACGAGGGTTGCAAAAAGACCGAACGAGGTCATGACGTCTGCACCGGGCTTGAGTTTTTCCTGGAGCTCTTCCTGCGTTTTCCGCTGTTTCCTGGAGTTTCGAATCATGAAATAGATCAGCATCCCCAGGATGGCGATCATAAACAGGGAGATGGGATCCATGGCGAACCACGTGCCTTTCCGGTTCCTTCAGACGGTTTTCGCTACCTGGTAACTATAGGTCATTCCGGCTGGGGGCTTCATGGCCCAGGTGTGCATAAGCCGCGGGAGTGGCAAGCCTCCCCCGCGAGGTGCGCTGGATGAAACCCTGTCGCACGAGGAAAGGCTCCACGACGGATTCGATGGTTTCGGCTTCCTCCCCCACGCTCACCGACAGTGTTCCGAGCCCCACGGGTCCGCCGGAGAACTTGACCACCAGCGCCTCCAGGACTGCTCGATCGAGGCGATCAAGCCCCAACTCATCGACGTCATAAAGCTCAAGAGCGGCCTGAACAGCGCCGACATCGGGAGTGCTCCCGTTGACCAGGACGTAATCTCGAACCCGCCGGAGGAGGCGGTTGGCAATGCGGGGCGTTCCTCGTGACCGTGAGGCTATTTCCGCCAGGGCCTCCGTGGGCCAGGCAAGGCCGAGAACTTCACTGGAGCGCCTCACCACCTCAGTCAACTCCTCTTCGGAGTAGAACTCGAGGTGAGCGGTGAAACCAAATCGGTCTCGAAGAGGGCCTGGAAGCAATCCGGAGCGGGTGGTCGCTCCGACCAGGGTGAAGGGTGCTAAATTGAGCGGAAGTGTTGTGGCGCCAGCACCCTTGCCGACCATGATGTCGATCCGGAAATCCTCCATCGCCAGATACAGCATTTCCTCGGCAGGCCTGGCCATCCGATGGATTTCGTCGATAAACAACACTTCCCCGGGAACCAAGGACGACAAGACGGCCGCCAGGTCCCCGGCGTGGTTGATCGCCGGACCACTGGTGATGCGCAGGGACTGTTGGGTTTCCTCCGCGACGATCATCGCGAGCGTGGTCTTGCCTAACCCCGGCGATCCGGAAAGCAGAATATGGTCCGGCGTGCGGTTTTCTTGTTGGGCTGCGCTGAGCAACAACACCAACTGTTCACGGACTTTTCCTTGCCCCACAAACTCATTGAGAGAGGTCGGACGAAGGGCACCCTCGAACTGCAGTTCACTCTCTGATTCGGGGACTGCGTGGTTATTCTCGCTGGTCACCGTCTGGACTCCCTATTCGTTTGGGGACCCAGAATACTGAGAGCCTCTCGAAGCAAGGTTGAGGCATCCACAGGGTCGCCGGATCTAACCTCCAGCGCTTGCTCAACTCCCTGTTTTGCCACCTTGTCTGACCACCCCAGCCCCACGAGAGCTTGCACGACGGAGGTCTTGACCACTGCGGAAATGTCCTGGACAGCGTCCGATGTTTTCGCTGCCTTGGGAGCATGGTCGAACGCTCCCTGGAGTGAAAGGACAATGAGTTTTGCTGTCTTCGCTCCCACTCCGCTCACCGCTCGAAAGGCAGCGTCGTTTTCCGTCACCACGGCGTCATGAATGGCTCCTGGAGTCATCTGACCGAGGACCGCGAGGGCCATTTTGGGTCCCACGCCGTTCACGCTGCGCAGAAGGCCAAAGAGAGAAAGTTCCTCGCGAGATTCGAAGCCGAAAAGCCCCACATGATCATCCCGGACGACCATCGCCGTGTGGAGATGAACCTCTTCACCGAGGGAAAAGTGCAGTGCACTGCGGTCGGGAACAGTCACGAGATAGCCGAGGCCATTCACTTCGACAACAATCTCGCCCCCAGCGATATCTGCTACGACACCACGAACAGACGCAATCACTCTGTCAGCTTAGGTCGCTTCGCTTTCGCTTCTGCTGCTCGCCACGCCTGTTGCGCGGGAGTGAGGGGTCCCTGGGGGCCCGTGGACGCGGGGGCGCCCCGCCACGCCTCCGTGATCGCCAACGCGAGCGCATCGGCCGCATCGGCTGGCTTGGGCACCTCCGAAAGACCCAGAATCGACTGCACCAAGGTGCCCACCTGACTCTTGGTAGCGCGACCATGACCGGTGACAGCAGCTTTGACCTCACTCGGTGTCCGGAGCGAAACGGGAATGGACCGAGCGTGGGCCAAAGCGAACACCACACCGCTGATCTGCGCGGTTCCCATCACGGTGCGGACGTTGTGTTGGGCAAAAACACGCTCGAGTGCAACGATGTGAGGTTTATGGGTATCGAGCAGTGATTCCAGCTGGAGGGCTAGGGCGCCGATTCTGGCAGCAGGGTCGTCACCGGGTGGTGTGCGATACACATCGACGTGGATAAGCGACACGGTGCGGCCCTGGCCTGCTCTAATCAGACCCACGCCCAGGCGGGTCAACCCTGGGTCAATACCGAGGATTACCGACATATGTCAGATCACTCATCGGATTCGTCGAGCGCTGCCACCACGTCAGCGGAGAGATCGAGATTCGTGAAGACGTTTTGGACGTCATCACTGTCTTCGAGGGCTTCCACAAGTGCGAGCACTTTCTTCGCTGTCGCCAGATCTGCCTCGATCTTGACGTCGGGGACAAACTCGGCCTCGGCGGAGTCATAGTCAATTCCTGCCGCCTGAACAGCGCTCCTCGCGGTCACCAAGTCAGAAGGTTCTGTGATGACCTCAAAACCACCACCGCGATCGATGACTTCCTCCGCACCCGCATCGAGGACGGCCAGGAGGAGATCGTCTTCCGTAACCCCGTCTGACTTCGCGATCGACACCACGCCCTTGCGGGAAAAGTTATATGCCACGCTTCCCGGGTCCGCCATCGTTCCGCCGTTACGGGACATGATGGTGCGCACTTCGGCAGCAGCTCGGTTCTTGTTGTCTGTCAAACACTCGATCAGAAGCGCGACTCCCCCGGCGCCATAGCCCTCATACATGATGGTCTGGTAGTCAATGGCATCCCCGGTCAAACCCCCACCGCGTTTGACCGCACGATCTATGTTGTCGTTGGGAACACTGGACTTCTTAGCTTTTTGAATCGCATCGGCGAGGGTTGGATTTCCCGCGGGATCCGGGCCCCCGACCTTTGCCGCAACTTCAATGTTCTTGATGAGTTTGGCGAACGATTTAGCCCGCCTCGCGTCGATGACGGCCTTCTTGTGTTTGGTGGTTGCCCACTTGGAATGGCCGGACATAACTCTCCTTCGCTTGCCTGCCCAGTCTAGGCAGTCTGGAGGGCGCCGACGGTGAACCCGGCTTTTCGCACGCCCTCAACAAAAAGGCGATGCAGACGATCGTCTCCCGTGATTTCCGGGTGGAAGGACACACCCATGACGTGATCCTGCGCCACACCGACTATTTCTCCCCCGGGGAGTGCTGCAATCACGGAGACCCCTGGGCCAACTCGCGTGACAACGGGTGCCCTGATAAACGCCACGTGCAGGGGTGGCCCGGCAACACCCTCGATCGACATATCGGCCTCATACGAGTCGACCTGGGAACCAAAAGCATTGCGCTTAACGGTCACATCTAATCCACCCAGGGTCTCTTGGCCATCAATTCCATCCTCTAAATCGGATGCCACCATGATGAGCCCCGCGCAGGTTCCCAACACGGGAAGACCCGCAGCGATGTCGTGACGAATTGGGTCACGGAGAACTTAGATTTGCAGGAGCTTGTCGATGTAACTGGACTCACCACCGGGTACCACAAGACCGTTGAGACCCTCCAAATGTGCCGGGAGGCGAACCTCTCGCACCTCAACGCCCAGCTCCTGGAGCATCGAGCGGTGCTCCCTCACATCTCCTTGGAGAGCGAGAACACCGATGAGAGGGGTGTGACTACCAGCCACGCTCTGCGAGACGGTGAGGGGCCGGGAGGTCATTGACGTTGATGCCGACCATAGCCTCACCC
>JAYOYJ010000064.1:0-6824 GCA_038153485.1 Pontimonas sp. | reverse complement strand
GGCTGGGGTCGCAGGCGTCCTCTGCACTGGCAGAAAAGGTTGAGTTCGATGAACGAAGGAGCGCGCTTCCCGCTCGGCGCTCGGAGCGGCTAGGGGCTGTGCTTGCGTGGTGGGCCAAGGGTGACTATGACCGTTACGCGAGGGGGAATTTAGATGTTGTGAGGGATATCTTTCTCACTGACTAACTGGACGTAGCAGACACACATCCGCCAAATCCCGGGGTTTATCCTCGCTCTGCCTACTCTGTGAGATGTGAAGCAGTGGTTGAAGCTTGCCCTGACGACCCTGGCGATTTCTGCCCTCGGGGTGATGGGTGTTGTCACTCTGCCTTCTGCACCTGCTTCTGCGAACGAGGACGCAACAGTCGATAATCCCGCGCCTGCCATCTCTCATGCAGCCAGAAACAGCACGATCTGGGTTGGAGCCGATGCAGATGGAGCCCTCTACTGGTCAGAGGACGAAGGCACAACCTGGAATTCGGGTGATTTTGGGCTCACCAAGAGTGGGGTGTCCTCTGTTATCTGGACGGGCGATCAATTCCTTGCGACGTCATATTTTGAGGCTGCGAGAAGCTCAGATGGAAAGACGTGGACTCGGTTCATGTTGCCACTGGGCTCTGCGTTTGATCCGGGGAATTTGATTAGTGATGCGGAGTTTTTCCGCTCGGCCTCAATGTCGGTAGACGCTATTCAGGCTTTTCTGGAGCAGCGAAATCCTGACTGTCGTGAGGGTTTCGTGTGCATGAAGGATTACACAGAAACAACGTTCTCCCGAGACCAAACTGTGCTCTGCAATGCCTATGAAGGTGCTGAAAACGAGACGGCCGCTCAGATTCTTCATAAAGTGTCCGCTGCATGTGGCGTTTCGGTGGAGGCCCTTCTCGTTCTCATCCAGAAAGAGCAGTCCCTGGTCACTTTGAGTGCGCCGTCCGAGATTCGGTTTGAGCGAGCGACAGGATATGCCTGCCCCGACACGGCACCGTGTGATTCTCAGTATTTTGGCTTTTATAACCAGGTGTACAACGCCGCTAAGCAGTTCAAGCGCTATTCGAATCCTCCCGGTACCTCTCGGTTTTTCACGTGGTTTCCTGTTGGACAAACCGTTCAGGTGAGACTCCACCCGAACGCGGCGTGCGGGACCAGGCCCGTGGCAATCAAGAACCAAGCCACCGCTGGGTTGTACTACTACACCCCTTACACCCCCAATGACATTGCTCTTGTCAACCTTGCCTCCGTCGGCGACTCCTGTAGCGCCTATGGCAACCGCAACTTCTGGCGGGTGTACAACTACTGGTTCAATCCGACCAAAGATTTCCCCACCATGGCGACCACAAGGAATGGGCTGACCATGGTGGTCGATAGAGATGGCACAATAGCTACCTCGACTAACTTGACCAGTTGGCAACGTATCGGAGTGGCACCGGGGTCCTCTGCGAGCAATTCGGTGTCCGAGTTCGGGCAAACCTCCACCGGAAACTATGCGGTCTTGATGGCTGATGGTTCGGCTTATGAATCCTCCGACGGAGTTGCGTGGAATTCGCTGTCTGTCCAAGTGACCGAAGTAAACCAAGATATTGTGACCCGACACACGGTGAAATCAGGTGACACTGTGTGGGCAATCTCTCGGGCCAACGGTGTCAGCGTGAGTGCCGTTGTGACCGAGAACGCTCTTCCGCGAGGAGGCTCACTAATTCGGGTGGGCCAAGTTCTCACAATCACGAAGAAGGGTGTGTTGAGGAGTGTTGATTCCCCGGTCATCCTCGATCCATCGATTGTTATAGCTTCAGGCTCGACACGGGATCCAGAATCCGAGGCTGCACCCGAAGAACAGTCTGAGGCTTCAACAGAGAGCGGCAGCTCAGAAAACGAGACAACGGACCAGACTCAAGACGCAAGCGAATCGTCATCGGAATCGACCAACGATTCCTCTGACGCACCGCTACCAGCTCTCGAGCCAGTTGTCACTCAGACCGAGACCAATGACGTCTTTTACACGGTAGTGCGTGGTGACACACTCATTCGCATTGCCTTCAGAAATGGCACCACCGTGTCAACGCTCGTGTCTGATAACGCGATTAGTAACCGGGACAGGATTTTCATTGGCCAAAGACTCAAAGTAGGAGTCTCTGAGACCACGGCGACATTCCATAGAGGCCAAGAGGGCGACACGCTGACGCGCATCGCTGAGAGAAGATCAGTGTCTCTCGATTCACTTTTGGCGCTAAATCCCGGTCGCACCGCAACTGGCACGGTTGAAGTTGGCGATCTCGTCCGGCTCTCTTAGCGCTTTCGGGCTCTCTTCAGGTCGTCAATCTCGGCTTGCGCGAGTGTCAATGCTCGAGCCAAATCGGTGGTGACCTTTTCTTGCCACAGTTGGCGACGATATTGGTGCACGACATAAAAGAGCGCGAAGATGACGAAGGCATACAAGAGCAAATCTGCGCCTCGGCCAATCCCGAGATATGAGGCAACAACCGTTGTATACGCGGGAAACACCACAGCAAAAAATCCTGCCGCGAGTGCGAGGATTATGAAGAGACGGCGAATTGCTTGCTGGGAAGCACTTCGTCGAGCCTTCAGGAGGTACAGACCCACTATCACTAGAGCGAGAGCAAGAATCCATTGGCTGATCATTGTTTTCCCTACCTCACCATCAAATCTATGAGAATGTTGACCGAATTCCACAACGATTGGCCCTTGCTGCGGGAGTATTCGGTGTAGCGAATCTCGACGGGATATTCAACCCAAGAGAGTTTGGCAAGAGCCAGCTGATGAACGATTTCTGTTGCATGAGACATTCCGTTTTGTTGCAAACGAATGTGCCCAAGCGCCTCCCTAGAGAGCACTCTCAATCCATTGTGAGCGTCCGTCAGCCTCAAGCCTGTGATGGTGCGAGTGAGAATTACTGCCACTTTTAGGATTGCTCTTCTCCTGAAACCCGGTTTGGTTCTCTTGTCAAGAAACCGAGACCCAAAAACTATGGAGAGTCTCTTACGACGCGCCAAGTCGAGCATCTCCAGTGCGTCCACCAATCGATGCTGACCGTCTCCGTCGAACGTAATGACATGCGTTGCCGTGCTGCTTGAAAGCAGATAGGAAAAACCTGTTTGGAGGGCGGCTCCTTGGCCAAGGTTTATCGGGTGTCTTAAAACCCTTGCTCCAGCCTCGCTTGCGACTCTTGCGCTATCGTCCGAACTGCCATCGTCCACACACAAGACGTGGGAGAAGGACTGCAACAGCTCGGAAACGACCTCCCGAATAACCTTTTCCTCGTTGTAGAGGGGGATGAGAACCCAAGCTTCCTCTTCACGATTCAGCGAATCTCCGTGGGTCTCTCTCACCCCGTCATTCTGACAGACCCAGAAGCCTTTTGGTCGAAAAGGAATTTAGCGGGGAGGACCTAGGCTCGACCTATGTGGTTTGATCTCTCACCCGGAATCAAAAACTATAACTGGGGAACTCCAGGAGTGCTCAGCGAGTTTCTGGGGTTGCAAGATTCTTCCTTGTTAGAAGCTGAAGCCTGGTTCGGCCGACATCCACAATCAGACACCATCCTCCATGACGGTGAGAAAAGTCTGTCCTTCCTGGATTGGCTTGAGGCCAAGGATTCTTCATTTGACCTGTTGCTCAAGCTCTTGTCGGCTTCGCGACCTTTATCCATTCAAGTTCATCCGAATGAGCAAGAGGCGCAGCGAGGTTACCTCCTCGAACAATCACGGGGCTCGATCACGGAATCTCAAGAAATAACCTTCACGGACCCAAGACCTAAACCTGAGCTGATTGTAGCTCTTTCCCCTGATTTCAGGGCACTGTGCGGCTTTGTTTCTTGGGAAAGGTTGGTCGCACGGCTTGAGGCGCTGGTCCGACATGGAGCCCTACCGAGCTTTGCCCTCGACGTCACTCGACAGGGTGCCCAGCTCCGCGATTTTCTTGAATGGGTATTGCTCAATGGGCAGTCGGTTTCTGAGGCTACTGGGGTTCTTGCAGAAGCGATTGATTCCGGAACAGTCATGCCGAATGCGACGGAATTGGGGATTAACACGGACACCTTGGAGAGAGTTCACCGTGGGCATCCCGGTGATTCTGGTCTGCTACTAACACTGGCGATGCACCATCTCAGCCTCAAGGAGGGGGAAGGACTGTTTGTGGCTCCTGGAACTGCACATGCATATGTCAAAGGCTTTGGGCTTGAGGTGATGGTTCCAAGCGACAATGTCGTGCGAGCAGGTCTCACCACTAAACCGAGGCACCCTGAGGCTTTTCTCGAGATGACACGGCTCGACGCATTTCATGAGCCGGACATAGTCCTTCCCGAAAAATTGGGCGATGTATTCCTGTATTCGTGCTCGGGTATGCCCTTCGAACTGCGAAGATTAGGGGGACAACCAGCCAGAGAAATTCTGGCTAGGGACTCACTTATTGTTGTTGAGTCAGGTCACATTACGGTCGGTGCAGGACACGGGAAGACCTTAGTTCGTTCCGGTGGAGTCGGATTTGCAGAGGCTTTCGACGTCGTCACCGCGGGTGATCAATCTACTCGGGCCTGGCTTGCGACAAATCTGATGGAGTAGTCCCCTCAGATTACTCGGAGAGAGTCTCGATTGAGGGTGAACCACTTGTAGGCGTCTGCGATTCCGTCTCGGAGGTCCCAACTGGGCGCCCAACCCATCTTACGAAGCCTTGTTGTATCAAGCATTCTCCTAGGAGTGCCATCTGGCTTGCTGGTGTCATTTCTTACGGTTCCTTCAAACCCAACGACGCTCGCTACAAGTTGTGCCAATTCTTGAATTGAGGTTTCTACCCCGGTTCCGAGGTTTATGGTCTCAGGGTCGTCGTAGTTCTTCAGTAAGAATTCGACAGCTGATGCTAGGTCGTCGACGTGCATAAATTCGCGGGTTGGCGCCCCGGTCCCCCAAATAACGACTTCTTCCAACCCGGCTTGCTTGGCTTCATGGAATCTTCGGATTAGTGCCGCCAATACATGGGAGTTTTCTGGATGAAAATTGTCGTTCGGACCGTAAAGATTGGTGGGCATCGCGGAAATCCAATGACGCCCATGCTGTCGGCGCATTGCCTGGACCTGGATAATTCCGGCAATCTTGGCGATGCCGTAGGCGTCGTTAGTCTCCTCGAGGGCACCGGTCAGGAGGGCCGATTCAGGAATTGGTTGAGGAGCAAACTTTGGGTAGATGCAGGCTGAGCCCAGGAAAAGAAGTCGGTCCACTCCGGCTTGGTGCGCAGCATCCATGAGATTTACCTGAATTTGGAGATTTTGACTCAGGAAGTCTGCTGGATATGTATCGTTTGCGTGAATTCCACCGACTCGAGCGGCGGCATCGATGATGACGTCGGGCTTGATTGAATCCATAGCGCCAAAAACGGAATCTCGATCAGTTAGGTCCAATTCTTTCGAAGAAAGTCCGACGAGGTTTGTGTAGCCCTGGGACTGAAAATGTCTCCAGATTCCTGAACCGGCGAGACCTCTATGTCCAGCGACGTAAATTTTGTCCGTTTTCTTCATTGCATCCTCAAGTACTTTGCACTACTAGCCTAGGGCGTGGTGAATAGAGAGAGCATTTCATGACGAGGCCATCCATCATGGTCGTGGTGCCCTCATTGGGCAGAAGAGTTGAGTTTCTCCGAAGAGCTCTCGAATCATGCCGGGAGCTCTCAGAGTTTTCTCACTGCACCATTTCAGTTGTTTTGCCGCCTGGTGCTGCTACGGCCCGCGAACTCGCTGATGAATTCGGGGCCCTCGTTCTTTCGGACCCCGGTAGAGGAATGTCAGCTGCAGTTAATGTTGCTCTGGGAAGACGCACGGGTGAGGACTATTACATATGGTTGGGTGATGATGACGAGTTAGTGGCGAGCGGAATTCGAAAACTCGTAAGTTCGCTTGATGCGGATCCTTCAGCAGTCCTCGCGTTCGGGTTTTGTGAGTACATCAATGAGAATGGGCAACCGATTGGCGTCAACAGAGCAGGACTGCTTGCTCGGAATTTGCTTCCGTGGGGGCCGAACCTTCTTCCGCACCCCGGGACAGTTGTTCGGATTGACTCGATACTCAGCCTGGGTGGTCTCGATGAATCGCTTAGGTATGTCATGGATCTTGACCTCTTCCTGCGCCTGAGACGAATAGGAAAATTTCTCCACAGTCCGGTTCTGGCGTCTCGTTTTCGCTGGCATCCGGGCTCAGCCACGGTCGAGTCCCGATCTTCTTCTTCGCGCGAGGCCATGCGGGTAAAAACAAAGCATTTGTCTGCTTTTCCACGGTTCTTTGCGCCCTTGTGGAATTATCCAGTCGCGTGGGCATCGCAATTTGCGGCATGGCTAGTATCGCGACGGGCACGTCAGGCGAAGTAACGCGGTCACTGGAGTAACCTAGCTCTGTGACGTGGATGGTAACCGGCGGGGCTGGCTATATCGGCGCTCACGTCATCAGAGAGTTTATGGGAGCAGGAATCCCGGTTGTTGCTCTAGACAATTTGTCTACTGGAGTGAGGACCTTCGTCCCGGACGATGTGCCATTTGTCGAAGCTGACCTCCTTGATTCAGCTATGGTTCGGTCCGCTCTTTCGGATCATTCGGTTGGTGGAGTCGTTCACATCGCAGGATTTAAGTTTGCCGGAGTCTCTGTCGAGCGACCCCTCCACACCTACCGGCAAAATGTGACCGCAATGATGTCCTTGCTCGAGGCGATGGAGCTCGAGGGAGTCGACAGGATTGTTTTTTCCTCCTCCTCTTCCGTGTATGGGAATGCTGCAAGTGGTCTGGTCTCTGAGGAATTCGGTTTTAATCCAACTTCTCCTTATGGCGAGTCCAAGG
>JAYOYJ010000063.1:6597-6890 GCA_038153485.1 Pontimonas sp. | reverse complement strand
CTGACGACTGTAAAGAGGTACCTGAGTGCTGGTCGGAATGTCCAGAAAGCGAGCGTTGATGCGGGAGGTTCGATTCTCGAAATGGTGGACGCCTTCCGAGAAATTGCGGTGCTATCGAAGCAGGACTACTTTCTCACGCGCTATATGGAGGCCCGAAAATTAGAGGGGCGTACTGCCGTTACTCTCCAAATCTTGAAGAGCTTGCCCCGTTACATCGCAGAAACAGGCCTAATTTTGGGCGCGTTTGGTTTTGTAGTGTGGCAACTTAATCGTGGCAGTCTCGGCGAGAGTTT
>JAYOYJ010000063.1:0-6587 GCA_038153485.1 Pontimonas sp. | reverse complement strand
CATTCTCGAACAATTGCGCAACCAGTCAGAACTCCTCGATGCGAGTCTCTATAGCGCGAAGTCGGTTGAATCGGTTGAAAGATTCGTTGATAAAGACTCGACCGGATTACCTATCCAATTATCCGATGTGACCTTCACCCACAAAGGGAAGTCCTCCCCAGCAGTTTATTCCGTGTCGACAACAATTGATGCGGGTTCATTCACGGCGATTGTGGGCCCCTCCGGTGCTGGTAAGACCACGCTCGTAGACTTGATTCTTGGGTTGTATGAGCCCGACGAGGGGGCTGTCCTTGTCAACGGAATATCTCCCAGCGAGCTCCGGATAAAGTATCCCGGCCTTATTTCGTACGTTCCACAGAAGCCGGGACTGGTGGGAGGGTCAATTGCCCAGAATATAGCCTTGGGACTCGAGCCCCAGGACGTCGAAGAGGGAGATGTTTGGAAGGCCCTTGAGCTGGCCGAATTGGCAGATCTGGTGAAATCGCTCCCGGATGGCATCAATTCATCACTCGGAAATCACTCTGATGCACTCAGTGGAGGTCAGATTCAGAGACTGGGACTGGCCCGCGCGCTCTACAGTAATCCAAACCTCATCATCCTCGATGAAGCCACCAGTGCCCTCGATGCAGCGACCGAGGCAAGCATTGCGAGATCTATCCAGAATCTTGGAGGCGAAACTACGGTGATTGTTATTGCCCACAGACTTTCAACTATCCAACACGCCGACGTTGTCCATGTCATGAATGATGGAAAACTCATTGCCTCTGGCGACTTTAAGGATGTTAGACGCCGTGTGCCCATGATTGAGGAGTACGTAAAGCTCATGTCCTTTGATGAAGACTGATTTGAATCCATCGTGGGAGCTCCTAACCCAGGCAGTCGAATCCCTTCGCGTCTTGGAGTCGGTCGATTCGACCAATACGTGGGCCCACGAGAATCTGCTGCCTGCATGGGGTGTGGTCTTGACGCTAAACCAGTCGAAGGGTCGCGGGCGGTGGGGGCGCGAGTGGGAACTGCAACCGGGTCGAGGGGTTGCACTCAGTATTGGGGTTCCACTTTCCGGTGAGGGCAGCGACGTTGGTCTGGAGCACACCTGGCTTCCCTTGGTAGCGGGTGCGTGTCTTGTCCGAGCGATGAAGCTGAATGGGGTCGCAGAAGTAGCAGTAAAGTGGCCAAACGATGTGCTTGTCGGCTCCCGAAAGCTAGCTGGGTTTCTCACCGAAATTGACCAACGGGGACAAGCCATTGTTGGTGTTGGGATTAATGTTCGACCTTGGGACAGAGAGCTCAGTAGAGCACGGATATCCCTGGACGAGCTCGTCGAGGTCACTTCAACGACTTTGGACAGCATCCTCAGCTCGGTAATCCTGGAACTCCGTGACGCAATCCTCCTCACACCCCGTGAGACCAAAACGTTTGTCTCGTCTCACCTCATGACGATTGGACGGGGAGTAGAGGTTCTCGATCAGTCTGGCGAAAGTTGGACCGGAACTGCTATCGGCTTGGATGATTTCGGTTCTCTTCTTGTTCGAAATGACGAGGGAACAGTAATTCCTCAGCGCGCAACAGAAATTCATCACCTTGTCCAATAAGGTCGAAGAATGGTGAGGGTAGGTGTTGTCGGTGGGGGGCAACTAGCCAGGATGATGATTCCTGCCGCAATTAATCTTGGCTTTGATTTGAGAGTATTCGCTGAATCAGAGGTCTGTTCTGCGAGAGCTGCCCACACCGTTGTCGGGGACTACGCGAACGCGGAAGAACTACTTGCATTTGCGACTGACGTTGACGTTCTCACTTTTGATCATGAACATGTTTCAGGAGGCGTTCTTTCCACACTGACAGATCGCGGGGTTGTTCTGTATCCCACAGCAGAAGCCCTCGCCTTGACACATGACAAGGCATTCATGCGTTCGACGCTCAGTGCCCTGGGCTATCCACAACCTCGATGGACGGTGGTTGATGGCGGCCCAATTCCCCAGCAAGAAATTGATGCTGTTGGGGGGTTTCCTCTCATTGCCAAAAAACCGGTTGGAGGCTATGACGGCAAAGGCGTGAGGCAGGTCAATGTCGTCGATGACTTGTCGGACTGGCTTGAAGAGGGTCCCTTGCTCCTTGAGGAGAAGGTGAACTTTCGCAGGGAGCTTTCGCAACTATCCGCCAGGAATTCGCAGGGTGATTGGATTGCTTGGGACCTCGTTCAAACTCTTCAAGAGAATGGAGTATGCGCGGAGGTAATTGCGCCAGCCCCCGATTTGCCACTGGGCTTGACTCACCTTGCCGGCGATTTAGCCCGCAACATGGCTTACGATTTGGGAGTAGTGGGTGTTTTTGCCATTGAGCTCTTTGAGACTCAAGAGGGGCAACTCTTGGTCAATGAGCTTGCAATGAGACCTCACAACTCTGGCCATGTATTCACAGAACTTTCTGTCACAAGCCAGTTTGAGCAGCATCTGCGGGCGGTTGCTGGCTTCCCGCTCGGTTCTACTCGATCTTTGACCTCATACGGGGTGATGGTAAATATCTTTGGCCAGGTAGATGAGGCCGGAGCTCGAGCAGCGTATAAAGCTGATCCGGATGTCAAGATTCATGACTACATGAAAGAGGCCCGAGCGGGGAGAAAAGCGGGCCACGTTGTTGTGGTAGGGGAGAACCATCAGGATCTGGTCGCGAGGTGCAAAGATGCAGCGGCGCGTATTCGGCAGCCGGATTACGATGGGGACCATGAATAAGCTGAAAGTTGCGGTGATCATGGGGTCGGATTCTGACTGGCCCGTCATGAGCGCGGCTGCCGACGTCCTCGGCGAGGCTGGCGTGGACGTAGTCGCTGAGGTCGTATCAGCTCATCGAACCCCCGAGAGGATGGTCGAGTTCGCTAAGAGTTCGCGCGAGGCTGGTTATTCGGTAATCATCGCCGGCGCGGGCGGAGCTGCGCACCTGCCCGGTATGGTCGCGTCTTTGACCTCGCTCCCGGTGATTGGAGTTCCCATCCCCCTTAGCCAGCTTGATGGTTTGGACTCTCTGTTTTCGATTGTGCAAATGCCCTCGGGAGTGCCCGTTGCGACCGTGGGAATTGGGCAAGGAAAGAATGCAGGTTTGCTGGCACTTCGGTTTCTTTCTCTAGCTGACAAGAAAATCGAGAGTTTTCTGAGGAGCTTTTCGAAAGAACTAGAGGTTGAGGTGCTTATGAAAAAGATTGATTTTTAGAGCGCTTACCTTTTCGCGTAGAGGCGGGACGCAACGAAAGACCTGACCGCAAGTCCGAGTTTAAGCACAGCGCGAAGTGGTGCTTGGAACCAGGCTGGGTAGAGCTTTCGGAGGAATATCAGAGCGCTATCGTGGTGCGCCCGAACCATTTCCTTAATGTTCTTCTCGGTCGAATAACCACCGAGGTGTGTAACTCGAGCGGAGGGTACATAAACGGATTTCCAGCCCATGATTTTCAGTCGGTAGCACAAATCAACATCTTCGAAGAACATGAAGTAACTCTCGTCAAAGCCGTCAACATCGATAAACGCTTCGCGCCTTACCAACATAAAGGAACCGGATAACCAGCCCGCTGGTCTTGGACCAGATCCTATGTAATTGCCAAGGTAACGTTGGGTCCAGGGGTTTCTCGGAAAAAGTGCGCCCAGAAGCGCGTGGCCCACGCCAATTCGAATCCCTGGGATGGCGCGAGCTGACGGGTATGTACTCCCGTCAACACCAACAATTGCCGGCCCGAAAGCACCAGCATCTGGATAATCATGTGCTATCGCTAACAAGGTGGCGAAGGCCTCTGGGCTGGGGAATGAATCTGAGTTTGCGATGAAAACCCACGAGACTTCGGGCGGCAAGAGCTGCACCCCTCGATTGACGGCGGTTCCGAAGCCGGGGTTTTCCGGTAAGTGTAGAACCTCTACTCCCTTGGAGCGTGAGGGAATAGTTCTTGGTGCGGTTTTTGAGTTTTCTACAACGACGATATGCCCAGGACGCCGGGAAGATTCTTGGATTACATCGAAGAATTGGGGCCACAAAGGATCGGAATCATATCCGACCACGACGAGACCAATAGTTTCTTCCTGGCTCATAATCGGGTGTCCGCGAAAAGTTGACCCAGGTAGTTCGTCCAGGCATCGTCGAGGGCTTCTTGCCAAGTACGAGGCTTATCAAATCCGCAGGATTCCCAATTTTCGTGTCCAAGCACCGACCATTGAGGTCGAGGGGCTGGTCGCACAAACTGGTCACTTGTCGTTGCCTTGACTCTATCGACGTCCCACCCGGCCCGTTCAAAGATTGCTCTAGCAAATTGAAACCAGCTAGCTCGGCCCGAATTAGTCGCATGGAATATGCCAGAAGGTGGCCCATCCATCACAAGTGACCGAACCATAGTGGCGACATCACGGGCATATGTCGGCTGCCCAATTTGGTCATCGACGATACTGATGTCACCCTCTTTCCTCCCTAAGTTCGAGATAGTCTGGGGAAAATTTGGCCCTTGCGATCCGTACAACCATGAAGTTCTGACGATTGTGCTTCGGGGATTCTCTTCCACTACCGCGAGTTCTCCATCCCTCTTAGATTTTCCGTAGACGCTCAAAGGGTTTGTCGGATGAAGCTCGGGGTACGGCTCATGAGATTCACCATCGAACACATAATCCGTTGAAATCTGTATCAATCGTGAACCTGCCTGATGCGTAGCCAGACCAATATTGCGAGCGCCAGTTGAATTGACCGCATAGGCAGCATCTTTGTCGACCTCAGCCTGGTCGACCTTCGTGTACGCGGCTGCGTTAATAACAACATCGAAGCCTTTGACCGCATCGACGACATCGTCCCGAATCCGGATATCGAGACTTGCTCTGTCAGTTCCCGCTACATCAAGGTCTTCGAGAACTCGAACGAGTTCTTGTCCCAGCATTCCAGCTGAGCCGATGACCATGACTCGAGTCATAGAGCAGTTCGCTCTTTGAGCGGTTCCCACCAACAGCGGTTCTGCTGATACCACTCAATGACATCTCGCAACCCTTGTTTGAAGGGAACCTCCGGTTTGTATCCGAGCTCGCCCGTAATCTTCGAGATATCAACGCTATATCTTCGGTCGTGGCCTTTTCTGTCGGTCACTTTCTCGATAAATGTTTCGTCCCTGCCGGTCGCCTCAAGCAACAAAGACGTGAGCTCTGAATTGGTCAATTCTGTTCCTCCGCCGATGTTATAAATTTCACCCGCCCGACCATGAGCCAGGACGAGGGCAATCCCACGGCAGTGGTCGTCGACATGGAGCCAATCCCGGATATTCCCGCCATCTCCATACAGTGGCACCTTCTTCCCGTCGAGGAGATTAGTCACAAAAAGGGGGATGACTTTTTCTGGGAAATGGTGGGGACCATAGTTGTTGCTACATCTCGTGATTCGAGCATTTAGCCCGTGCGTGACATGGTAGCTGCGCACAAGGAGATCACTCGATGCCTTGCTTGCTGAGTACGGCGAGTTGGGAAGGAGAGGTTGGTTCTCATCCCAGGAGCCAACGTCGATGCTGCCATAAACCTCATCAGTTGACACATGGATGAAGTGGCTTATTTCGGACGATACAGCCTGGTCGAGCAGAGTTTGAGTCCCCAAGACATTGGTCTCTACAAAGATTCTCGAGTCTTTGACCGACCTGTCAACATGGCTTTCTGCCGCGAAGTGGACCACAGCGTCCTGACCTTCGAAGACCTTGCGTACAAGGTTTCGGTCTCGAATATCTCCATGCACAAACGTAAGGCGGGCGGAATCTGAGACTGTTTTCAGGTTGGTGAGAGTCCCCGAGTATGTCAGCGAATCTAGGACTGTGATGTCCGCGCCCTCAAGCCCTTTTAGCCTGTCGCCGATAGCCATCCGAACAAAGTTCGAACCAATGAAGCCTGCTCCTCCTGTCACAAGAACCCTCATCGAATGTCCTTTCGGAATAAGCTGGCGTGCATCTACTAGAGCTTAGTGAACGCCCCGCTACCGTCGAGCACTGCGGTTCTACTTAGAAAAAATGAGGATGCCATGGAAGATCTCGAGCCACCTTCTAAGCAGACCCCTCGAATTTCGGTGGTATTCCCGTACTACGACAATCCCGAAATGCTGAAGTTTCAGCTTGACGTGATTTCTCAGTACTCGAGGCACGTGGCCGAGAGGGTTGAAGTCATCATTGTGGATGATGCCTCTCCCCTGTTTCCGGCCTCGGAAATCCTTCATGATCTACCGATAAGGAATGTTCGAACATTCCGTATCCTGCGGGACAAGCCGTGGAACCAAGATGCGGCACGGAACGTAGGGGATTACTTACTCTTGACGGATATCGACCATGTCGTCCCTGAATCTACTCTTCTTGAACTCGAGAAGATAGCGGACGAGGATAGGGTCTTCACTCTTGGCAGGAAGGCTCACTTCTCCGAAAAAGTCGTCCCCTCTCATGTGAACAGCTACTTCCTTAGTCGGTCTCTCTTCTGGTCAGTTGGTGGCTATGACGAGGACTTTTGGGGAGCTTATGGCTCTGATGTTCTGTTTCGTCGAAGACTGGTTCGGAACCTTGAGGTTGTCGAGTTACCTGAAGTTCGCCTAGAGCTGGTGACACGGGG
>JAYOYJ010000062.1:5404-7039 GCA_038153485.1 Pontimonas sp. | reverse complement strand
AAACACCGAGCAGGCGCCGGAAGTTACCACCGATAAAGTCTCACCTTTTGCCCCCTCGGTCTATTCGGGAATCTCCGATAGCTACAGCCGAGCCCAGGTTCGCGCCCAAGAAGCGGACAAGAAGCGTGCCCGCACGCTCGGAGTTTTTGTGACCGCTGCCCTTCTCGTCGGAGGTCTTTTGGGGGGAACAGCAGGTGGCGCGTTTGCCATCTGGAACCTCTCGTCCAGGGGTTTGGTTTCGCCTGGAATTCAGGCTCCCCAAACCATCACGGTCAACGCGCCCGCTGAGGCGAGCGAAATCACGGCGGTGGCAGCCACTGCCATGCCGTCGGTCGTGACCATTGAAGTCGCCGGCGCACAGGGCGCTGGCAGTGGGTCCGGAGTGATTATCTCCTCAGAGGGATACGTCATGACCAACGCCCATGTGGTCTCCATTGGAGCGCAAGAACCAGCGGTTCGGTTGACAACCTCAGATGGCAGGCTCCTCGGGGCCGAGGTTGTCGGCCGTGACATCCTCTCCGATATTGCCGTGCTCAAACTCGAAGGCGAGGGCCCCTTCCCGGTGATGGCAATCGGAAACTCGGATGCCCTCAACGTGGGGGATGACACGATCGCCATTGGAGCACCTCTTGGCCTGCCCGGCACCGTAACCAGCGGGATTGTTTCTGCCATCAACCGCAGCATCACCGTCGGAGCCTCGAGCGCTCCGGGTGAAGAGGATGGACAGTTCGATTTTGATCTGCCAGGTGGCGTGTCCATTGGACAAACCATCTCGCTTCCGGTGATTCAAACGGATGCCTCTATCAACCCCGGAAACTCGGGCGGTGCGCTACTCAATACCTCTGGTGAGCTCATCGGTGTCAACGTCGCTATCGCGTCAACCGGTGGTCAAGGATCGGGAAGTATCGGGTTGGGTTTCGCTATTCCCTCGAACTTTGCTCTGCGGGTAGCAAACGAACTTATCCAGTCGGGTAAAGCAAGCCACGGATTACTGGGAGCACTCGTCACGGATGCGAGCTCGGTTGCTTCGGCGACCGTGACGGGAGCGTATATCGACAGTGTGACTCCAGGTGGAGCAGCTGATCGCGCGGGAATCCGTGCGGGTGATGTGGTCACTCGATTCAATGGGTTACCGGTCACCAACCGAATTGATCTCACCGCGCAGGTGCGAGTGCTACCGGGTGGCTCGGAGGCCACCCTGACATACGTGCGCGCGGGAAACAGCTACACCGTGGAAGTGACGCTCGGCGACCTCTAATTACTCGTCGCGGAGTGTTTCGTAAATCTCTTTACAGGTCGGGCAGACCGGGAACTTTTCCGGGTCGCGGCCAGGAACCCAGACTTTCCCACACAGTGCGATAACGGGTTTGCCCGACAGCGCGCTCTTGAGAATGTTGTCCTTCTTCACATAGTGCGAATAGCGGTCGTGATCACCGTCTTCGACCTGCTCCTCGTTGAGCAGTTTCTCGAGTTCACGATCGAGAACATCCGTGGTTCCCTCGGTGTCTTGGCTCATAGTCCTATGGTAATCCGGTCCATCAAATGACTCGGGTGGGGATAGCGGGCTCACCAACGCTGAGGGAAAACCCCGATGGTGGCAGCTCTGAAATCGCACGGCGGTGGTGATCACGGGCC
>JAYOYJ010000062.1:0-5304 GCA_038153485.1 Pontimonas sp. | reverse complement strand
GCAATCGTGTGCTCGTTGAGGTCGTTGGTCACCACAATCTTGGTTTCTGTGGCCCCGAGGGCATCCAATTGCTCCCGGACGGAACGAACCACGATGGGTAGATCACCCGAGTCGATGCGGACGGCCCCGAGTTGTGTTCCCGCAACCGTGATGGCGGTGTTCACTCCCGCTTCGATATCGAACGTGTCGACCAAAAGGGTTGTTCCGACACCCATGGCCTCGATTTGTGCGGAGAAGGCTTCCTCTTCCGAATCGTGCAAGAGGGTGAAGGAGTGCGCTGCGGTTCCTCTGGTCGGAATCCCAAAGCTCCGGCCGGCTTCTAAGTTGCTGGTGGCATCAAAGCCCGCGATATAGGCCGCCCTGGCGGCGGCCACCGCGGCGCTCTCATTGGCTCGCCTAGCACCCATCTCGATGAGTGTTCTCGAGTCAGCAGCCTGCACCATACGACTGGCCGCACTCGCTACAGCGCAGTCGTAGTTGAGAACACTCAAAATGAGGGTTTCCAAGAGCACTGCCTCCTGAAACTCCCCTTCAACCCGCAGAATCGGGGAACCCGGGAAATAGAGCTCCCCCTCGGCATAGCCGTGGATGGAGCCGCTAAAGCGATAGGCCTCCAGCCAATCCAGGGTGTCCGCGGACACAATCCCGTTATCCCTCAGAAACGCCAGTTCACTCGCCCCAAAACGAAACTCCTGGATGGCCTCCATCAGTCGCGCTGTCCCCGCGACCACTCCGTAGCGCCTGCCCTGGGGCAAATGCCGGGCAAAAACCTCAAACACCGCACTGCGCTCACCCCGACCCGACTTCCGGGCGGCATCCACCATGGTCAACTCATAGTGGTCGGTCAAAAAGGCGGTAGACACGCCCCAAAGCCTACCGTTCAGCCTTTCCACCTACACTGGCGGAAATGTCGCAGAAGCTTCCCCGCATCCTCTTCGCGGACCAGTTGGGTCCGCATTTCGTGGAGGACCAGGACGTCATCATTCCCGAAGTTTTAGGGCCCTTTCGGCGGCGCCGATACCACCGGCAAAAAGCACACCTGATCCTGTCCGCCCTGCGCCACCGGGCCCAGGAACTCGGTGAGCGCGCCACAGTGCTCCGCGGAGAGACCTACCACGACGTGTTGGGTGGGCTTGATGCAAGTGTGGTCAACCCCACATCCTGGGGTCTTCGCACCCTGGTGTCTGATTTGTCGTCCACCGCGGAAATCGAGGTGCACCCCTCGAGGGGTTTTGTGGCCAGTGAGGCGGAGTTTCAAGCGTGGGCGTCGGGGCAGTCCAAGCGCTTGCTGATGGGGAGCTTTTATCGTCACCAACGCGCAGAGACCGGCTACCTGATGGTTCCTGGTGCCAAGGGTGGACTCGAACCAGAAGGTGGTCAGTTCAATTTCGACCACGACAACCGTGAGGCCCCACCCAAGAATCAGGACACCTTGGGGGTGGAAGCGCCCTGGTATCCGGTGGAGGACGATATCGATCGCGAGGTCCGCGACTACCTCGACCATCTTGAGGCCACCGAGGGTATCCAATTCGTGGGCGCGGACGGGCCGAGGCTTTTTCCTGCGACTCGCACGGAAGCCCTCGAAGCGCTGGAGCACTTTGTCACCACGAGATTGGCGACGTTTGGTCCCCACGAGGACGCCGCCATGGTGGGGGACTGGGCTATGTCGCACTCCCTGCTCTCTCCTGCGCTGAACCTGGGACTGCTCGACCCCACCGAAGTCATCGAGCGAGTGCTCGGTGCCTATCACGATGGTGGCGTGGGTCTCTCCAGTGCAGAGGGTTTTATCCGCCAGGTGATGGGGTGGAGGGACTGGGTGTGGCACCTGTATTGGCACCTGGGACCGGATTTCACGGGGCAGAACTACCTGGGCCACCAAACACCCCTGCCTGCGTGGTGGCTCGAGCTCGATGCCACCGATATTCGCTCCCGATGCATCGCTCAGGTGTTGGGCGAAGTCCACGCCAGAGGCTGGACCCACCACATCAACCGCCTCATGGTGTTAGGAAGCTTTGCCCTTCAGCGAGGCTTTAGTCCGAGGGAGCTCAATGATTGGTTTGTCGATGTCTTTGTTGATGGAACGCCCTGGGTGATGCCTGCGAACGTTATCGGGATGTCCCAGTACGCCGACGGGGGTCAGGTTGCCACCAAGCCCTACACCTCCGGTGGGGCATACCTGAAGACCATGACCAACTATTGCGGCTCGTGCGCATTCAAGCCCTCAGTCCGGGTGGGGGACACCGCGTGTCCCATGACCGCGGGGTACTGGAATTTTCTGCATGGCCACCAGGATGCCCTGCGGGGAAACCATCGCTTGTCGAAACCCCTTGCCGGTCTGAAGCGACTGAGTGATCTCGATCAGGTTCTCGAGCAAGAATCCTCCCGCAGCGAGTACTAGCGGACTCCCCGGACCCCCGGGCGTAAGATGAGGGGGTTGCCGAGCGAGGTAATGACACAGGAGGTGTGGACTGCGATGGTGTTCGATCCGTCCCTCTACACCGAATTTCGCTACACCGGCGCTGATTTTTCCGCGGAGGATTTCAGTTTTTCGTTCCGATATGAGCTGGTCTCACCCGATGACACCCAGGAATTCACGGAGCGGATAGCGTTCACACCCGTCCGCGCGGAACACGAGGTGGATTGGGCTCGAGTTCGCTCGCTCGCCGTGATCCTGGGCGCCGTTTTGGGGATCAGCTACTACAAGGCCGCCGCTCCTTCCCGGTATGTGGTGGCCGTGGAGGGTATGACACAGGAGGGATTGGAGTATCTTAACTCCGTCCTCCGCGAGGGTTTGGCTGAATACGCCTATCGCAACTCGTTCCCGAGTCTTGTGTCACCCGAGATTGCCCACGAGGCGCCAGCGGCTGAAGCATGGCCTGCTGAGACCCACCTGACACCCTCTGGTGATCCTTTGGTTCCTATCGGTGGTGGCAAAGATTCCGTGGTGACCGTTGAATTGTTGGCAGCGGCACGAATGCACCCGGTTCAATTCGCGGTCAACCCGAACAAAATCATCTACCGAGTGGGTCGCATCAAGGGCTACCCCGTTCTCGCCGCGACGAGGGAGCTCGATTCCAGGCTCCTCGAACTCAACGGGCAGGGAGCTCTCAACGGGCACGTTCCGGTGACGGCCATGAATTCCCTGATCGCCCTGGTTCAAGCACGGATCATCGGCCTCGGTCCGGTGGTGATGTCTCTCGAAGCGAGTGCGTCCGAGGCGACCCTCGAGTGGGAGGGCCATGAGGTCAATCACCAGTGGTCGAAATCGGAGGAAGCCGAGGGTCTCCTGCAAGACATGCTGGGGCCTCAGGCGGGCCTCTCCGCCGGTGCGTACTTCTCGCTCCTGCGCCCCTACAGTGAAATTCAGATCGCGCGCTACTTCGCTGCCCTGCCGGAATATCACCCCGTGATTACCAGCTGTAACCGGGCGTTTCGCCAAGGTGTCGATGATGCCAGGTGGTGTGGCGAGTGCGACAAGTGTCGCTTCATCTTCCTCATCTTGAGCCCCTTTATTCCCTCCACCTCCCTCACGCGGATGTTTGCGGACAACCTTCTGGATAACCCCACTCAGGTAGAGGGTTATAGAGCTCTACTGGGTCTTCACGAGCACCGACCCTTTGAGTGCGTGGGTGAGCAAGCCGAGTCACTGTTGAGTTTCACCTGGATTGCCCACCAAAGCGATTGGTCGAAGAGCGCCGTCGTGACCGCTCTCACGCAGGAAATGCCGGAGCTCCTGCACCCGCACCCCGAGCTCGAGGATCGGGTACTGGGCGAGCGACACGGCCGACTCCACCTCCCCGCACCCTTTGAAACACTGGGAAGTGTTCTTGCCTAAAGCACCGCTCACAATCTCGGACTTAGCCGGTCAGAGCGTTCTGATTGTTGGCGTGGGAAGAGAAGGTCAGGCTGTGGCTTCCCGGATGGTCGGACTCGACCCCGCGCCCACCGTGGTCGCCCTCGACGGGCGAGAAGGCCAGGCGACGCATGACTTTCGGCAGGCTTTTCCGGATATTCCTGTCTTTGTGACACAGAATCCCGCAGAGTTGCCAGTGGCCGCTCGAAACGCCTCGATGGCTGTGGTGTCGCCGGGAATTCCTATGACCAGTGAGCTCCACCAGGCCCTGTCGGGCCTGCCTCTGTCCCTCACCTCGAGCAGTGCACTGTTTGTGGCCCGGCACCGTGACCACATGGTGGGCGTTACCGGCTCAAAGGGGAAATCGACGACCACAACGCTTGTCCATGCTCTGCTCGAGGGCTCCGGGGTCGATGTCGGGCTTGGGGGAAACATGGGTATTCCCCTCGTCGGACTCGATGCCACAGATTTTTACGCGGTCGAGCTCTCGAGTTTTCAATGCCATTACCTGGAGTCATCACCCCGAGTGGTGGGGGTGACCTCACTTTTTCCCGAACACCTCGATTGGCACGGAGATATCGAGACCTACTACCGCGACAAGCTCTCGATACTTGCCAACGGGCCAGAGACCGTGGTGGCCAACGCCGATGACGAGACACTGCGACACGAAATCGAGTCGCGTTTCCCGAACGCTCCCGTCACCTGGGTGGGGCAGGGTCAGCTCTGGCACCTCGAGGCCGACGGCGAGGACTCGTGGCTGTGTCGGGGAGAGCAGAAGCTTTTCCATACCGGACGATCCGGGATTGTTGGCACACACAACCACCAGAACATGCTGATGGCAGTAGCTCTGGCCGATGCCACCGGTCTGCTCGACCAGGGGGTTATCGCGCAGGTGTTGGAGAACTTCCAGGGTCTCTCTCACCGGCTCGAGCGCATTGAGGACCCGAGTCAACTGGTGTTCATCAACGATTCCCTCGCCACCAATCCGCAGGCAGGTGCTGCTGCGCTGCGGTCTTTGAGCTCACCGGGCATGGTGTGGATCGTGGGCGGTCAAGACAGGGGAGTCGATTACCAACCGCTCGTTGACCAGGTGGTGGCCAGTGCTCCACGCCACATCCTCGGTTTACCCGCGAGCGGCTCCAAGTTGGTGGGTTTATTCCGCGAAGCATTAGAGGCAGCGGGTATCGCGGGGGAGGTTCACCTCGAGGTGGTTCCCGATATGAAGGCTGCCGTGACGAGGGCGCGGGAACTCGCGGGGCCAGGAGATTACGTCGTGCTCTCGCCCGCTGCACCCAGCTTCGGCCAGTACCGTGATTACCAACACCGCGCGGAAGACTTCCGCCACTGGATTGAGAACACCCGTGAGGAGACGTCATGACCCGCGCTGATGGCCGCCTGGCCAGTGAACTTCGAGCTGTCACCATCGAGCGAGGCTGGAGTGATCAAGCAGA
>JAYOYJ010000061.1:0-7057 GCA_038153485.1 Pontimonas sp. | reverse complement strand
CCGCGAGGTAGTGGTCCGCACCGACACCCAGGGGAGTATCGATATCGCTCTGGAGGGCGCAAGACTCTGTCGCTCCATGGAAGAGCTAGTGCCCGGCACGGAGATTTACTACGAGTACTCTCCCGAGAGCTACACGGGTACTGAACTGGAATTCGCCCTCGATGTGTGTAATCAGGTGCTCGAGGTTTTGGAGCCCACTCCGGATCGAAAAGTCATCATTAACTTGCCTGCCACCGTCGAGATGGCGACTCCGAATTTGTATGCGGATTCGATTGAGTGGATGTCACGCAGCCTCCACCACCGCGAGAATGTAATTTTGAGCCTGCACCCACACAATGACCGCGGCACCGCTATTGCGGCCGCAGAGCTCGGCTACATGGCCGGGGCCGACCGTATTGAGGGGTGCCTCTTTGGAAACGGTGAACGGACCGGAAACGTTGACCTCGTGGCGCTGGGTTTGAACCTGTTTACGCAGGGAATTGACCCGCAAATTGATTTCAGTGATCTCGACGAGATCAAGCGCACCGCGGAGTACTGCAACCAGTTGAGTGTTCATGAACGGAGCCCGTGGGCCGGGGATCTGGTGTACACCGCGTTTAGTGGGTCGCATCAAGATGCCATCAAGAAGGGCTTTGAAGCGATGGAAGCGGAGGCCACCGAGCGCGGTGTCGACGTCAATGACCTCGAATGGGCGGTTCCCTACCTGCCCATCGACCCCAAAGACGTGGGTCGCACCTATGAGGCAGTGATTCGGGTCAACTCGCAGTCCGGTAAGGGCGGGGTTGCTTACCTGTTGAAGACCGATCACGCGCTCGACTTGCCCCGGAAACTCCAAATCGAGTTCTCTCAAGTCGTCCAGGCCAAAACTGACGCTGAAGGTGGAGAGGTCACCAGTGACCAGATTTGGACCATCTTCCAAGACGAGTACCTACCAGCTAGCGATGCTGAGGCAAAGTGGGGTCACTACGAGCTGCTCTCTACTCGCTCCGCCAGCGACATGGATGGCTCTGTGTCCCTGCAGGTGAAGCTTCGCTCTGGGGAAGACCAGATGGAGGCGACCGCGGAAGGAAATGGACCCATCGCCGCCTTCTTGAAAGTTCTCGCAGATCAGGGCGTCGAGATTCGCTTGTTTGACTACGTCGAGCACACGTTGAGCGCCAGTGGCGATGCTCTCGCCGCGGCCTATGTGGAGCTCGAGGTCAACGGGAAGACACTCTGGGGTGTGGGAATCGACGGAGATATCTCCACCGCATCACTGAAAGCGATTGTCTCTGCGGTAAACCGAGCACTCCGTTTCGAAACTCCCGCCAGGGAACTCGTCGGAGCTCTCTAAACAGCTCCACGTGTGCCCCGAGGCGTAAAGACGGGGCGTCAGGGAATACTAGGGGCATGCCTACCTACCGAGATGATGCGATTGTGCTCCGCACGCACCTTCTCGGTGAGTCCGACAAGATCGTGACCCTTTTGGGCCGCTCGCGCGGAAAAATCCGCGCGGTGGCTAAAGGAATCCGGAAGACATCGTCTCGGTTTGGGGCCAGGCTGGAGCCGTTCAACCAGGTGGATGCCCTGTTTTATGAGGGAAAAAGCCTTGACATCATCCAACAGGCGGAAACTCTCAGTTCCCATAGCCAAGCAATAGGTAAGGACTATGGAAAATACACCTGCGCCATGGTGATGGTGGAGACGGCGGACAAACTCACCGAGCACGATTACCAGCCAGCCGATTACTCGCTACTGCTAGGAGGACTGGGAGCGCTCGCTGCGGGAGACCATGAGTCGGGACTCATCGTTGACTCCTACCTCTTGCGGGCATTGGCTTTGTCGGGCTGGTCGCCGAGCCTGGAGTCTTGTGCCGTGACCGGAGAGACCGGCGACCATCGCGCATTTGCGGTGTCGCTTGGAGGTGTCGTCTCCGATGAGGCGGCCCCTGCTGGTTCACCCCGCTTACGTGATGGCTCCAAAGAACTGCTCTTAGCGCTTCTCGAAGGAACGTGGGACGTAGCGGAGGCCTCTGATTCGACGACACGGTCGCAGGTCTCTGGCCTCATCGCGGCCTATACGCAGTATCACCTGGAGCGAAACGTGAAATCTCTGGCGCACGTTGATCGAGCAGCGGGAGAGGTGGTTCGATGAGTCCTGCTGAGTTTCTCCCCGTGGATTGGACAGGGCAGCAGCCTCCACCACTGGACCCGGACAAAATACCTGCTCACGTTGCCCTGGTAATGGATGGCAATGGACGATGGGCTAATTCCCGGGGTCTTCCCCGAGTAGAGGGGCATAAGGCAGGGGAGGCCGCGCTACTCGATGTCGTCGCTGGAGCACTCCAGGTCGGGGTGTCACATCTTTCTGTGTACGCGTTTTCGACAGAAAACTGGAATCGTTCTCCCGAGGAGGTCCGATTCCTCATGGGTTTCAACCGGGATGTCCTCCGCCGCCGCAGGGATCAGCTTCACCAGTGGGGTGTGCGGATTCGCTGGTCTGGTCGGCGCCCAAAACTGTGGTCGAGTGTCATCAAAGACTTAGAGGCGGCGGAGAAGCTGACGGCCAAGAACACCGCTCTCACCTTGACAATGTGTGTCAATTACGGAGGTCGCGCCGAAATCATTGACGCCATGAGGGACATAGCCAGTGAGGTGGCTGAGGGTTCACTGTCTCCGAACAGGATTACCGAAAAGACACTCGGTAAGCACCTTTACATCCCGGGTCAACCCGACGTGGACCTGTTCGTGCGGACCTCAGGGGAGCAGCGGACCAGCAACTTCTTGTTGTGGCAGAGTGCCTACGCCGAATTAGTTTTCCTGGATACCCTCTGGCCCGATATGAACCGCGGAGCACTGTGGGATGCGATTGCTCAGTATCAAACCCGAGCTCGACGCTTTGGTGGGGCTGTGGACCAACCGAAGCCTGGAAAGAAAGCCTCTAGCTAAGATAGAGACTCTGTGTCGGGTGAGTAGCCCCAGGAATCAAGGGAGCACCAACTAGTGGCAGCTACAAGCAAGCTAGACAACGTGATTGCGCTTGCCAAGCGTCGCGGTTTCGTGTTCCAGTCGGGCGACATTTACGGCGGTTCCCGCTCTGCGTGGGACTACGGCCCCTTAGGTGTCGAATTGAAAGAGAACATCAAGCGCCAATGGTGGCGACGGATGGTTCAGTCTCGAGCCGACGTGGTGGGCTTGGATTCCGCGGTCATCCTCCCCAAAGCCGTCTGGGAGGCCTCCGGACACGTCGAGGTGTTCTCTGACCCGCTGGTGGAGTGCCTGAGTTGCCACAAGCGCTACCGTGCTGACCATCTCCTCGAAGAATTTGAGGAGAAGAAGGGTCGCGCCCCAGAAAACGGACTTGGCGATATTGCGTGTCCACACTGCGGGACAAAGGGTCAATTCACGGAACCCAAGGAATTTAGTGGGCTTCTGAAGACCTTTTTGGGGCCCGTCGATGACGAAGCGGGGTTGCACTATTTGCGACCCGAGACCGCTCAAGGAATCTTCGTCAATTTCAACAACATCGTCTCTACTGCCCGCATGAAGCCCCCCTTCGGTGTGGCTCAGATCGGGAAGAGCTTCCGCAACGAAATCACCCCCGGGAACTTTATTTTCCGAACCCGCGAGTTCGAGCAAATGGAAATGGAGTTCTTCGTCAAACCGGGTGAAGACGAGGAATGGCATCAGTACTGGATCGACGAGCGCTTTACCTGGTACACGGATCTCGGGATTAATCCGGAGAACCTCCGTCTCTATGAGCACCCGAAAGAAAAGCTCTCGCACTACTCGAAACGGACCGTGGACATTGAGTACCGGTTTGGCTTTTCGTCTGGCGAATTCGGGGAGCTCGAGGGTGTGGCCAACAGGACAGACTTCGACCTGTCCACCCACAGCAAGCACTCGGGAGCTGACCTTTCGTTCTTTGACCAAGCGCTCGACGAGCGCTGGACGCCCTATGTCATCGAACCTGCTGCGGGTCTCACGCGCTCTCTGATGGCATTCCTGGTTGATGCTTTCCACGAAGATGAGGCCCCCAACGCCAAAGGTGGAGTGGACAAGCGAACGGTGCTCCGACTTGATCGGCGACTTGCTCCGATCAAGGCTGCGGTTTTGCCTCTGTCTCGCCATGAGGAGCTGTCGCCGCTTGCTCAGAAGGTTGCCGGTGACCTTCGTCAGTACTGGAATGTCGAATTCGATGATGCGGGAGCAATCGGGCGTCGCTATCGTCGCTACGACGAGGTCGGAACCCCCTTTGCTATCACCGTGGATTTTGAGTCCCTAGAAGACAATGCTGTGACGGTCCGGGAGCGTGACAGTATGGGCCAGGAGCGGGTGTCCCTGGATAAGCTCCAGTATTACCTCGCCGCAGCGCTCGTAGGAGCGTAGCTATGGCAGGGCCCCTTCTCGCCCAGAAGCCGCTGAATATCGGCGCCCTCACGCTCGATGTGCCAGTGGTTCTTGCGCCCATGGCGGGCATCACCAACACAGCTTTCCGTCGTTTGTGTCGCGAATATGGTGCAGGCCTCTATGTCAGCGAAATGATCACGAGTCGAGCCCTGGTGGAGAAAACCCCCACCAGCATGCGCCTGATCAAACATCACGAATCCGAAACCCCTCGAAGTATTCAGCTCTACGGGGTGGAACCCACCACCATCTCGGAAGCGATTCGCTTCTTGGTCGGTGAGGACAAAGCAGACCATATCGATCTCAACTTCGGCTGCCCTGTTCCCAAAGTGACCCGCAAAGGTGGGGGAGCGGCGTTGCCGTGGAAGCGAAGCCTGTTCCGTGACATCGTGGAGAGTGCTGTGAGTGCTGCCGGCGACGTTCCTGTCACCATCAAAATGCGCAAAGGTATTGATGACACGCATCTGACCTTCCTGGAGGCTGGAAAAGCGGCAGAAGGTGCCGGGGTTGCATCGATTGCCCTTCACGCGAGGACTGCGTCCCAGTTTTATTCGGGCCATGCCGATTGGGATGCTATCGGCGAATTGAAGTCGCAGATTTCCGGTGTTCCCGTTCTCGGTAACGGAGATATTTGGAGCGCTGAGGACGCTCTTGCGATGGTGAATCAGAGCGAGTGTGACGGCGTTGTCGTCGGTCGTGGTTGTCTGGGTCGACCGTGGCTCTTCGGGGACCTTCAAGCTGCTTTTCGCGGCGAGGGTCTCCGCATTCAGCCTGGCCTTGGCGCAGTAGCTGAGGCTTTTCGGCGTCATGCGGAGTTACTCGTCGAGTTTTTTGACGGGGATGAAGACCGAGCCTGTCGGGACATTCGTAAGCACGTCGCCTGGTACTTCAAGGGGTATCCGGTGGGGGGCCATATCCGGGCCCAGCTCGCCACCGTGGAGTCGCTCCAACAGATTGATGACGTGCTGGGTGAGCTTGATTGGTCTGCTCCCTACCCCGGTGAAGGTGTTGAAGGACCCAGGGGCCGCCAAGGATCCCCGAAGAGAGTTGCTCTGCCCGATAAATGGCTGGAGAGTAGCGAGCTCAGCCAGGGTGAGCGCGAGAACCTGCGCCTGGCAGAAGTGGATTCGAGCGGTGGCTAAGACCTATAGCGCGTTTGATCGCGAGCGTTTTGTCCCCGAAACCCACTCGTCTTCTCGCAGTGATTTCGCGAGAGATCGCGGTCGACTCCTGCATTCCTCGGCCTTGCGACGCTTAGCGGCGAAGACTCAGGTGCTTTCGCCCACCGCGGGCCTCGATTTCGCCAGAAACCGGTTGACTCACTCGCTCGAGGTTGCACAAATTGGTCGCGAACTGGCTAGCAGGCTCGGTTTGGACGCCGATGTGGTTGAAACAGCCTGCCTCGCCCACGATCTGGGCCATCCGCCCTTTGGCCACAACGGTGAGCGTGCACTCTCCGAGTGGGCTACAGAGTGCGGTGGGTTTGAAGGAAATGCCCAATCGTTCCGATTGCTGACCAGACTCGAGCCGAAATCAGTCGATTCCTCTGGTGTTCCGCGCGGGCTCAATCTCACTCGGGGAAGCCTGCTGGCGAGTATCAAGTATCCCTGGAGTGCTGAACAGCCCGATATTGACCCCAGTGGTCGAGAGAAGTTTGGCGTGTATTCCGATGATCAGGAGGTATTTGCGTGGGCAAGGGAGGGGATGCCGGAGCGCAGGCTCACTCTTGAGGCTGAGGTGATGGATTTCTCGGACGATGTTGCTTACTCCGTGCACGACTTTGAAGATGCCATCGTCAACGGGTATCTCGATCCCGCTTCGCTTCACTCGAAACACGATCGTGACGGAATCCTTCACGATATGGCCACCTGGGTGGGCACCGCATCGCCAGACCCGCTCACCGCGGCTTGGGAGAGACTCTCTGCGGTGCCGGGCTGGGTGACCGAATTCTCTACCTCCAGGGCTCAACTGGCGTCTCTCAAGAACCTCACCAGCACCCTGATTGGCCGGTTTGCCCTGACATCCTCTGTGGAGACGGTAGATGGACTGGGAACCCTGGTTGTACCCTCCGAAACCAGGGATGAAATTGCTCTCCTCAAGGGTCTCGTTGCGGTGCATGTGATGTCTCACACCGCGCGTCAACCGGTGTATCACCATCAACGAGATGTGCTGAAAACCCTAGCTACTGCCCTCAGTGCCAATCCGGAGCTCATGGATTCTGTTTTTCAAACCGACTTTATGGCGGCCGGCTCTGATGCTGGCCGTCAGCGCGTGGTCGTGGACCAGGTAGCATCGCTGACCGATCAGTCTGCAATGGCACTGTTCGAGAGGCTCGAGCAGGCCTGAGTTCTGCACAGCCCAGCGAACCCTCTGTGCCCGGAGCGCTTGCTAACTAGACTTGCCCTGTGGCGGGGTTGATTAAGCGCGGTGACATCGACGAGGTTCGACAGCGCGTCAACATCGCCGATGTGGTGGGCGATTATGTGACGCTCAAGTCCGCCGGAGTGGGATCGATGAAAGGGTTGTGCCCTTTCCACGACGAGAGAAGCCCCAGTTTTCATGTTCGCCCTCAAGCGGGCTTTTATCACTGCTTTGGCTGTGGTGAAGGCGGGGATGTGTACAGCTTTCTTCAAAAAATTGATCACCTCAGTTTCCAAGAGTCTGTAGAGCGC
>JAYOYJ010000060.1:0-7120 GCA_038153485.1 Pontimonas sp. | reverse complement strand
GAGCCCAAAAGCGTGAGCAACCTGCCACGAGAGATACACCTCGTCGCCGTGTTTTGCGTGTTCACCGAGCGACGTATTCTGGGCGAAGATCGTAATCTCGCCTAGACCTGGGACATCCACCAAGTACTGGGTGCTCACTCCGCTAAACGACGCATCCACTACTCGGCCAGGTCCCACGACGCTCACATCGGCACCTGCACTGGGTTTGCTCTGGTGCAGGGATACCTTCTCTGGCCTGATACCGACTGTGACGGTCCCGCGATGGGCAACGGCTCGATCGACTGGGACTCGAAGCTCGTGACCCTGCGACGAGACTGTAATCACGGACGCTGTGGACCCCGTCACCTCACCGCCGAAAAGATTGGACTGACCGAGGAACGTCGCCACGAAGGCGGTCTGAGGAGACTCGTAGAGATCCTCGGGTGCGCCCATCTGCTCGATGCGACCTTGGTTCATCACGGCAACGGTGTCGGCCATCGTCATGGCCTCTTCTTGGTCGTGGGTGACGTGCAAGAAGGTGAGACCCACCTCAGATTGAATATCTTTGAGTTCGAGCTGCATTTGTCGACGTAGCTTCAAATCCAGAGCACCCAGAGGCTCATCCAGCAGAAGCAGAGCGGGGCGGTTGACCACGGCGCGGGCCAAAGCGACGCGCTGCTGCTGCCCACCGGACAACTGCGCAGGTTTCCTCGTGGCGACATGGGCGAGCTCCACCAAGGCGAGAGCATCACGCGCCAGCTTCTCAGCATCCGCAATCTTCCTACGCTTCAGGCCGAACATGACGTTCTCGAGGATCGTCATGTGGGGGAACAGTGCATAGGACTGGAACACCGTATTGACCGGCCGCTGATAAGCCTTCGTCGACGTAACGTCGTTGCCACCGATCAGGATGTGTCCCTCAGTGGGCTCCTCCAGCCCTGCTACGAGCCGAAGCGTCGTGGTCTTGCCACAACCGCTTGGCCCGAGCAGGGCGAAGAAGGATCCAGCAGGAATGTCTAACGAGAGGTCGTCAATAGCCGTGAACCCCGGGAACCGTTTAGTGACGTTCACCAAGGACAGGTCGGCGCCCGCCTCCGCAAATTGTTTTGCTGAAGCGTCAGACATCTCGTCGTCGACTCCTAGGTCTACGCGCCGAGTGCGATGGCCTGGAAGGCTGCCTGGTACTCGTTGTCCTCGTCGGAGGTGAGAGTGCGGAAGGCCTTCACCTGAGACAGAGTTGCCTCGTCAGGGAAGATCATCTTGTTCTCAGCCAACTCGGGGTCGATTGCCATGGCAGCTTCGTAAGCGCCCTTGACCGGAGTAACGTAGTTGACCCACGCAGCAACCTCAGCAGCAACCTCAGGCTCGTAGTAGTAGTTCATGAGGGTTTCTGCGTTGGTCTTGCGGGGAGACCCGATCGGGACGACCATCGTGTCATTCCAGATCGTGGCGCCGGTTTCCGGAATCACGAACTTCCATTTTTCGCCGTCGTCGTAACCGTTTTCGAAGTTGATCAGCGTGATATCACCCGACCATCCGATGGCCACCAGGGCGTCCTCATTGACGAGGTCCTCGGTGTAGGAGTTACCGCGCACGTTACGAATCTGACCGGCTTCGACCTGCTCACGCAACACATCAAGTGCGGCGTTGAACTCATCGGCGCCCCAGTCTGACGAAATGTCAACACCGTTTGCCAACATCAGAAGACCCACAGTGTCACGCATCTCGGAGAGCACGACCACACGACCCTTGAGCTCGGGAGCCCACAGGTCTTCGACGTTGCGGATTTCCCCGACCTTGTCGACGTTGTACGCAAGACCTGCGAAACCACCCTGCCAGGGGAGGCTCATCTTGCGACCGGGATCCCAACCAGGGTTGGCCAGAGAGTCGACAACGTTGGCCTTGTTAGGAATGTTGGCCTCGTTGAGCTCCTGCACAAAACCGAGTTGACCCCAGCGAGCTGCCATCCACTCCGTGGGAACGACGATGTCGGCACCGATGTCTTGACCGAGCTGCAGCTGGTCACGAACCTTGGCGTAATAGGTGTTGTTGTCGTCGTAGTCGACCATGTAGTTGACCGAGATTCCGGTCTGCTCCTGGAAGCGCTCCAGCGTGGGGTAGTTACCGTCGTCGTCCTCATCGATGTAGAACGGCCAGTTCGACCAGTTCAGCGTGGGATCCGAGGCAGAGATGTCCTCCGCTGCCTCAATGTCGCTATCTGCCGCGCAGGCAGCCAGTCCCAGTGCTACGGCGCCACCACCGGCTCCCGCGAGAAAAGAACGCCGCGATAGTTGCGATTTGCGAGCCATCTTGACGAGGCTGCGGACCATCGGGTCCTCGGGAAGTGGACGATTCATCATTGAACTCCTTCATTCACTCTGGTGCTAGTGCACGGGGTTTGATTTGATACTAGACCTCCCGCCCGCCATCCCATGACGACAGGTGTTACGGCCTGGTAACTCTCTTTCTTCGGTTCTGTATCTACTCTCCAATAAATGACATGACGTGCTTGATGCGGGTGTAATCCTCGAACCCGTAGTGGGACAGGTCCTTGCCATATCCGGAGTGCTTGAAGCCTCCGTGGGGCATTTCTGCGACGAGCGGGATGTGGCAGTTAATCCACACCGCGCCAAAGTCCAACCCCTTCGCGAAGCGCATGGCGCGACCGTGGTCTTTGGTCCAGACGCTGGAGGAGAGACCATACAAAACGTCGTTGGCCATCTGCATGGCTTCCTTCTCCTGGGTGAAAGGTTGAACAGTAATGACCGGTCCAAAGATTTCGGTTTGGATGGCGTCATCGGTTTGCTTGAGTCCGGTGACCACGGTGGGCTCGATGAAGTAGCCCTTGTCGCCATGACGAACACCACCGGTCTCGATCTTTGCGTTACCCGGCAGGGCGTCAATCATGCCCATCACACGGGTCATCTGATTCTGGTTGTTGACCGGACCATAGAACGTGTTCGGGTCACTGGGCATACCGGTTTGCACATTGTCGGCAACCCACTTGGTCAACGCAGCGACAAACTCATCGTGAACACTCTTGTGAACCAAGACCCTGGTCGCAGCGGTGCAGTCCTGTCCCGCGTTGAAGTACCCCGCGATACCGATGCCCTCTACAGCCTTCTCGATGTCGGCATCATCGAAGACAATGACCGGTGCTTTGCCACCGAGCTCCAGGTGAACACGCTTGAGATCCGTTGAAGCAGCCTTCGCGACCTCCATACCCGCGCGCACGGAGCCCGTAATCGACACCATCTGAGGAATCTTGTGGTCGATCATCGCCGCACCACTGGTGCGGTCACCCGTGATGACGTTCACAACACCGGGCGGCAGGTGGAGCGAGCAAATCTCGGCTAGCAGCAAGGTTGTCTGAGGGGTGGTGTCAGAGGGCTTCAAAACCGTGGTGTTACCGGCTGCCACGGCGGGAGCAAATTTCCACACCGCCATGTTGAGCGGATAGTTCCAGGGTGTGACCTGTCCCACCACACCGATGGGCTCGCGACGAATCATGGAGGTGTGGTCCTTCATGTATTCGCCAGCGCTTCGACCCTCGAGGTTTCGCGCTGCTCCAGCGAAGAAACGAATCTGGTCAACGCTGAGCATGATTTCGTCGTCAACAAGGGAGGCGCGAGGCTTTCCGGTGTCCTGCGACTCGAGATCTGCAAACTCATCCGCACGCTTCTCCATCTCGTCAGCAATGCGGAAAAGAGCGAGCTGACGCTCACCGGGTGTCGTGTCACCCCAGGTCTCGAAGGCACTCTGGGCTGCTTGATAGGCCGCGTCTACATCTGCTTCGCTGGAGATCGGTGAGTGTGCATACACCTCCTCCGTGGCGGGGTCGACAAGCTCGAGGGCATCTTTGCCTTTCGCTTCGACGTAGGAACCATTGACAAAGTTCTTCAGAGTGCGTGTAGTCATGTCGATACCCTAGCCCAGGATGAAGCCGGAGGTCTAGGGGGCTTTTTGGTCATAAATTCGTTGAAAAAATAACAAAACAATGAGTTTTCAATTGCAATAAATAAAAATAGATGCGAAAATCACACTATGCCGAAATCAGCGTCGACCCGGACGGTGACTCTTGATGCGTCCTCAAAGGACATCATCAGCCTCCTTCAGCGCGATGGCAGGAAGTCCTATGCCGAGATCGGCAAAGCCGTCGGGCTCAGCGAAGCAGCAGTTCGTCAGCGGGTCAGCAAACTCACGGACGCCGGCATCATGCAGATTGTTGCCGTCACTGACCCCTCCCAACTGGGATTTCACCGCCAAGCGATGATCGGCATTCGGGTCAACGGTGATGCCAGACGTGTAGCCGACACGCTCAAAGGCATCGACCAGGTCGACTATCTCGTGCTCACCACCGGACGATTCGACATTCTGGCCGAAATCGTGTGTGTCGATGACCACGAACTCCGAGAAATCCTGCACGGCTCTATCCGCACCATTGACGGTGTGATCGACACCGAAACCTTTACCTATCTATCACTGGAGAAAGAACACTACGACTGGGGAACACGATGACGATTATCGACAAGTTGAAACTCAAGAAGACACCGAAGCGTGCAACACCGAAGACAGCGCGGCGCTCCAAGAAAACCGAGACGCTGCAGGACAAAGCGCGCGACCACTTGTGGATGCACTTCACCCGTCAAGGTCCCCTCTCCGGCGGCGCTGAGGTCCCCGTCATTGTCAAGGGAAACGGCCACCACATTTGGGATGAAAACGGCAAGCGCTACATCGATGGTTTGGCCGGCCTCTTCGTCGTGAATGCCGGCCACGGCCGGGCGCGCCTGGCAGAAGTGGCGAAGCAGCAAGCCGAGGAACTGGCGTTCTTCCCCCTCTGGTCTTACGCCCACCCCGCTGCGATTGAACTCGCCGACAAGCTTGCCGACTATGCGCCAGGGGATCTCAACAAAGTCTTTTTCACCACCGGTGGCGGTGAAGCAGTAGAGAGCGCGTTCAAGCTCGCCAAACAGTATTGGAAACTCAAAGGCCAGCCGATGAAACACAAAGTGATTTCTCGCTATGTCGCCTACCACGGAACCCCCCAGGGGGCCCTGGCCATCACAGGAATCCCGGCGATGAAGGCAATGTATGAGCCTCTCACGCCCGGTGGTTTCCGGGTTCCCAACACCAACTACTACCGCGCCGAGGAAATGGGTTTCCCCGGTGGCACTGAGGAGGAGTTTGGTCTGTGGGCGGCTAATCGAATCGAGGAAATGATTGAGTTCGAAGGGCCGGAAACAGTGGCTGCGGTCTTCCTCGAGCCGGTCCAAAACTCTGGAGGGTGTTTCCCGCCGCCTCCTGGCTACTTCCAACGGGTTCGAGAGATTTGCGACAAGCACGATGTGTTGCTCGTGAGCGATGAGGTCATTTGTGCCTTTGGGCGTATTGGCGAAATGTTCGCCTGTAACGCCTTCGACTATGTTCCGGACATCATCACCTGCGCCAAGGGAATGACCAGTGGCTACTCTCCCATCGGAGCGATGATCACCAGTGATCGGTTATTCGAGCCTTTTAGCTCAGGCGACACGACCTTCTACCACGGCTACACCTTCGGGGGACACCCCGTCTCGGCGGCCGTCGCTCTCGAGAACCTCAAGATTTTCCAAGAAGAAGGCATCAACGAACACGTTCGTAAGAACTCACCGAAGTTCCGCGCTGCCCTCGAGCGGTTGCTCGACATTCCCATCGTGGGCGATGTTCGAGGAGCCGGTTACTTCTTCGGTATCGAGCTGGTCAAGGACAAAGTCACGAAGGAGACCTTCACCGACGAAGAGTCGGAGAAGCTCTTGCGTGGTTTCCTCTCCAAAGCTCTCTTCGAAGCAGGCCTGTACTGCCGTGCCGATGACCGAGGGGACCCTGTGATCCAGTTGGCTCCACCACTCACTATTGGTCCGGCGGAGTTCGACGAGATTGAAGCCATCCTGCGCGATGTGCTCACCCGGGCTTCCCAGCTGATTTAGCTCTCGTGACGGACTACCGAGGCCTCTCGCTGTGGCACGAGAGTGTGGCAGATGACCTCACTCCGCGACCCCCGCTCAGTCCTGCAGAGCGCGCCACGAAGTGGGATGTCATCATCATGGGCGCCGGGTACACCGGTCTCTGGACTGCTCTGTCACTGATTGAGCAATCTCCCACGACGAAGATTCTGATTCTCGAAAAAGAGATTGCGGGGTTTGGAGCATCCGGTCGCAATGGCGGTTGGGTATCTGCCCTTTTTCCCGCCAGTACCAGCGCACTGATTCAACGCCACGGTGTGGAAGCCGCCACCGCCATGAGACAGGCCATGGTCGAGTGTGTGCCCTCGGTGGGAACGTGGGCTGCCAAACTCGACATCGCGTGCGACTTTGTCCAGGGGGGCACGACGTCTCTCGTGCGAGCAGACATCCATCGGACGCGGGCCTCTGCCGCGTTGGCAGAGGCGGCTCGGCTTGGTGTTGATTCACCGGAGTGGAGAGAGCCGCACGACACCCTGCAGGCAAGCCACACGCAGGGCGCCGTGTTTGATCCAGCCTGCGCGCGGATTCACCCCGCACAACTGGTCCGAGGTCTCGCGTCCGCCGCGGAGAGCGCAGGCATTCGTATCGCCGAAAAGACTGAGGTCCTGGATTACCGGCCCGGAGTCGTGACCAACCTCGACGGCGACGTTCACAGCGACATCGTCATCGATGCGCTCGAGGGTTATCGCAGCCAGATGCGTCCCACCCGTCGAACCTCGTTGCCGCTCTACTCCCTCATGATTGCGACCGAACCGCTGCCCGATTCCGTCTTTGACGCCATCGGCCTACCGCACGGGATGACGTTCTCTGATTTTCGGTCGCTGGTCATTTATGGTCAACGCACTGCCGACAATCGCCTTGCGTTTGGAGGCAGAGGGGCGCCGTATCACTGGGGAAGCGCCATCTCGCCGGCATTCGACCGAGTGCCCCGAGTGTTCACGGCCCTCGAAACAACCCTGAAGGAGATGTTCCCGCAAATCGGTGATGCTGCCATCACTCACACGTGGGGTGGTGTTCTGGGAGTTCCCAGGGACTGGCACGCTTCGGTCTCGCTGGATAGCTCGAGCGGAATCGGCAGAGCCGGAGGTTATGTGGGCGATGGAGTGGGGCTTTCTCACCTCGCAGGCCTCACGCTTGCGGAC